>JBDTEQ010000001.1:0-14304 GCA_039922475.1 Edaphobacter sp.
CATCATTCACCCGAAACACCATCTCCACCGGCGTCCCCGGAGCCATCTTCAACCGCGCCTCCGTCTCGATGTAGCATCCGCCAAGGCTCACATCGAGCACGCGCCCGCGAAACAGCATCGTCCCATCCTTCACCATCACTTCGGCCCACGCATCCACGGCATAGCGAGTGTGCTGCCTCCGCTCGATAACTCCCTCCGCCACGACGACCCGTCTCTCCTGCTGCCCGTCAAACTCGTCAAGCTCGTTCGTCTCAGCCATACAGCACCTCCGCCGCGACAAGCCTCTCTCCACACTGAAAGCTTGTTCTCCTCTCATCGGCGCAATCCTCGGAACCTTCAAATTATGGCGAAAAAACCTTGCTTCTCCCTTTCCATCCGACACTCGCACCCTGTATCTTCAACGGTACAAAGGAAACCCCCGATGACGACGCTGCTCCGAACCCTCTCCCGCCGCCACTTCCTCACGACGAGCGCAGCCGCAACCGCAGCCTGCCTTGTCTCGCGCAATCTCTTCGCCCAGCCGGCCACGGACTTCCTCGCCAAAGCCCGCGCCGCCAACGCCAACGACAAGATCACCACCACACCTCTCCGGCGCAACGTCACCGCGCTCCTCGGAGCTGGCGGCAACATCGCCGTCCTCACCGCCAAAGAGGGCAAGCTCATCGTCGACTCCGGCTATGCCTCCTGTCAGCCTCAGCTCACCGTCGCACTCGCAGCCATCAACGCCCAACCCATGCATGTCCTCATCAACACCCACTGGCACTTCGACCACACCGACGGCAACGAGTGGATGCACTCCTCCGGCGCTACCATCTGGGCCCACGAGAACACCCTCGCCCGAATGTCCACCATCCAGCAGATCGTTGCATTCAACGCCACCATCCCGGCCGCGCCCAAAGGTGCCCTGCCTACTGTCCTCGTCAAGACCCACCGCAAGTTCTCCGACTCCATCAATACCCTCATGCTCACCCACTATGAGCCCGCACACACCGACACCGACATCTCCGTCCACTTCACCGAAGCCGACATCTTCCACTGCGGCGACACGTTCTGGAACGGCTTCTATCCTTTCATCGACTACTCCAGCGGAGGCAACATCGACGGCATGATCACCGCTTCGGAAAAAAACCTCGCCTCCGTCGCCGACAGCACCATCATCATCCCCGGCCACGGCCCCATCGGCAACAAAGCCCAGCTCACCGAGTTTCGCGACATGCTGGTCGGCGCTCGCGATAACGTCGCCAAACTCAAAAAAGAGGGCAAGTCCCTGCAGGACACCATCGCCGCCAAGCCCACCGCCTCCTACGACGAAAAGTGGGGCAAAAAGCCCGAAGCCTTCATCGGCTACGTCTACCAGGGCGTCTAGAAATATTCTGCGTCAACAATCCGCCGATCCTTTCCCGGCGTAGGAATACCAGGGCCGCGTTCTTCCAAGCCACTCAGAGCACGGAGGTAAGGATGCAGTGTACGAAATGTAAGGCGGATGGTAAGCTCTCTCGACTCAAGCGCATCAGCTTTGTGGAGCAGCGCATCTTCTCTCTCTTCGGCTACTATCCCTGGCGATGCTCTGCCTGCACACAGCGCATCTACCTCAGAGCGCGCAGCACCATCGAGGGCTTCACCCGCGAAAGCGAGTCAAACCCGGAAGCGAATCTCCTCTCCCAGCAAAAGTGGCCTCCACCGCCTCAGGTGAAGGCCAATGCGCATAATTCTCAACGCCCGTAGCGCCACCAAAACAAAAGGGCAGGCCACCAAGCCCACCCCTGTGTCTTTGCGCCGAAGGCGCCTATCGCCCTACGCGCAGTAGCTCAGACTGTCATGATCTCTTTTTCCTTCGCCTTGAACAGATCCTCAACCCGCTTGATCTCCGCGTCGGTTATCTGCTGCACCTCATCGCTCGCCCGCTTCTCATCGTCGGCAGAGATCAGCTTGTCCTTCGCCGCTTTCTTGATCTGATCGTTCCCATCGCGCCGGATATTCCGGATCGCCGTCTTGTGGTCCTCCAGCGTCTTGTTCAACTGCTTCACGACGTCCTTGCGCCGCTCCTCGGTCATCGGAGGCACAGGCACGCGAATCACCTTGCCATCGCTCATCGGGTTCAACCCCGTCCCCGACGTGCGAATCGCCTTCTCGATCGCCGACACCATCCCCACGTCATACGGCTGCACCAGGATCAGCGTCGGCTCCGGTGTCGTCACCTGCCCCATCTGCGCCACAGGAGTATCCGTGCCGTAGTAGTCCACCTTCACCTGGTCGAGCATATGCACATTCGCCCGTCCCGTCCGCGCCGACAGCAGATGCCCACGGAAGTCCTCCACCGTGCTGTCCATCTTCGCCTTCATCTGCTGGTGTGCTGCCTTCAACGCCGGATTTCCAGCCATAAACGATGCCATTTCAATCTCCTCTGCCGCAACCGATATTTTACAGAGACGTTTCCCGCCGTGCGAGGAAAGCCACAAAATTCCCTTACTCTCCAACCGCCTCGCAACTCTCTTTCGCTTCCAGGCCGACTGTGTCTTTCGCTCGTAGAACTCCTATCGTCTTCTTGTCTTCGCTTCCATGCCGACCATCGTCTTCGCTTCTAGGTAAGCCAAGGCTTCAGCCTTGGCCCTCTTAAATCTTTGCCTGTAATCGGGGCTTTAGCCCCTGGGGTAGTCTTTTCTCGTTCGCCAATGCCTCATAGTTCAGCGCGCCGTTCGAACTACTCTCCGCCCTCAACCGGCCCTAAACCCAACCCACGCCCCTCGCGCTTTTTCTTCTTCGCCGGATAAACCTTCGCCGCAACCGGAGGAGCCATCGCCTCTTTCACCAGAGCCTCAATCCCACGCCAGTACTTCACCTCTCCCGGCTGTGCAGAAGGAATCCCCTGCCGCATCTGGCAGTGCCACAGTGACCACTCCAGCTCCTTCGCACTCTTGTTCTTGATTGCAGCTTCAATCCGCTTTACTTCGGAGAACCCGCTCACGCCCCCAGCGCGCGCAACCGCCGACAAGCCTCCGCCAGATCCTTGTCCTTCTTCGCAAAACAGAACCGCAGCAGATCTTCACCCTTCCCAGGCCGGAAGAACGCCGACCCCGCCACCGAAGCCACACCGGTCTTCGCCAGCAAAGCCCTCGCCTTCTCAGCCGCGGTTGCACCCGGCAGATTCTTCGCCGAAGCCAGCACGTAGTACGCCCCATCCGGAACGTGCGGCTCCATCCCCGCATCGCGCAGCGCATCCACAATCATCGTCCGCTTCAACTCATGCTCCCGCGCCAACCCCTCGTAAAACTCCGCTCCCAGCTTCTCCACCCCATCCGCGCATCCCTGCTGCAGCGGAGCAGGCGCACACACATACGTCAGATCGTGAAAGTACCCAATCGACCCCAGCCACTTCGCATCGGCGATCAGATACCCCACTCTCCACCCCGTCACCGAAAACGTCTTCGAAAACCCCGACATCAAAATCGTTCGCTCCCGCATGCCCGGCAGCGCAGCGAAACTGACATGCCCCTCCCCAGCACCAGCCCCGCCATAGATAAAGTGCTCATAGATCTCGTCCGTAAACACGAACAGATCGAACTCCTCCGCAATCGCCGCCAGCCCCTCCAGCTCCTTGCGCGTAAATACCTTCCCCGCCGGGTTCGACGGCGTATTGATCACCATCCCGCGCGTCTTCGGCGTAATGGCCGCCCGCACCGCATTCAAATCCAGCCCCCAGGCCGGAGCCGTCATCGCCACCGGCACCGCCGCCACCCGCACCGACCGCAATGTGTTCGCGTGATACCCATAGAACGGTTCAAACAGCAGCACCTCATCGCCCGGATTCAGCAGCGCCATCACCACAGCCTGAAACGCGCCCGTCACGCCGCTGGTCACAAACACCTCGCGCTCCGGGTCCACAGTAATCCCCAGCGTCCGCTCCGCCTTCGCTGCAATCGCCGTCCGCAGCCGAGCAATTCCATCCATCCGCGTATAGATATTCAACCCATCACGGATGGCGCGAATCGCTCCTTCAGCCACCACCGCCGGCACCTCGGTATCGCAAACTCCCTGCGCCAGGTTCACACCACCCATGCGGTCGCACTCCTGCGTCATCGCACGAATCTCCGACTGCACCGCCCGCGGCGCCAACTCGCTCAACCCTAATCCGTGCCTCGAAGAGGTCATCGCTGGACTCATGTGTCATTCCCTCTCAATACTGCGACTGCCATTCTAAGCGCTCCGCTTGCCCCTATGCGTCGGTCTCACCGTCTTCCGCACCGATCTCTTCTTTGCCAGAGTCTCGATCACGAAATCTCCATCGGGAAATACAGCTCGTAACTCCAGCCTTCCACCCAGCGCGCCAACGTACCCTCCCAGCGTGCTCAGCAGGAGGTCCGTCTGCCTCTCAAGACGCGAGACCGCTCCTTGCTGAACCTTCAACTTCTCAGCAACAGCAACCTGTGTCTGTTTACGGGCCTGCCGGAGCTTGCCAAAACCGATACGCTGCAGCTCAGCACGAGCCTCTTGCTGCACCGCAGCCCGTTCCTCCGCAGTGGACTTATGTTTCAGCGACTTCCAATTTGTTCCCATATTCACTCCGCTTTCCGGATTTTAGGAAAATAACCTGGACGAACCGTTACTTCCTCTTCAATTCCTTCAGATGCTTTGCATACAGCAAATCCGCTTCAGGGATGGCCTTCTCATACCACCTCCCGTCTCCAGTCTTGTCTCCTCCCAGAATCATCAGCGCAACCCGTCGTGGATCGAATGCATAGAGAATGCGATAGGGCCGCCCCTCGTGCTGCATGCGTAGCTCACGCATATGCGAGTATTTCGATCCCTTGATGCCGGAGCTGTAAGGATGTCCAAGCGCCGGCCCTGCCTCCATCAGCAAAGTCACGACACGTTCCACACTTAACTGCTCCGAGGCATTGAGAGTATCTTCGTACCAACTTTTGAACTCGTCGGTAACCTCGACCCCATATGCCATGTACGTAATATACCATCAAAGATATATAGGCAACTCGGTAAAGACTCACGGAATGGCATCTACGTGGATTCGCTTCAGCGAGGAATCGGTATTTGCCGCAACGCCATTACAACAGTCTCCAACCTTGCTGTGCTTCCATCCATACCCATCCGTTCCGCAGCCCAATTGAGGTATTCGATGATTTCTTTGTCGCTGTCGCCAGTCGTCAGCAATTCAAAGGCACGGCCAATGTAACCGTCGTATTCATCCTGTGCGTTTGGCTCGTCAGTAATTCCAATCGGATCCCACACTTCAAGAAACGTGCGTCGGATTGCGCATCGTACCTCTCGCGATTGTTCTTTCGTCATGATTGGATATCGAATGCCATACTTCACCCTCACGCCAGCCCAGTAGCCTCAGCCTGCTCCTGCGCATGATAGCTACTCCGCACCAGCGGCCCGCTCTCCACATGCTTGAAGCCCATCCCCAGAGCCTCATGCTTCAGAAACGCAAACTCCTCCGGCGTGTAGTACCGGCTCATCACCAGATGGTCCTTCGACGGCCGCAGATACTGCCCGATCGTCAGAATATCCACCTTACGATCCGCCAGGTCGCGAAACACCGCCAGCAGCTCATGCATCTCCTCGCCCATCCCGACGATGATGCCCGTCTTGGTGACAATCTGATCCCCATCCCGATCCGAAAACATCTCCGCCGCAATCGCCTTCGCCTTCTCTAAGAACCCAAGCGACCGCTCATACCGTCCACCGCTCTTCGCCACGCGATACAGCCGCGGCACCGTCTCGATATTGTGATTCAGAATCTCCGGCCGCGCCGCCACTACCAGTCGCAGCGCCTCTTCCACTCCCTGAAAGTCCGGCGTCAACACCTCAACCCGGCATCCCGGAGCCTGCAGCCGAATCTCTTCAATCACGCTCACAAATGCCCGCGCCGCGCCCACATTATCGTCATCGCGATTCACGCTCGTAATCACAGCATGCGCCAACCCCAACTGCGCAACCGCATACGCCACTCGTCGCGGCTCATCGAAATCAATCGGCTCCGGCTTCCCCTTCGGCACCGCGCAGAAACCGCATCGCCGCGTGCAGAGGTTCCCCAGCATCATGAACGTCGCGGCCTTCTGATTCCAGCACTCGCCGATGTTCGGGCAATGGGCGCTCTCGCACACCGTGTGCAGGTTCAGCTCCCGCGCCATCTTCTTCAGATTGTGGAAGGTCTCCCCCATGGGAGCCTTTGCCTTCAACCACGCCGGCTTCGGCGAAGGCTTCCTCGGCGTCAGATCGATCTGAACCAGGCCTTCCTGTAGCTGTGCAATCGGCGGAGTCATCCCCTCCATTGTATCCAACCGCGCCAAAACTCAGCGCAGCCGCTCTCTCACTTCAGGCCTCACTAAATACAGGAAAAAGCATAGTGCAAGCCCAGCCATCACCAGTAACCTTGGATTATGTGCAACCCGAGACATAAATAAATAGCCAAGAGAAAGCATCAGTGTTCCACCTAAAACAAGTGCCCAGCCCCATCTCTTAAGCCGCAATAGCCCAAAAACGCCCACGACGATCATCGTGCACACCGGCAATACTCCGTACCGTGCAGCGAGCCCCGTAAACTGTCCATCTAGCACTCCAACTACACCCACCGTCGATACCACCAACATGAACAAACAGATCCCCGCCACGCCCGGCAGCATCCCGTGCGCCCGCGCCTGCAGCTTCTTAATCTCACTCTCGTCGCTCAACCTAACCTCGTCCTTGCAGAGCAGTGTATTGCCCTCTACTCCCTATTTCCTATTGCCTACTCCCTGCACTTAAAGCGTATGCAGATACGCCAGCAGATCGTCGATATCCTGCTGGTCCATATTATTCCCCACTGCCGGCATCAGCCCGTGTCCATGCAGAATCGTCGCCGTCACACGCTCATCGTTCGCTGGAGCTCCACTCTGCAGCGTCGGCCTCTTGAACACGCCCAGCAATGGCGGTCCATGCAGAGGCTTGTCCTTGCGGTCATAGTGGCACGCAGCGCAGTGGGTTTGAAACAGCGTGTGCCCGCGCATCTGCTGAGCATTCAATTGCTCCAGCGGCATCGGTGGAGGCATCGACTTGCACCCTGCCAGCGCGCAAACCGCTATCAATAAAAAGCATCCTCGAATCATCCAACCATTCCTATCCGTGCACAGACTCCGCCAGCAGCACAACGCCAATCACTGCCAGCCCGCCGTAAACATACTTCAAAAAAACATCTTCATGCAGGCGATGGTTCACCACCCTGCCCAGCCAAACCGTCGGCAGAAGCACAGGCAAACTCAACAGATAATAGTGTGTCACAGCCGGCACCCAAAGCCCGGCCAGCCAGTACCCGCCCATGCCGAACACGCTCGCCGGAAGAAAATAAGCCTGAAGCGTCGCACGAAAGTGTTGCGCCGACCACCGCCGCATCGCTCCATAGATCACCAGCGGCGGCCCATTCATCCCATATGCCCCGCCAAACACACCCGCAACAAACCCGCATCCCAGCAGCCACGCCTTGTTATCGCTCTTCAACTCCGGCGGCTTGCGCCCCAGCAGCGAGTACGCCGCGAACGCCAGAATAAAAATCGCCAGCGCACAGCCTTCACCGCCTGCTGATGCGTGCTCGTCAAAAGCAGCAATCCCAAAGGAATCCCGAACAGCGTAGCCCCCACCAGCCACCCCGTACTACGTACATGAATCTTCCGCCAGTCCTGCGCCACCACCACCGCGGCAATCGTAATCGATACCAGCACAGCAACCGGCGCGGCAACCTTCAACGGAAGAAACAGCGCCAGCAGCGGCACTGCAATCAACGCCTCGCCAAACCCGAACGCCGACCGGATCAACGTCGCAACAAATACCACCGCCAGCACACCCGCCGTAGTCGCATCCATCCAATGGCTCACGCGACGCCCCACACCTCACCCAACCGGCGACTCTTCATCTCCCCATTCTAAGTGGAGAAAATGTGCATCACCTCACGCCGACCACACGCAAAATTAATTGGCCGCAGCAATCGCCGCCACGATCTTATCCATCGCCTCGCGATCCGCGTTCGTCCCTGGCAGATGGTTCCCCACCATGATCGAAAAGATCACGGTCCGCCCGCTCGCACACTCCACATATCCGCTCAACGCCCGCGCCTCCCCCAACGTCCCCGTCTTGGCAAACACATGGTCCTTCAGCGGAGCCTTGCCAAACCGTGCCACCAGCGACCCATCCTCCCCGCCCACCGGCAGTGTCTTCTTCCAGTCCATGAACCAAGGTTGTGTCGAAGCATATTGCAACAACCGCGCCGTAGCCCGCGGCGTCGCCAGATCATGTCCACTCAACCCGCTTCCGTCGAAGAAGACAAAATCGTCTTTCTCAATCCCGGCTTGTTCAAGAAACGCACGCACCAACCGCGCCCCGGCTACCGTCGATCCATCTCCACAAAAGTTTCTTTTGCCTAAATGATGCAGCCACAACTCCGCGTGTAGATTCTGGCTCACCTTATTCGTCACCATCACATCCTCCAACAGCGTCGGTGAATTGTGCGACGCCAAAGTCTTTTCCGGCGCATCCTGTGGTGTCGACAGACACGATCCGCCTTCAATTCCGCCACTGACGACAGCCTGCTCTTGCCCTGGCTCCTTCATTCGTTCCAAAAATCCTTCTGCATCCGCTGGAATCCGATGCAGCGCCCGAGCCTTCCCCGTCACCACAATCCCCCGAGCCTCGAGCATCCCCTTCAACGCTATCGCCGCATACTCCGCCGGATCGAGAATCGCCACCTCCTCTACATCCGGCCGCGCATCCACTGCAATCGACCCATAAACCCGCAGCGCCTTCGACCCCAGCGCTCGCTCCATCTGCACATGGCTCCCGCTCTTTCTCGCACCCGTCGTCACCGAAACATCCAGCGTGTAATACGAAGGCACCGCCGGATCGACCACCACCGCAGCAGGCTGCCCAGCGACAGCAGCAGGCGTCACCGTAACCTCGATCTGGTTGTCATTGATCGTCAACGCCGACACCGGCGCTCCATACCCCCACACCGCATCGTCGATCGACCAGTCCTGCGCATACGGCTCCCACGGAAACAGCGTGTCGTCACCCACCACATCGCCATTCACCACCTTCAACCCCGCCGCTGCCACCTGGTCTGCCATCGCCTCCAGATACCGCAGCGGATTCACCTCCGGCAGAGGCGGCGCACCCGGCACAGGCTTCGGCCTCACCGCCGGCTCAACATACGGAATCTCCCTTCCCGAAAGATTCGCATCCCCGCCCCCCACCAGCACCAGATCACCCGTCAACGCCGTAGCCCCATCCATCGCGCCACGCGCAACAATCTTCGTCTCAAACATCTTTCCCGGCCCTAGCAGCGCAATAGCCGCAGTCGTCGTGTACAACTTCGCATTACTCGCCGGCTGAAAAAGCTGTCCCTCATTCAACGAGTAGATCGGCGCGCCATCCATCGCCGTCACCTTGATCCCCCAGTGGTCCTGCATCACCGCCGGTCCCGCCAGCAGTCCATCAATCGTGTTCGCAAGCTCCGTACAAGGCCCACTCCGCCCAGCCTTCAACGCAACCGCCCCATCGCAACCGGAGTTTTGCTCCTGTGCAAACACCGGCCGCACCAGCACCGCAGTCGCAACGAAAACCCACACCATCGCACCACGAACAAAGAACCGAATCATCCGCGCAGTCTAGCATCCTTTCGCTGCCCGACACATGTCTCTCACACTCGTCTTCAGGATCGTGCCTACACGTAGGCTTCGGAGAAGAAGGAGAGTAGCGTATAGTTTTTTGGCAGAGAAACCCAAGCCATCGCCCCCGGCTGATCTCGACGAGTTTAAGAGGATGCCGACCTTGAAGATACCAAGTGTGCGTATCGCCCTGCTGTTGACGTTTTGCACCAGTATTACTTTTGCCCAACAATCTGCCGACGAAATAGCTGTCTGGAAGCTTGAACACTCTTACTGGCAGGATGTGAAGGCGCTCGATCTGGTCAGCTATCGCGCGTTGTGGCATGCGGATTTCGTTGGCTGGCCTTACGTCAGTCCCGCGCCGCAACGGAAGGACCACATAACCGACTGGCTCGATCAGTACACTGCAAAAGGCCTGCGGCTCAAATCCTATTCCCTTAAGCCCGCAGCCAGCCACGCCACCGACAACGTCGTCGTGACCTACTACTGGCTGACCGCCGACTGGGAAGACAAGACCGGGCACCGCGAATCGGCGACCAGCCGCATCACCATACCTGGCTCAGGACACCTGCAGGATGGCAGATCCTCGGCGGCATGTCTGCGCAACCGGCAGAAGAAAAGAAGTAGCTGAGGCCCATCTGTCCTAAACTGTTCTTCCATGCCCTTCATGCGTCGCGCCCATCACGACTGGCATCTCCGTACCCGCACTCTCGCACTCGGCCGGCGAACCCTCATCATGGGCATCCTCAACGTAACGCCCGACTCCTTCTCCGACGGCGGCCACTTCTACTCTCCCGATCACGCCCCCGAGCGATCCCTCGCCCAGGCCGTCACCATGCTCGATGAAGGCGCCGACATCCTCGACATCGGCGGCGAATCCACCCGCCCCAACGCCGCCCCGCTCACCGTCGACGAGGAACAATCCCGCATCCTCCCCGTCATCGAAGCCATCCTCAAACAAAAGCCCGAAACGATTCTCTCTGTAGACACCTTCCACGCCGCCACCGCCCGACGCGCCATCGAAGCCGGAGTCGAGATCGTCAACGACGTAAGCGGCCATCTCTGGGATCCCGCCATGTCCGCCACCTGCGCCGAACTCCACTGCGGCACCATCCTTATGCACACAAGAGGCCGCCCACAGGAGTGGCCAAACAACCAGCCGCTTGCGTCCGAAGAGGTTCTCCCCATCGTCCTGGAAGGACTAGCCCAACGCCTGGAAGCCGCCACCGCCGCAGGCATCCCACGCAACAGGATCGTCCTCGACCCCGGCCTGGGCTTCGGCAAAAAATTCGACGAAAACTACCCGCTCCTCACCCACTTCGATCAGCTCCATCAGTTCAACCTGCCGCTACTAGCGGGAGTCTCGCGCAAGAGCTTCCTCACTCGCACTCTCTCGCAAAACCCCATGCTGGCAGCGTTCCTCAACAACACTCCACCCTCCACGCAGGATCTGATCAACGCCAGCACCGCAGCCAACGTAGCCGCCATCCTCGCCGGAGCCCACATCATCCGCACCCACGACGTGCGTCCCGCCGTCGAAGCCGCCACCATAGCCGATCGCATCCTCGCCGAAATCTGAAGTTGTCATCGGGCAAACAAAAGTTCATCCGGGCAAAGGGAGGACCGGTACTCGTCGCATAACCAGAACAGGTATACAAGTCACGAAGTGACCGCCCCACGCGCAGTGGGCCCGTCCGGCAGGACAGATCTCCTAAACAGGATTCCCAGCCGAATCCGTACTCCAACTCTCCGTCTGAAACCCAATAAACACAGCCGTCCAAGTCCCCTTCGACGGCAAATGAATAAACAGCGCCCCATCCTGCCAAACCCCGTTATCCCCACCATGATTGTTCGCAGGATTTCCCTGGTTCCTATGGATATCGTGAATGCCACCTGCCTTTCCACCATCGGCGTACGCGCTGCCAAACGCATAGATCACGCCATCCTTATCCGCAATCGTCATATTCAGCAAAGTGATCACTGCATTTTCTAAAGCCCTGGCCTTCGCACGCTGAATCGCCTCTGCCTCCACGCTCGAACCTTTTGCCTTCTCGCTCTGCTTCGGCAACAGTGTCATCTGTGCCTTCGTAATCATCGGCGCTCCAGCCACCACGCTCCGCACATAGTCCAGCGCCAACCCACCTGCCTCGATCTTCAGAGCAGTCATCCCCATCGGCAGCATCGTCAGTCCCGCAAGGTCCGGCGGCATAAAACCCTCTTCAATCGCATACAACACTTCAGACCCATCCACCGACTGAATATTCACCGCCACCGTAAACATCCCACCGCCGGCCTGCATCGTGATCTGATAGTGCGCACTCGCCCCACTTACCACCTTACCCGCCGTCGGCCTCCCGGCAAGCACGCTATAGTTCGCGATCGGCATCGTCACTCCCCACCCATATGCTAAAGGCCAGGATCCTAAACACCGGCCTCGTCCTCCACATCCTCTTCCTCATCTTCTTCGTCGTCTTCCTCTAACGCCGCAGCATCGTCATCTTCCTCCTCCAACTTCTCATCCTCACCATCAACAGCCGTCGCCGCTTTCGTCGCCTCGCTGCTCGCGTGCTCCGTAGGATTATTAGCCGAGTTATCAAACGTCGCCGTAGCATCTACCTTCGCCATAAAACACCTCCACCTTTGAAATTCCGTTGAAGCGTGAAGAATCGACACATCCCCAACGTCAAATCCATTGGATGCAAAAACTTTGCCCCACTGAGGTTCACATCACGGCCCGGATAGCCCCACCCTACTCCTCCACACCCTCCGACTCCGCCGCCACCAGCGAAAGCCGCCCCTGCCAGTCGTCACTCATCATAGGTCGCAACTGCACCCCAGCCGGCTCCAGCTGTGGTAGCTCTTTCTCCCCAATCTCCAACTCCCGTAGCTTACGCGAGATCGAAAACAACCCACCCTGCCCCTCCGCCTTCACCAGCATGTCGTCATACGCCTTCGCCGCGCCGCGAAGCTTCTTGCCCAGATCGACAATCGCATCATGCAGTCCAACCAGCTTCGACTGCACCTTCAACGCCTCGTCCCGAATCATCTGCGCGTCCCGTGCAATCTGCGACTGCTTCCATCCATAAGCCACCGCCTTCAACAGTGCAATCAGCGTCGTCGGCGTCGCCAGCAACACGCGACTCTCCGCGCTGTACTCCAGCAGCGACGGGTCCTGCTCCAGCGCAGCTGAAAATAAAACCTCACTCGGTAGGAAACAAACCACAAAATCCGGCGAATCCGGAAACTGCTTCCAATACGCCTTCCCGCACAGAGCATCCAAATGCTTCCGCACCCGCGCTGCATGCGCCGCCATAAAGCCTGATCGCAACACCTCGTCCTCCGTCGCGCTCGCATCCAGAAATGCATCCATCGGAGTCTTCGCATCCACGATGATGCTTCGTCCATTCGGCAGCTTCACAATCAGGTCCGGACGAATCGACGCGTCCTCACCCCGCACAAACTTCTCCACCTCGAACGACGCATACTGCACCATCCCGGAAAACTCAACGCACTTACGCAACTGCATCTCGCCCCAGTTGCCTCGAACCTTCGGAGCCCGCAATGCCGCCACAAGCTGCGTCGTCTCCTTGCGCAGGTCCCGATGCGAGTTCTGCATGTTTTGAATCTCCGTTAGTACTTCGCGGTACGCACCCTCCCGCTTCACCTCCAAGTCCTGGCTGTGGTTCGACAGCTTCGTCAGCGAATCCTGCATCGGCTTCAACAGCTTCTCAATCGCCGACTCCTTCGCCGCCAGCTCCTTCGCCGCCTCCACCTGCTGCGTCTCCATCTGGCCTCTCGCCAGCTGCATCAGCCGTTTACTGTTCGCGTCCAGAGCGTCCGCCGCCAGAGCCTGAAAACTCGTCTTCAAGCTCGTCTCCACATCGACCAGCGCCTGTATCTTCTCCTCCGCGGCCCTCTGTTCTGCCCCCAGCCGCTCCAGCAACCTCCCCGCCTCCAGACGCGCCGCCTCAGCCCCCGAGCGCAGCGTCTCCACCTCGCGCCTCCTCTCTTCATTCACCCGATCCTTTGCCGCCATACCCTCGCGAAGCCCCACAGCCTCTGCCTCGCGCACCGCCACCCGAGCCTCAACTGCTGCATACGCAGCCTGCGATCGCCGGCTCCCGATCAGCCACGCCATCACCCCACCCACCGCACATCCAACCAGAAACCAGACAATCGCCATCGCTTCCATCTCATAAATCTACGCCAGATCTTCGCCAAACCCAACCCGGAATTTCATCGCTCTTGGATGCAACGCCCAAACTCGAATCGGGCCTGACGGGCCAGCAAAATCTTCCTTGCAACCATCACGTAGTCAGCCAACCTGAAGTTCCCCCGACCATCTCAAGCCCCGTAAGTCCAGGCAACTTCCGCGCAACCATTTCACGCACCACTGCTTGACCCAAGCGGAAAATTGGCACAAGTATCCATCGCCTTCATTCTCCGGAGGTTCTTGAAAGAGACTCCAGACCCGCTTTGCTTTACACTCACAAAGGCGCTCAGTATGCTTGAGTTTGGCCGTACAGACGATTGACGACATTCAGACTTTGATTCCAGACGTAAACAGGAGAACGAAATGGCAGCAGTAGACGAAAAGGTAAAGCAGATCATTGTCGAGCAACTTCAGGTGGATGAAGCCGAAGTCACTCCCGGC
>JBDTEQ010000002.1:0-16107 GCA_039922475.1 Edaphobacter sp.
ATTCGGGGCCGATCGATGCTGCGTGCGGATGTATGGTCTGTGCTCGGTACTCGCGGGCCTATCTGCGGCATTTGTTTGTGGCGGGTGAGGCGCTGGGACTGGCTTTGAATTCGGTGCATAATCTGCATTTTTATCTGGCGACGATGGAGCGAGTGCGGGGAGAGCTGGCGGGGTCATAGACCGCTGTCCCCCCTCCCCCCCCTGAAGTGTGCCAAAGTCTTCGGAGCAGAGACTTTAGGCCTGGACTTGGACTGGACTTGCTGTGGGCTGGATGGTTAATGGAAGGTGACGTGCGCGAGGGGAGCGACGACTTTTACAGCCCGGATTTTAGCGATCTGGCTCGCCTGCTCCCATCAGGACTAACGACCTCTGGGCGAAGGGCGAATAGATGAGCAGCGCGGTGCATGACAGCGCGAGTCCATAACTGATGTGGTGGAGAAGAAGGAAGGGCGAGAGTGCCCATAACAGGTCTAGCAGAAGCAGGAGTGGCCAGATTTTGAGGAACTTTCTGCGCGCTCCGGGGGCGTGGAAGAGGATCATCGAGAGCACGAAGGCGCGGACGGGGATCATGATGGCGGCAGTGACGATCAGGACGATGAGTATCTGAGTTGATTTCGACAGATCTGAGACCATACCTTCGATCTCTGCGAGATTTGCGAGTGCTCCGATGTAGAAGCTGAGGTACATGAGTTGCAACAGGACGAAGAGCGTTCGCACAACCGGGTAGGAAGTTTTAGGGAGGTCTTCCGGTGAGGACAGGATGCCGCTTAGAAATTTGGGTTCCGGTTCTGCTGCGCCTGTTGTTCGTTCACTCGAGCCGGGTGATTCGGGTTTGGGTTCCGATGCTGCGATCGACGAATCTTCGTTGAGGACGATTCGTTCTACCGGAGCTACAAAGCGATAGCCCCGGCGGGCGAGGGTTTCTACGAATCTTGGATTACCGGCGGTATCTCCGAGGGCTTCGCGGATGCGATTGACCGCTGAGTTTACGCCGTGTTCGTAGTCGACGAAGGTTCCGTCGGGCCAGAGGGCGCGGGAGATCTCTTCGCGAGTGAGGAGCTCGCCGGGCCGCTCCAGGAGAATGAGGAGCATCTGGAAGGGCTGGGCGTTGAGCTTGACGCGGATGCCCTGTCGGCGGAGCTCGCCGAGGGTGGCATCGGCTTCGAATACTCCGAAGCGGTAACGCCGGGCTGGCTGCGGGTCGGGCATATCTTATGGCCAGTGTAGTCGAGCGGGCGCTAAAGACGAAGATTTCGCGCGATGGAGAACTTCCGGTAAATCCTCTGGTTGCAGGGGCTTGTCCAGTGAGGAATCGATGAGGAACGGGTGAGGCGGCTGGCATTGTTTTCGAGGCCCCGGCGTAGCAGAGTGAGTGCATGAAACGGCGTACACACTCGGGTCTTCTCAGATACCCGGTCATCTTCGGACTCTTGATTCCAGTTGCAGCTTCCGGCTGCGTTGCAGAGGTGCCTTCGGCTGGCGCGATTGCAGGGTTCAACTCTTATGTGAGCGGAGTTGAATCTCGGCTTGGCCAACAGCACCGGTCTGCGGATGCTTTTCTTGCTTCCAGAGTTTTGGCTTCGCAGAGTGCGGCGCGTCTGCGCGGAGGGGAGTTGATCGTCGAGGAGGTTACGCCCTCCGGTGGGATGGCTCTGCCGGGAGCGTTGCTGCATCACTGGCGCGGGACTGTCTTTGCGCCTGGAGCCACGGCTGCAGATTTTGAGCGGCTGATGAAGGACTTCAATGGTTATCCGAAATTTTTTTCTCCGCAGGTGGTTCAGGCGAGAGTGCTCGCGCAAAAGGGAGACAGTCTCCAGACGCTGATGCGGGTTCGCCAGCGGCATGTGATCACGGTGGTGATGGATACGGCGTATGACGTCAATTTCGGACGGCTTGATGAGCGGCATGGATACAGCATCTCGCGGAGTACGCGGATCTCGGAGATCGGTTCGCCGGGTACCGGTGCGGAGCGGGAGCTTAGTGCGGATGAGGCGCATGGGTTTTTGTGGCGGATGAATACCTACTGGAGTTATGAGGAGAGAGATGGCGGTCTTTATATGCAGGTTGAATCGGTTTCGCTGACGCGGTCGATTCCGCGTGGACTTGGCTGGGCGGTTCAGCCGTTTGTGGAGAGTGTTCCGCGGGAGTCGCTGGAGTTCACTTTGCGATCGACGTGCAATGCGCTTCGAAATTGGAATGAGCGTGAGAAGAAGACAGATGTTGCAGTGAAAGAAAGGACAGGACGATGAGTGTGGCTTTGACGGCAGCAGATGCAACGACGAAGGATGAAGCGGGTTTTCGAACGGCGCGGCGGGTGAACCGATCGCTGACTGCTTCGATGGAGAAGCGGGCTCTGCAGTGGATGGCCGAGCGTGCGCCGCGGTGGGTCAGCTCGGACAAGCTGACTGTGATGGGATTGAGTGCGCAGATTGGAGCGGGGACTTTTTATGCTTTGTCGCGCTACGATCGCCGGTTTTTGCTGCTGGTGATTGTGTGCGTGGTGCTGAACTGGCTGGGAGACAGTCTGGATGGGACGCTGGCGCGGGTGCGGCAGCAACAGAGGCCGCGCTACGGCTTTTATGTCGATCACATGGTGGACGTCATCGGGACTGTGGCGCTGATGTGCGGACTCGGCTTCTCGGGATTTCTGCATTGGCAGGTGGCGATTGCGCTGCTGGTTGCGTTTCTGGTGCTGTCGAGCGAGAGCTATCTTGCGACTTACACGCTGGGATGTTTTCAGCTTTCGCAGGGCATCTTCGGGCCTACGGAGATTCGCATTCTGCTGATTGCCGGCAATATTGCGCTGCTGCGCAGCCCTTACTCGACGCTGTTCGGACATACGATGCTGCTGTTCGATCTGGGGGGAACGATTGCCGCGGCTTGCATGTTTGCGATGGCGATCCTTATTACGGTGCGGCATACGGCGGAGCTTTACAAACAGGAGCCGCTGCCGTGAATATTTTTGTCCGGTGGTGGAAGTTCAATCTGGTGGGGGCTTTGGGGATGGTTGTTCAGCTTGCCTCGCTTGCGCTGCTAAGCCGGTGGGTTGGGGGGCACTACCTCTTTGCTTCGGCTGTGGCTGTGGAGCTTGCGGTGCTGCATAACTTTGTGTGGCACGTTCACTTCACTTGGCGTGATCGCCGCGACAACTCTGAACTGCTCTCGCGGTTGATGCGGTTTCATCTTTCGAATGGGCTGGTTTCGATTGTTGGAAACCTTGTGTTGATGCGAGTTCTGGTGCAGCAGGCGCATCTTCCGCTGCTTGCGTCGAACGGTGTTGCGATTTTGTGCTGCTCGGTTGTTAATTTCTGTCTGGGTGATGGATGGGCGTTTGCGATGAAGCAGACGGAGACGGTTTGAAGAATGGTATCCCTGACCACATTGATATTGTCGTCAGGGACAGATTTTATTAGGACTTATCTATTAGCTCCTTTTTGTGAACCTACTAGAGCGGTTCTCTCGAAGCCTTAGAGCGGGCCTTCAGCCCTTCCCTCTCCGGGTGCCTCAAAACCTGGGCCTGCGACCCAGGCTGGTATAGCACGGGCCGTTGGCCCTCGAAGGTTGTGACTCTATACCTTTGTGCGAACTGCTACTAAAGCGGACTCATAAATCCGCGCTTGATCCAGGCAACGAGAAAGAGAATCAGATAGACAAACCCCCAACCTAGAGGAACCGGAATGAATGCGAATAACGCGGCCGCTAGCCGGGCATTAGTAATTGCCTCCGCAAGAGAATCATCAGCTTGTTTATTGCATTCGCTGAAGTCTGTTGTCCAAGCGTCTCCAGTCTCTCCCGCCAGATTGCTGTCACACGCGACATGCACAGAAGCTATAGCCCGCGAAGCGTGGTCGATCTCCGAATCATAGGTAAGTACCGCAGCACCGAGAATCCAGACAAACGAAACGATGATTCCTATCCTCTTCCATCCGTCAAGCTTCGCCATCTCTTAGCTCCGACTGAGTTAACTACTTAATCCCCATTTTATTAGGTAACGAAGCTGGCGCTTTGAGGGACTTTTAGTTGTCGAGTCTCATTGGTTTTTTTGAGCATCTCTTCGACCTGAGTCACGATATGGAGGCGAGACGAAGGGTTGTGTGGTCCTTTTTGAGTTCGAGGCAGAGGGCTTCGACGACGAGGTCGTGGTCTTCACGCTGGGTGAGTCCGGAGACGGTGATTGCGCCGATGATGCCGGTGCTGGCGACGTGGATGGGGAAGCAGCCGCCGTGGGCTGCGTAGTCGGCTTCGGGAAGGTTGTAGCGGTCGCTGAAGGTGCGGTTGGCTTGCTCGAGGGTGAGGCCGATGGCGTAGGAGGGACGATGGAAGCGGGCGACTACATTGGTTTTGCGCTGGACCCAGCGTTGGTTGTCCGGATTGGTGCCGGCAAAGGCTGTGTAGAAGAGCTGCTGGTGCGGCTGGCCGAAGCGGCGAATGTCGACGACGATGGACTGTTTGCGAGAGAGGGCAAGATCGCGGATGCTGAGGCCGAGACGCCAGGCGGTGTCGTAGTCGAAGCTGGGGAAGCGGAGTTCGTTTTCCTGACGAGTGATCTGGGCGAGGTCTTCGGCTATGGTCATTATTTGTTCATGGTATGACATGATGGCCTGCGCCACGATGAGTACATCAGGAACAGTTTTGGCTGGCTTATAGACGGCGTGGCGTGGCACTCGCCTTGACACTGTCCCTCGGTTACGCGATGCTTAGGGGCTAGGCCTCTTTTTTTGTGCTGCAGGCGAAGGTGCGTCCACCGACGTATGTCTTCAGGTTGTTTCCGTTGTCGGCGCGACTGTTTTTCTCTGTAACCGATCAAGATGCAAGTCGTTGAAATGGAGCGGATGGATGTTTGCGATGTGGTTGCAGAGTGCAATGAGCGGACTGGGCAGTATGGGAAGTCTGGCGCTGCCGATTCTGTTTTTTGTGGTGCTTTACTTTTTGATGATCGCCCCGAACCAGAAGAAGCAGAAAAAGTGGCAGGAGATGCTGGGGAAGCTGAAGTCCGGCGATCGCGTAACGACCAATGGCGGGCTGCGGGGAACGGTTCTGACCGTGAAGGACGACGTCGTGGTGTTGCGCATTCAGCCCGACGGCATCAAGCTGGAGTTCGTCAAGAGCGCAATTGCCGCGGTAACGACAGAGGAACAAGCCGCTTGAAGCCAGCAGGAAAGCAAGACGAAGACAGAAGCAGATCCTCCCGCTACGCGGAAGGATGACAAGTGAAAAAGCAGGTTGAGATCGAACCGTTAAGTACGGATAAGGAAGAAGCAGGGACGACGGCAGCGGAACAGAGAAACGGTACCGCAGCCGCACCCTTCAAATAGAGACATGGGAAAGAATCTAGCCGGGAAATCGGTATTCATCGTTGCGATATTGGTGATCTTCTGTTTCGGCATTGTGGGTATTCCCCGCAACGGACTGCTGAACGCGCTGAAGGAGCATATCCATCTTGGGCTCGACCTAAAGGGCGGCATACACCTGGTGCTGGAGGTGCATGTTGCCGAGGCGGTCGGATCGACTACCGATCGGGACGTGGCGCGGATCGAGGACGACTTCGTGAAGGCCGGGATTACCGGGACTACGGTAGGCAAGACCGATCCGGCGCGGCCGCAGACGATCATCGTCTCGGGGATTCCGGCGGCGAAGCTGAGCGATGCGCGGTCTCTTCTGGAGGCGAACGATTATGCGTCTACTTACGATGTTTCGACTACCGCTGACGGTAGCGCGACGCTGACGATGAAGCTGGGCGCGATCAACGAACTGGAGAAGAGGACGCTTGACACTTCGATTGAGACGATTCGCGAGCGCATCGACAAGCTGGGCGTAAGCGAGCCATTGGTAGCGCCGTATGGGCTGGGCGCGAACCAGATTCTGGTGGAGCTGCCGGGCATCAGCAATACGGATGAGGTTGAAGACGTTATTCAATCCACGGCGAAGCTATCGATTCATGCAGTTACCGGTGGCCCTTACGACAACGATCAGGCGGCATTGCAGGCTAACGGAGGAACGATTCCTGCCGACTCGATGCTGGTGCATGGGTCGGGTTCGGCTGGAGCGCCGGACCAGGTGTGGCTGCTGAAACGGGTAAGCGAGGTGGAGGGTACGGACTTCCGCGATGCGCAGCCTTCGCAGGACCAGAACGGCAGGCCGAATATTCGTTTCAACCTGACGACCGACGCCGGGAACCGCTTCTACAAGTACACCGAAGCCCACTCCAGCACGAGCAGTTCGCCGGGCTCGATGGCGATTCTGCTCGACAACAAGGTGCGCGAGGTTGCGGCGATTCAGTCGGCGATTCGCGATAGCGGCGAGATTACGGGCGGGTTTACGCAGCAGCAGGCAAATGACCTGTCGCTGATGTTGCGCACGGGAGCGTTGCCGGCGTCGATCTCTTACCTTGAGACGCGGACGGTTGGGCCAAGCCTTGGAGCGTCTTCGATTCATCAGGGCGTGGTGGCTGCGGTTGCAGGCATGCTGGCTGTGATGATCTTCATGCTGGTGTACTATCGCGGCGCGGGTATCAACGCAGACCTTGCGCTGGTGCTGAACCTGGTAATCCTGCTTGGATTTATGGGGTATTCAGGACAGGTGCTGACGCTGCCGGGTATTGCCGGCGTGATCCTGACGATTGGTATGGGCGTGGACTCGAATGTACTGATCTTTGAGCGTATTCGGGAAGAGCTGCGGGCCGGGAAGACGTCTGCGGTGGCCGTGGAGCAGGGGTTCAAGCATGCGATCACTACGATCATCGACACCCACGTAACGACAATCGTCTCCGCGATGATCCTGTTTCTCTTCGGGTCGGGACCGGTGCGGGGATTTGCCGTGACGCTGGCTATCGGTTTGTTTGCCAATTTGTTTACTGCGGTACTGGTCTCGCGGGTCATCTTCGATGCAATTCTGCAGAGAAAAGCGCGCGGCGCTGCGCTGTCTATTTAGATTTTGAGAGATTGCGGGGCCTTACGGGGCTGCCGCTGAGGGTTTGAAGCGTGAGTCTGGAACTATTTCGTACAACAAATATCGACTGGCTTGGGAAGAAGTGGTACTTCCTTGGGTTTTCTCTGATTTTTTCTACCGCCGGCATACTGAGCATGCTGTTCTGGCACCACATTCCACTGGGAGTGGACTTCAAGGGCGGCACGCAGATTCGCGTGGCGTTCGATCAGGCGCCGAATGAGGACCACATCCGCCAGGCGATGGATCGAGCCCATGTACGGGATTTCCGTATCCAGCGAGTCAGCGATCCCAGCGGTCATGCGGCGAACAAGGTGATCGTGGCGCTGCCGGAGTCGACTGCGAGCGATCAATCGCACGACGCGGGGCGGGAGAGCGTCGAAAACGCCCTGAACGCCAACTACCATGACTCAACCTTCACCATTGAACAGGTGGAGATTGTGGGTCCGACGGCGGGCAAACAGTTGCAGAATCAGGCGTGGCTGGCAACGCTGTACTCGCTGATCGGGATGCTGATTTATCTGTGGTTCCGATTCGAACTGATCTATGGCATAGCGGCTGTGGTGGCGGTCTTCCACGACACTTTAATTACCGTGGGCGCCTTCAGTTTGACGAACCAGGAGATAACGCTTACGGTAATCGCAGCAATCCTTACATTGATTGGTTATTCGATGAACGACACCATCGTCGTCTTCGACCGTATCCGCGAGAATCTGGCTATGTCGCGGAGAGAGTCGTTGCACGATATTGTCAATCGAAGCATCAATCAGACGCTGAGCCGGACGGTAATTTCGTCGGGTCTAACGTTCTTGACAGTATTGTCGTTATATCTGTTTGGCGGCGAGGTGTTGCATGGGTTCTCGTTCGCCCTTGTAGTTGGAATTCTGATTGGGACGTACTCGTCGATTGCAGTAGCGGCACCGATGCTGGTGGCGTATCAGGACTGGCGGGTGAAGCGGGGTAAGGTTGCCTCGCTGCCTGCGGGAAAGCGAGCCAAGACATAAGATTGGCAGCCTGCCTGTAGCTTGCAATATGTTCGGGAACAAATGGAAGCACCGTGGTGTCTAAAGAAAAATAGCTCTTTACGAGGCAGCCTATGTTCGAAGATTCATTGATGGAGTCCGGTAACAAGATCAAGACCAAATCCAAGTATTGGATGATCGCGACGTTTGCGTTCAACGGCGTGATTATTGCCGCCATGATCATTTACCCGCTGATCAACCCTGAGGCGTTGCCGCATACGGCACTGACTGCGATGCTGACAGCACCTCCGCCACCCCCTCCGCCTCCCCCTCCGCCTCCGCCGCAGCAGATCGTGAAGCCGATCAAGATGATCTCCGAGATCGATCAGGGCTTGCACGCGCCGACGAAGATTCCCAAAGATATCAAGATGTTGAAGGAAGAATCTGCGCCGACGATGGCTGGGGTTGCCGGAATGAGCGGCATGGGTAGCGGCAGCGGCGTTCCGGGTGGAGTGATGGGCGGCATCGGCAATGCGCCGGCACCGGTAGTCAAGCTTGCTCCCCCCAAAGGACCGATGCGGGTTTCTAGCGGCGTTGTGTCTGGCCTGAAAATATCCGGCGTCAACCCGAGCTATCCTCCGATTGCAAAGGCTGCGCACGTCTCGGGTTCGGTCGTTCTTCATGCGATCATCTCGAAGACTGGCCAGATCATCGATCTAAAGGCGGTCAGCGGCCCGGAGATGCTGAAGTCGGCGGCGCTTGAAGCGGTGCAGACCTGGCGTTACAAGCCGTATCTGCTGAACGGTGAACCGACCGAGGTGGATACGCAGATCACTGTCAATTTCAACTTTGGTGGAGGCTAGACCGAGGCTGAACGCTCAATACCGTCTCTCGCTGAGTCTCTCAGGATGTCGAACTTTTGGGGGATTCACGGGTCAAGATTCAGAAAGTTAGAGTTCTATCAGGAGGAAATATTCCAGTGATTCTCGCTCATCTCGCAATTTTCGCTCACCACGTCCCCGCTTCCCTCGCAATGTTCTACGAGGAGGCCCAGGTCAGCTTCAGTGTCATGGGTCTTTGGGGCAATATGGGTTGGCTGGCGCGCTGCGTCGTCATCTTTCTCTTTATCATGTCCATCTGGTCGCTCGCTGTGGTCATCGACCGGGCTCTTTATTTCTCCGCGGCTCGTAAACAGTCCCGCGAGTTTGCCCCAAAGGTTGCGGGCGCTTTGAAGGACGGTCGTCTGGACGAGGCGATCAAGATTGCCGACCGTTCGAAGAAGTCTCACCTGGCAGAGGTGGTTACGGCCGGTCTGCAGGAGTTTCGCAGCTTCGGTTCTGGCGGGTCGATTACGCCTGAGCAGGTCGAGAGCTCCAAGCGTGCTCTTGAGCGGTCCGAGGCCATCGTCCATGCCAAACTGAAGCGCGGTCTTGGCGGCCTGGCGACGATTGGCTCGACGGCTCCGTTTATCGGTTTGTTCGGAACGGTGGTTGGTATTTTGAATGCGTTCCAACAGATCGCTACACAGAAGACTTCGGGTATCGGCGCAGTCGCCGGCGGTATCTCGGAAGCTCTTGTAACGACGGCGTTCGGTCTTCTGGTCGCCATCCCTGCGGTTATGACGTTCAACTACTTCACCGGCAAGGTGGAGGCGTTTGACGTCGAAATGGATAACAGCTCCAGCGAACTGGTGGACTACTTCATCAAGCAGAGCCAACGGTAAGCTTCAGTCCTGAAGTGTAAGGCAAGCAGCATGACTCTGCGAGAATCACAGTTCTGACCGGTTCTCCCGGATGCCGACAAGCGAACGGCATCCGGGGGGTCTGGCGACAACTGCAGAGAAGGCAATAATAAAAAACCGGACGGAGCAAATGCTATGGGCATCAATAAGCGGGAAGAAGGCAAGAAGGTCAACTCCAACATCAACGTGACGCCAATGGTGGACGTGATGCTGGTGTTGCTGATCATCTTCATGGTGATCACCCCCATGCTGAACAACAAGGTCAACGTGGACCTGCCGAAGGCCGACGCCGCGGTGGTGATGGAGAATGCGAACAAGGAAGATGCGGTTGTTGTTGCCGTTACCCGGGATGGCAGAACGTTTCTCGGCGGCGACCAGGTCACTATCGATGATCTCGGGCCAAAGATCGCGGCGAAGCTGGAGAATAAACTCGACAAAGAGGTCTATATGCGCGCGGATCAGCGGGCGAACTACGGCAAGGTGATGGATGCGGTCGATGGCATCCGCTCTGCCGGCGTCAGTCAGCTTGGCTTGCTGACGGAGAGAACGGACGATACTGGCGCAACTACTACGCCTGCGAAGAAGTAGTCGGGAGTAGTCAGGCTTATTTGGCAGGACGCCGACTCGCAATCACTGGAGCGGTCAACGGACTAGAGGAGATTTGTTATGGGAATGGGCGGAGGAAATACCGGCGGAGCGATGTCGGACATGAATGTAACGCCGTTGATCGACGTTCTTCTGGTGCTGCTGATCATCTTCATGGTCATTGTTCCGGTGACGCCTCGCGGACTGGATACATTGGTGCCTCAGCCGCCAAAGGATCACAAAGAGGAGCCGCAGAACGACCGTACGATCGTCGTGGAAGTGCGATCGAACGGGGCAGCTCCGCCATCCTATTTGATCAATGAAAACCCGTTCCCCAAGGGAGATATTGAGTCCAAATTGGCAGATATATTTGCGACCCGTCAAGAAAAGGTCATGTTCGTAAAAGGCGACAAAGACCTCGACTTCGACAAGGTTGCCGAGGTGATCGACTTTGGCCACCAGGCTGGTGTCGACAATATCGGTTTGCTTACACCGCGGGTTTTAGCAGGACAGTAAGTTCGACGGTATTAGCTTTTCTACGGGCGGTGTGGCCGGTTTGGCCAAGCCGCCCGGAGCTTTTTGTAGCACGGTGGTGTCTAAGCTTTGAGTGCTCGCTCACCCAACTTTTGTAATTGGGGGACAACTGCGATGGCAATCTCAACGACTCGAATCTCCGAAGGCGAACGCCTCCCTGCTGAAATCAACGTAACTCCTCTTATCGATGTTTTGTTGGTATTGCTTATCATTTTTATGGTGATCGCGCCTGTCGCGCCCCGCGGACTGAATGCTTCGGTTCCATCAACAACTTCTACAGGCAGGACGGACGAGGATGCGGATCGTCCAATTCTGGTCCAGATGGAGCAAGGCGAGATGATGGTGAGATACAGCGTCGACGGTACTCCCGTGGTGGCGTCCGAGGTGAAGGTTGCTGGAACTGTTATCCAAACGATCAGTGAAGCAGGTGCTCCTGCAGGCAGGTGCCAGGATGGACTTTGGAGTTGTTGCAGCCATGATCGGCACAAGTCGGGCCGCCGGGGCTGACAGGTAGGGTTACTGACCGAGGAGACCAGGGGTCGGACCAGGCAGGTAAAGCGATGGAGGGTCGATCGCCAGGACGGCTCCTCCGACCTGGATGACTAGCTGGTCTCATTCAAGGAAGATGAGGGATAGGGATGGCGCGTCTTAGAATCTGTTTAAAAACTATTGCGTTTGTGGCTTTGCGACGTGAAAGAACAAGCAAAGACAAGAGCGAAATGCGGGGATCTCTCCGCTGCGTCGCGCGATGAGACTGCGCGACTTCGGTCGAGATGACAGCTTCTTTTCAAGTTTCTAAACAGGTTCTTAGTAGACTTTGCAACGTAGGCACTCGGGCATCAAGGCAAATGGTCTGACCAGCATAGGCCAAAAGCTTCGGGTTGTTACAGACGTTTGCAATATGGCGTCAGAGAACCCAGAACAGAGAGAATTTGAGAACCGGCGAAGGCTCAATTGCTGTCATTAGCCGACGGGCGTTTCGACGGCGCAAGTGTTTCGCCGGGTCAGTCGCCAACCAGCGATTGTTGATTGAGTTGCCAATATTTTTCCTTAAAAGTGCATCTTATCGTTTCGGAGCAACTGCATTGAAGCCAACTTCGTGCCAACGTAAAGAAGAGTCGCGGTGCTTTGCCAGATTCGTGAAAACATGAGTCCTCTAGTCATGTAAGGACGTATACGATTACAATCACAGGTAAAGCCGAGAAACCGGATTCAACAGATCGCCTTTCTGTGCATTTAAAAACTCGCGCTCAATTGAAGGAGATGTTCGCCCAATGAAATTAACCGCACGGATTCCGGTTACTGCCGCCCTGCTTGCGCTGCTACTCACTGCAACCGGGTGTAATCGCCTGAAAGCTCGTGACCAGTTAACCAAAGGCGTGCAGGCTTTCAAGAATGCACGTTACGAAGAAGCAGTGAACCACTTCCAGCAATCGATTGCACTCGATCCGAACTATGAAGATGCGAAGCTCTATCTGGCGACCGCATACTCCTATCAGGTTGTGCCGAACCTCGATACACCGGAGAATCTGGCGACTGCGCAGAAGGCACTCGATGGCTTCAATGCGGTTCTGGCGAAGGATCCGAACGATCTCACGGCATTGAAGCAGATTGCGTCGATCAATCGAAATATTAAAAAGTTCGATGTGGCGAAGGAGTACGAGAAGAAGGTCATCGCCATCGCCCCCAATGATCCCGAGGCGTACTACATTGTGGGTTTTGTGGATTGGGTGCTTGCGTACAAGAATGCCACTACGATTCTCGCTGCTGACGGGCTGACCGATGTAGGCGATGGAAATCCTAAGAAGAGCAAAGCGGCGTGTCAGAAACTTCAGGCCGCAAATACCGATCTTGTGAACGAAGGTTTGCAATATCTCCAGAAGGCAGTTGAACTCAACCCGACGTACGACGATGCAATGCAGTATCTGCAGTTGACCTATCGTCGTAAGGCCGATCTTGAGTGTGGGGATGAAGCAGCTCGAAAGGCCGATATGGCTCAGGTGGATGAATGGATCCAGAAGGCCATGGGCGCACGCAAGGCAAATGAGTTGAAGAAAGAAAAGGCGACACAGGGCGGCGTTACGATGCAGTAACTGCTGTTGATTGCAAGACCAGAGGCCTCCTGCGATGGGAGGCCTCTTTCGTTGTGGATGTACTGGTGTCCTGTGCTGCTTGGGTTGCGGTAAAATTGCCGCTTGCGACGGGTTAAATTGCGACGGGCTAAATTGACGGGCTAAATTGCTACGAACGATAAAAAAAGTGTTGATTGCGAATCGCGGCGAGATCGCTTTGCGGGTGATTCGTGCCTGTAAAGAGATGGGGATAGCCACGGTCGCGGTTTATTCAGATGCCGACCGGGGGGCGCTGCATGTGTTGCATGCGGATGAGGCGTACCGGGTGGGGCCGGCTCCGGCTTCGGAGAGTTATCTGCGGGGAGATTTGATCCTGGAGATTGCGCGGCGGGTGGGGGCCGATGCGGTGCATCCGGGGTATGGGTTTCTGTCGGAGAATGCGGAGTTCGCTGAGGCGTGTGCGGCGATGGGGGTGACGTTTATCGGGCCGCCGGCGAGTGCGATGCGGGTGCTGGGGTCGAAGACCAGGGCGCGGCAGGCAGCGGATGCGGCGGGGATGCCGCGTGTTCCGGGGAGCGTGACCGGGTTGGCGGATGTGGCGGAGGCGTTGCGCGTGGCGGCGGGGATTGGGTATCCGGTGATGCTGAAGGCGGCGGCGGGCGGCGGCGGCAAGGGCATGCGCGCGGTGACGAAGGCGGAGGAGCTTGCTGGGGCGTTTGCGGCGGCGAGCAGTGAGGCGGAGCGGAGCTTCGGATCGGGCGAGGTGTATCTGGAGAAGCTGATCGAGCGGCCTCGGCATATTGAGATCCAGCTGATGGCGGATGAACATGGGCATTGCGTGTATCTTGGCGAGCGCGAGTGTTCGGTGCAGCGGCGGCATCAGAAGGTGATTGAAGAGGCGCCGTCTGCGGTGGTGAGTGAGGATCTGCGGCGGAGGATGGGTGAGGCGGCGGTGCGGCTGGCGTTGTCGGCAGGCTATGTGAATGCGGGTACGGTTGAGTTTCTGGTAGATGCCGAACAGAATTTTTATTTTCTTGAGATGAATACGCGGCTGCAGGTGGAGCACCCGGTGACGGAGATGGTGACGGGGCTGGACCTGGTGCATCTGCAGTTGCGTGTGGCGATGGGGGAACCGTTGCCATTGACGCAGGAGGATGTGCGGTTGCGGGGCCATGCGATCGAGTGCAGGATTTATGCGGAGGACCCGGACAATAATTTCTTCCCTTCGCCGGGGTTGATTACGCGGCTGGTGCGGCCGGGTGGACCGGGGATTCGTGAGGACTGCGCGGTGTTTGCGGGATGGACGGTGCCGCTGGATTACGATCCGATGCTGTCGAAGCTGGTGGCGTTTGCACCGACTCGGGAGATGGCGATTGACCGGATGCTGCGTGCGCTGGATGAGTATGTGATCGGCGGGATCAAGACCAATATCGGCTTGTTCCGAAGGATTTTGACGGATGCGGACTTTCGTGCGGCGCGAATCGATACGGGATACCTGGAGAGGATGCTGGCTGCGGGGCCTGCTGTGGTTGAAGAGAGTGTTCCGGAGGATGTGGTGGCGGTGGTGGCGGCGCTTTTTGCGGTGACTGCACGGCGGGAGACCGCAGTGGCGCCGGATGTTGCGGCTGAGAGCCGATGGGCCGAGGCGGGGCGGCGGGAGGGGTTGCGCCTGTGACGGTCTGGCTTGAGGTTGGGGGGAAGAAGTTGCGGGTGGAGTTGCCTTCGGGGCTGATGAGTGCCGGGGCGATGGAGTGTGCGGTTGATGGCCGGGCTTTGAGTGTCGATGCGCGGATGCTGGAGCCGGGTGTGATGTCGCTGCTGGTGGAGGGGCGGCAGTATCGGTGCGTTCTTGATGGCGACGGCGTGGTGATTGGTGGTCGTAGATATGGTTTTGAGGTGGATGATCCGCGGTCGCTGCAGGGCAGGCGCGGTGCGGGAGCAGGTACGGATGGGCCGCGTGCCGTCAAGGCTCCGATGCCGGGGCGGGTGGTGCGGGTGCTGGTTGCGGCGGGAGACGCGGTGGAAGAGGGGCAGGGGGTGGTCGTGATCGAGGCGATGAAGATGCAGAATGAGTTGAAGTCGCCCAAGGCTGGACTGGTGGTGCGGGTGGGTGCGGCGGTGGGAGATACGGTGAGTTCCGGGGATGTGTTGGTGGTGGTGGAGTAGTTTTTGTATACCTCCTCCCCCTTCTCCTTCAGGGGCATTTTGGCGATAGAATCATTCCCTTCAGTAGTCTGCAGGGATAATTATCCGTTTACGGTATGTAGCTTATCCTATACACTTTATTCAGTGGCAAGAGGCGACGGATGAACTTATTTACTTTCAAAGACTTCCAACAGAAATTCCCCGATGATGCCTCTTGCCTCGAATGGCTTCTTAAGAAGCCATTCGAATGGGGTTGACTGCAAGAAGTGCCTGAAAGTGACCAAGCATTATCGCTCCGAATCCCGCCCGTCCTTCTGCTGCGCCAACTGTGGTAATCATGTACATCCTACCGCTGACACAATGCTTCTGGTAACTTTCTGGGCCTCTGTAGCTTTGCGTCCTTGCCCCCTGGTTTTAGGGCAGGAGTTTTCTTTTTGTCTACAAGCATGGGAACTCCTATGCAGAAAATTTTACATTGACATCAAAGTTAAAAACGCGGTACCGAAAGATGAGATTGGCGATCCCGGCGCTGATATTGCTGGGCATTAGTTTCCTCGTGGGTATTCAATATTCACAGTTACTCCCAGAAGCCGCCCAGGAGACCAGCGGCAGCCCTAAGCAGAGCACAATATCCAGTAAAAAATACGAAGAGCCTTACTTGTATAAGGTAGTAAAACCAGATGTCTTCCCTGTTTGGCTCACTATGCTCGTGACCGCTGGAGTCGGGGTCATCGCTTTGAAAACTTTGGGAGACATTAAGAAACAAACCCGAATAGGAACACGCTCTGCCCGTGCTGCACTTCTTAGTGCGAAGGCCGTTATCAACTCTGAAAGGGCTTGGTTGGTAATAGGTTTTGAGCAGACGAACAACACCGACACTGGAGCGTTGCCAATTTTTAAGTTCACTTGTCTTAATCAAGGCAAAACTCCCGCCGTAATCAAGAGAATCGACGCAGGGTATCGTGTTGTGAATAATCCTTGGGATCTCCCTGTACCAGCTAGTGTAGTGTCCCGTAAATAACTTGACTAATATAGCGATCTGGATTAGGCTTATGTATGTCTATCGGTCGTCCGTTACCTGCTCTGCATCTGACCGTGGAAGAGCGGTCTGAGCTAGCTGGCT
>JBDTEQ010000003.1:0-16196 GCA_039922475.1 Edaphobacter sp.
CCAGCCCATCGACAACTGCGCCTGAATCAGCGCTCGATCCGACACGGATAACTGCTCATACCTTCTCGCCATGCAACATCCTCCCCAAAAATCGAAGTTGTTGCACTTGGAGTTTGATTCCAACCAGGTCCTCCGCCTGCGGCGAAGGATGACAAGTTTGATTACAGATCGCGTGGTTAAGAAGTTTTTAAACAGGTTCTCAGGAGATGTTGCACCTGGACTTTGAATCCGCCCACCCGGTTTTTGTGGAGGGTTTCGAGCTGACAATTTAAATCGGGGAGTAACCGAGTCTTTCGGTTGGAGAGTCAGTCGGGGACCTGCCAGCCTACGGAGGTTTGGGCAAGCGTGGCTTTGGCGGTGACCTGACTGTTGGTGGCGCGGGCCATGTCGGGGAAGGCTGACTGAACGCCGTGGCTGAGAGCCCAGACGGGGACTTCTTTCATGGTGTAGCTGTAGGTTACGGTGGTCTCTTTGAAGCCGTCGTTGACGACGATGGGCGTGAAGCCGAGGATGCTGGCGACTTCGCGATGACCATAACAGAAATGAGGGGCGTAGCGGACACCGGCGGGGGTGACGGTGTAGCGGCTGACGTGAATGCTGGACTCCACGGACTTGTCCAGGAGGAGAGATTTGACGAGGGAGTCCATCTGTCCGGTCTTCTCGGGGTCGGTGGTCTCGAAGGGAAAGCGAACGCTGGCGAGGAGGCAGTCGGGGTGATCGAGGAAGTGATTATTGATGGCGAGGGTGAAGGCGGCAGGGGTGGGAGCAGACTTTCCGGTGTTGCAGCCGACGGTGGTGGCCAAGAGTGCCATGAAGAGAGACAAGACCGCCGATGGAGATGAGATGGTGTTTTTCTGAATGATGTTCATCACTTCTCCTCTTGATGTGAATGGCACTCATGACACTGTACCAAGGTGTTGCGGGCGGGGGTATTGTTGACTTTATGAGTGAGGGAGTTTCGTTGCGGGAGGGGGCGGCGTGGGGGTGGGTGCCCTATGCGTGGATTGTGGCGGTGTTTGTGGTGATGGCGTGGGCCTGGCACTTTGGCACGCGGCAGTCTGGTGGGATTGTGCCGGTGGCGGAGCGGAGGGTGATGCCGGAGATGGCGATGGCGCGGCTGGATGGTGGGACGTGGAAGATGTCGGAGCATCGCGGGCAGGTTGTGCTGGTGAACTACTGGGCGACCTGGTGTGGGCCTTGCTGGGAGGAGACGCCGGGGCTGGTTCGGCTGTCGCAGGAGTTGGGGCCGAAGGGGCTGGCGGTGGTTGGAGTGGCGATCGATGAGGGTGGCGACGAGAAGGTGCGGAAGTTTGTGGGGGAGTTTCGAGTGCCGTACCCGGTGGTGAGGCCGGAGAGGATGTCGCAGATGGAGTATGGATTGGCGGGCGTGCCGACGACGATTCTGGTGGATAAGGACGGGCGGGTGGCGAAGACCTATGTTGGTGCTGTGCGCGAGGCGGATTTCAAGACCGATGTGGAGGCACTGTTGGCGGAACGCTAGATCTGGCCATTTTGTGGGGTCTCCTGGATGCAGGATGGGAGGCAAAAGACGACGCTGAATCAGGCTTTGTGGTTGAAGTCGGGGCCGAAGTAGAAGCGCTCGACGAGCATGCAGAAGATGTGCTCGAGGGCGAGGTGCGACTCCTGGATGTTCATGGTGACGGTGGAGGGGATGATGATGTTGTGATCGGCGAGGTCGCGAGATTTTCCGCCGCCGTTGCCGGAGAAGGCGATGGCGATGAGGCCGCTTTTGCGGGACTTCTCGAGGGCTTTGAGGATGTTGGGGGAGTTGCCGGAGGTGGAGATGCCGAGGAAGATGTCTCCGGACTGGCCGAGGGCTTCGACCTGGCGGGCGAAGATCTGGTCGAAGCCGAAGTCGTTGCCGCAGGCGGTGAGGATGGAGGAGTCGGTGGTGAGGGCGATGGCGCGGAGGGCGGGGCGGGTGTCGGTGAGGCGGACGACGAACTCGGCTACGAGATGCTGGGCGTCGGCGGCGGAGCCCCCGTTGCCGGCGACGAGGAGTTTGTGGCCGGACTTCATCGCGCTGGCAGTGAGCTCGGCGATGGTGACCAGGGTGGCGGAGATTTTTTCGTCGGCGAGGACGGCTTGCAGGGTGGCGATGGATTGAGCTAGCTGCTTCTGGACGAGTTGCTTCATAGATCTCCGGCTTGTTTTTGTGCTGGTGCAAGGGTACGGGATTGGAGTTGCGATGTCGAAGGGTTCATTTCGCGGATTGAAGGATGTGCCGGTTGGTGGTTGTAGCATTACTTCGCGAGGAAGCTAAAAGATGGAGTGGATGCGGGAGCGTGGGTATATGGCTGCTGCTTCGCAGTAGAGAAGTTGTCCTGCCGGACGGGCGGCCTGCGCGGCGCGCGGTCACTTCGTGACTTGTATACCTTGTCACGGCGCGTCGACTGCCTGGGCCCTCGCGCTGCTCGGCAGGACAGTTTCTTATTTGCGTAGGTAGCTGTCGTCTTTGTCGATCCAGTCCTGGCGGGGCGGGGCGAAGATGTCGAAGTCGATGCAGTCGGAGAGCGCAGTGGCGGAATGGGGAAGATCGCCAGGAATGACGAGGACTTCGCCTTCATGCACGGTGAGAGTGGTGCCGTCGTCGAAGTCGAAGCGCAGGGCACCCTGGGTGATGAAGGTGATCTGCTCGTTGTGGTGGGAGTGACGGGGGACGATGCAGCCTTTGGCGAGGACGACGCGGGCGAACATGGACTTTTCGCCGGTGACGAACTTGCGGGAGAGGAGCGGGTTGAGTTGTTCGTGTTCGACGTCGTTCCAGTTGTAAAGAGTGGCCTTGGACATGGAGGAAGTGCCTTTCTGTTAGGTGACGATTTGCGGGAGACGAATTTCCTGCTTAGTGTTGCGCGCTCCCTTGTGTAGAGTAAGCGAAACCGGAGCCATTGCGAGGTGCTTTGGCCTTCCGGGCTCGTGTTGTTTTCGTTAACCTTAGAATGACTAACTTTGAAACGGATGATTTGACCATGCGTCTTTCAGTGGCGAAGCTGGCCGAGTGGTGGATTACCGCTAAAGGCAACTGAATACGAGGAATGCCGCATCTCATTCTTGGTTCTCCGATCACACCACTTTCGCATGATCGGGGTCGCAGGTTTTATATTAGAGATATGAGTACATCTGGAAACGAGACCACAAGTAACGGCCGTCCGACAGCAGTTCCTCAGAAGAATGATCGCTACCTCTTTGGCAGCCTGGACAGCTTCGGGAAGAACCAGGAGAAGCTGCATGAGGTGAGCTGGGGGGAAGAGCCGCCGGAGGGAGTGGTTCTGGCTTCGATGGATGCGGCGATCAACTGGGTGCGAAAGAATTCAATCTGGCCGATGACGTTTGGGCTGGCGTGCTGCGCGATCGAGATGATGTCGATGGGGGGATCGAGGTACGACATTGCCCGATTCGGGGCTGAGGTCTTTCGTCCGTCGCCCCGGCAGAGCGACCTGATGATTATCGCAGGACGGGTTTCGCAGAAGATGGCGCCCGTGATCCGGCGGCTCTATGAGCAGATGCCGGAGCCGAAGTGGGTGATCTCGATGGGTGCGTGCGCAACCTCGGGTGGAGTTTTCAATAACTACGCGCTTTTACAGGGAGTGAACCAGGTAATCCCTGTGGATGTTTATGTTCCCGGGTGCCCGCCGCGACCCGAGCAACTGCTGTATGCGATTACGCTGTTGCAGGAAAAAATTCAACAGGAACGTGGAACGATACGCAAAACTCTGAACCTGGCTTAAGTGCCGTTCAAGGATGAGTTAGTTACTGTAAGGATACCTGCATGCGCTTTAGAAGGAGATTTTTACCGGATGGATGGGTAACGTATTGAAAATATAGTCTCCGGCTGGTAATTTTTTATCTGTACCTTTAGCAACTGCGGTAAGCTGGAAGGAATCGAACAACAAAACGATCTCTGTTCGCAATTGAAAGATTCGTATAACGCAAGAATTTGAGTGGAGGAACTCGAATGGTTTATCGCCCGTTTAGTAATTTGAGCCGGTTAGTGCTGGCTGCGTGTGCAGTCGGTGTTGGAGTTGTAAGTCTGAATGCACAAACTCCGGGTGCAGCTGCCCCCGCGGGCCCTAACCCGTCGCGAGTCGATGTGTTTATGGGGTACTCCTACTTTGGCGCTCATGGAGAAGTAAAGCCTGCAGGGATCAGATATTCGTCCATTGATCTGGGTGCAATCGGCAGCGTCGCTTACTATATGAACAAGTATGTCGGCGGCGAGGCGATCTTTGCGGCGCATCCGGACGGAAATAACGATGGTCTGTATACGATCTCCGGTGGACCTATCTTCCGTGCTCCGATGCAGAACTTTACGTTGTTTGCTCACGGGCTTGTGGGTGCCGCGAAGCTTGGCGGTCCGAACCAGTCGAATCCATTTATTTATCATGAGCCTTACCGGTGGGGCCCGACCCTGACTGCTGGCGGCGGGATGGACTACGATCTGCCGTTCTTCAATAACCGGTTTTCACTGCGCCTTTTCGAGGCTGATTACCGCTGGATGCATACGAACTACGGACCGGCGACGGCGATTCCAACTTTTGGCGTGCTGGGCGGGCGAACAAATTTGAGCGGTGCAGAGCTGAGTACAGGTATTGTGACTCACTTTGGCCACATCATCCCTCCTCCTCCTGTGACTTATGCCTGCTCGGTCTCTCCTTCGACGGTCTTCCCTGGCGACCCGATTACGGTTACGGGTACGGCTACCAACCTGAATCCGAAGAAGACGGCTTCTTATACCTGGACTGCAGACGGGGGTACGGTCTCCGGCACGTCCAACGTGGCTAATATCGATACAAAGACTGCAAATCCTGGTACCTACACGGTGAAGGGCCATGTCTCCGAGGGCGTGAAGCCTGGTCAGATGGCGGACTGCTCCTCTACCTACACGGTGAAGGCGTATGAGCCGCCGACGGTGAGCTGCTCGGCGAATCCTTCGACGGTCGCTCCTGGAGATTCCTCGACGATTACCGCGAGCGGTATGAGCCCACAGAATCGCCCTCTGACTTATAGCTATAGCGCTTCGGCTGGTTCGGTCTCCGGTAGCAGTTCGACCGCGACTCTGAGCACGGCGGGTGCAGCACCTGGAACGATAACCGTGACATGTAACGTGGTTGACGATAAGGGTCAGACTGCCTCTTCGACGACGACAGTTACGGTCAATGCACCTCCACCGCCTCCGGCACCAACGACCAGCGCTCTGTGCTCGGTCAGCTTCGAGCGGGATGCACGTCGTCCGGCCCGGGTCGATAACGAAGGCAAGGCCTGCCTGGATGATGTCGCGCTGAAACTGCAGAGTGCTTCGGATGCGAAGCTTGCTGTGATCGGCGATGCCGGCAGCACCGAGAAGAAGGGTTCTGAACTGGCTGCCGAACGTGCAGTCAATGCGAAGGACTACCTGGTAAAAGAGAAGGGCATCGACGCAAGCCGCATCACGGTCTACACCGGGTCCGACAACGGCAAGACAGTATCGACGACGTTGGTTCCTTCAGGCGCAACGTTGAGCACCTCCGGTCTTACTCCGGTGGACGAGAGCATGGTCAACCAGAAGCCGGTTCGACGGCACCACAAGAAAAAGTAAGAACGCATCAAGCTAGAAGCGCCGAGGCTGACTGGGTTGATTCCCAGTCAGCCTTTGTGCTGATGAGAGAGACTGCCGGTAGCCCGAACGGTTAGACTTGATATCCAGGATGAATTCTTGAACAGACGCTACATATTGCACTTTGTGGGCGCCGCCCTTCTTTCTGCCTTGTCCTGCCTTCCACTGCATGCGGTGAACTGGCTGCCGTTTGGGCCCGATGGAGGCGATGCTAGAGCCTTTGCGGCTGACCCAGGCGACCCGGCACACCTGTATCTGGGAACTTTGACCGGGTGGATCTATGAGTCGCACGATGGGGGCGGGTCATGGAGACGGCTTGCCCAGGTTGGGCAGCGAGATAACCTGGCTTTGGATTCGATCGTGGTGGATCATTCGAATCCGAAGCATCTGCTGGTGGGCGCATGGGTGCTGGGGAGTACAGAGGGTGGACTTTATAGCTCCAATGATGGGGGGATGACCTGGGAGAGCGACGCGGATATGCAGGGGCAGTCGATTCGCGGGCTTGCCGCAGCTCCATCCAACCCGAAGATCCTTGTGGCTGGCACGTTGAAGGGTGTTTATCGTTCCGCCGATGGAGGGATGCATTGGAAGCTGATCAGTCCGGAGGGGAGCCAGGAGATTCATGAGGTGGAATCGGTGGCGATCGATCCTGTGAACTCCGAGATTATTTACGCGGGGACGTGGCATCTGCCGTGGAAGACGATCGATGGCGGCGCAAACTGGACGAGCATCAAACAGGGAATTATCGAGGACTCGGATGTGTTCTCGATCATCATTGACCCCAAGCAGCCGAACGTTGTGTATGCGAGCGCGTGCTCGGGCATCTACAAGAGCGATGATGGCGGCGCGAAGTTCAAGGGCGGCGTTGGAGTGAACAAGACGCAGGGCATCCCGTCCAGCGCGCGACGGACGAGAGTGCTGATGCAGGACCCGAAGGATTTGAATATTGTTTTTGCCGGGACGACGGAGGGTCTGTACCGCAGCGGGGATTCCGGAGCAGGATGGCAGCGGATGACTGGACCGGAAGTGATTGTGAACGACGTGTACATCGATCCGTCGAACACGAATCGCGTACTGCTTGCGACGGACAAAGGCGGCGTGCTGGCGAGCAATGACGGAGGGTTCTCGTTCCTTCCGTCGAATCGCGGATTTTCGGCGCGGCAGGTTACATCGTATGTAGCCGATGCGGAACGGCCGGCGACGATCTATGTGGGTGTGGTGAACGACAAGGCATGGGGCGGGGTGTTTGTCAGCGAGAATGGTGGACTGAGCTGGTCGCAGAAGAGCACGGGACTTGATGGACAGGATGTGTTCAGTCTGGGGCAGGCGTCGGACGGCACAGTGATTGCCGGGACGGGACACGGCATTTACAGACTGCAGGGAGAGAAGTGGAGCAGGGTGAACAATGTCTCTCTGAGCGAGCGCTCGAGTGAATCTTCCGCGAGTGAGAAGAGGGCCGGGGCTGCGAGGGTTTCGCACAGAGGGCACGGTGCGTCGACAAGAAAGGCGGCGGAGGTGCCGCGTGGGTTTACGTTCGATGCGAATGTGAATGCGATTGCACGGTCTGGCGATGCGTTGTATGCCGCGACTTCTTTGGGTGTATTGCAGAGTGTTACTGCCGGTGCAAGCTGGAGGTTATTGGTTGGCCCCGAGATGCAGGAGTGGAGCTTTGTTGCTGCTGCGAAGTCCTGGGTCCTGGCGGCGACACTGCGGTCTGCGACGTTGTCGGTGGATGGCGGGCTGCGATGGGAGGCGATTAGTGTGCCCGCGAAGTTGGAACAGATTTCAGCGATCTCAGTCGACAACACAGGTGGGTTGTGGGTTGCGGGGCGACAGGGTGTGTTTGTCTCCGAGGACAAGGGGGCGACGTGGCAGAGCTTGAGGAGTCTTCCGATCGGGGACGTGAACAGCCTGTTTTATGACGAAGCTTCGCAGCGGATGCTGGTGACGGCAAATAATAAGAACCTGATTGCGTTTGCGGTACACGTGCCGGACCGGACGGTGCGGTATTGGAATACTGGGTGGCATTTGAGGCTGGTGCGGCCGATGGGCGATCATCTTGTAGGAGCTACGCTGTTTGACGGCATCGTAGTGCAGCCGCGCATGGTCGATTCGAGCGATGTGAAGGTACATTGATACGCTGCGGAGTCGATGAAGGATAGAATTGTAGTATGAGTTCCGAGTCGTTCCATCCGCTGTCGCGACACTCTTTCCAGACTGACGATCCGAAGCTGCCGCCGATTGCAGCGAAGGTGGCGCAGGGAGAGCGTCTGAGCTTCGAGGACGGAGTGACGCTGTATCGGAGCGGGGACATCCTTGCGGTGGGCTGGCTGGCGAACCTGGTGCGGGAGCGGCTGCATGGGAATATTGCCTACTTCAATGTGAACCGGCATATCAACCCGACGAATGTTTGCGTGGCCTCGTGTCGGCTATGCGCGTTTGGGCGCAAGAAGGGCGATGCAGGCACTTATACGATGGCGCTCGAAGAGGCGTGGGAGACGGCGGGCACCGGGCTGACGGAGGCGGTGACGGAGTTTCATATTGTGGGGGGGCTGCACCCCGATCTTCCGTTCGAGTACTTCATGGACCTGGTGCGGGGGCTTAAGGTACGGTTTCCGAAGGTACACATCAAGGCGTTCACGATGGTGGAGGTGGCGTTTCTGGCCAAGCGCGGGAAGATGACGATTCCGGAGACGCTGGAGCGGATGAAGGCTGCAGGGGTGGATTCGATGCCGGGCGGCGGGGCGGAGATCTTTGCGGATCGGGTGCGGCATATTATCTGCGACCACAAGATCGATGGAGGGGAGTGGCTGGAGACGGCTCGGGCGGCGCACAGGATCGGGCTGCGGTCGAACGCGACGATGCTGTACGGGCATGTAGAGAACGAAGAAGATCGCGTGGATCATCTGGTAAAGCTGCGCGAGGTGCAGGATGAAACAGGCGGATTCCAGACGTTTATTCCGTTGGCGTTTCATCCGGAGAATACTGCGCTGGCACATATTCCGAAGACGACCGGAATGCTGGACCTGCGGCAGATTGCAGTGGGGCGGCTGATGCTGGATAATTTTCCGCATGTGAAGAGCTACTGGCAGATGGTGTCGCCAAAGATGGCGCAGATATCGCTTCGTTTTGGGGCGGATGATATCGATGGCACGGTGATCGAGGAGAAGATCTACCACGATGCCGGAGCGACGACTCCGCAGGGAATGAGGCGGGCGGACCTGGTACGGCTGATTACCGAGGCTGGGCGGGAGCCGTTTGAACGGGACACGCTGTATCGTGCAGTGACGCGGAGTGAGGATACGTTCACGGTTGCGGTTTAGAACAGGTCTCTCTGAGTTGTAGAGCGGATCTTCAGCCTTTTCCTCCCAAGGGAGGCCTCAAAAACTGGGCCTGCGACCCAGGCTGGTATAGAGCGGGCCGGTGGCGCCTGAAGGCTGTGACTTCACACCTTTGTGAGAACTGATATTGGTTGGCTGCACCCTCTTTTCAGGCTGATCCTTTTGATCTTCACGATGATCTGGTGGGGGTTGCGGCCTTCCCCAGCGAGTTTCCCTATGCCAGCATTTGCAGCTAAAAAGAGAAAAGATTTACCCAATGGGCAATGTGTTGGCGTTGGTGGTATTAGCTTTACTGCGTCTTAACTGGTTGAATTCCCCCGAAAATTCAAGAATCACATGGTTTTCCCATGTCGATGGGGAATGGCTGCTGATTTGCAATAGACAAGGGTGCACAGGCAAATCGTGAGAAATCAATGGGGGATCCCTTCATTGTTCAAGTGGTTTGTGCAGGACTGACTTTATTGCAGGCCCATTTTTGGGGAAGGAGGATTTCTATGTATCTCTTATTCGGACCCGCCATGGCGGCACTCGTTGTTATTGCCGTGATCCAGCTTCGCGATCACTTTGTTGCCTCTCGTTAGGCGTTGCCGTATTCACAGATGCACTTGGTTTTCACTCGCCGCTCCAGTCCCTGGGTGGGAGGATTGAGGTTAGGGGGTCAGGTTAACCTGGCCTCTTTTCTTTTGGTAAGACGTGATTCTTTGCTGGGCGCGGACTGGCAGGGTGAGCGCAGGCAAAAGCTGCCGGGAACGCAAGTTGTTTGGTGGGGGAGGGATCGACTCGGCGACGGCAAATCGTTAAGCACTATAGAGAGGGCGGCGGGCAGAGATTGTTCGGCGGGAAACTTAAGAGTAATCGGCTTGCCGGGTTCTGGGGGTGTACCTTTTCGCTGTCATATAGCTCCACTACCGTGGATGTTCCACATATAGCGACAGTTGTACACCTGTAGGAGGGAGGGTGCCTACGAGAGGCCGCCAATTCGAAGAGTTTCTGCTAAATTATGTCTCATAAAATTGACAAGATAGATAGAAATGGAAAGGCATATTTGTAACAGTCGATGTTTGAAGCGATTTCTATATTACTTTTCGCGATGTGTTTCGTCTGAATATAGATATCCTAGTTGGAGTAGTCGTTTCTCTTGAATCTGCGATAACTTTTGACTCGTTGGAGTAACGCGCGAAATGCTGGGGACCGAAGCTGAGAGGATCCGTGGCGATGAGCGATCCTGGTATTGAGCGGAAGATGGGAACTGGAGAAGGTTGTCATCCGTATAGGCCCTTAGCACGTTTCCCGAATTAGATTCACTTAGAAGGCAATCGTTTAGCGTGATGTTGACATTGACATTAGAGGGTAAACATGAAATTTTAGATATCACCCGCACTCTTTGTTGCGTAGTCAGGTTGTGGAATTGATCGAGCCCCGCAGGGGATATCAATGAGGGCATAAAGGATCAAGCCACTGGCATTACTTTGGGCCATCGGGTGTGCATTGCACACTGCAAACGAGTAGGAGTCCTACCCATTAACCGCACCCCTCGGAAGAGATTCCAGGTGGGGTGAATATTTTTCGCAGGAGGCTTGAAGTGACTAGCTTATTTAGATTCTCAAAAGGTCTGTTTGTTTTCGTAGTACTGCTTCTGCTGAGCACAGGCGTTGGCCTGGCACAGTCGACTTCTACTTTGTCTGGGACTGTGACCGACCCGACGGGTGCGGTTGTTCCAGGCGCGAGTGTTAAAGTGCGTTCACTGGCCACTAACACGGTTCGTGAGGTGGTGAGCGACAGTGGAGGTAACTTTACCATCCCGTCGTTGCAGCCAGGTGATTATGAGATTCGGACCAGCGCTGCGGGATTTGGCGCGAATGTAATCAAAAGCGTCACACTGCAGGTGGACCAGTCTGTCACGGCCAATGTGAAGCTGAACGTGGCATCGGCAGGTGAGACGGTTCAGGTGGAGGCAAGTGCAGCTCCGCTCATCGACTCTCAGACGATCACAATGGGACAGGTAATCGATAAAGAGACAGTGCAGAACATTCCATTGAACGGCCGCCACTTCCTCGATTTGACGAACCTAACGCCGGGAGCCGTAGTTCCTCCAGCGAATGGATTTTTGACCGGTGCAAGCCGTGGTCTGGGAGCGAATTCCTACATCACTGGCGGCGCTCGTGAGGATGCGAATAACTTTCAGATTAACGGTATCAATCTGAACGATATGACGCAGAACCAGATTACGTTTCAGCCTTCGATCAATACAACGTCGGAGTTCAAGATCATCAATTCGACCTTCGGTGCAGAATATGGTCGTAGCTCAGGTTCGGTCGTGAACGTTGCAACGCGGTCCGGCACCAGCACTTATCACGGCGAAGCATTCGACTACCTGCGCAATAATTATTTCGACGCTCGTAACTATTTCAACCGCAAAGGCAGCCGTCAGAACCAGTTAGTGAGGAATAACTTTGGCGGAGCACTTGGCGGCCCGGTTCCCTTCATTCTCAAGGATCGCGCCTTTGTTTTCCTCAGCTACGAAGGTTTGCGGCAGACGCAGGCAATTTTGTTGTCGAGCAAAGTTCCAACGCTGGCGCAGCGCACGGCATTTGCAGCGAGTCCTGCTGGCGCTGCATATGCGAAGCTGATTACGTTGATTCCTGTTGGTGTTGAGACAACGGCTAATGGAGTTACCACCGCGACCGTGACAGGATCGTCTCCTGGACCGGTGAAGACTGACCAGTATAGCGGTGACCTGCTTGCAGACTTGAGTTCAAAGAATACTCTGCATTTTTATTACACATGGCAGCAGGATGCACGAACGGAGCCGAACCTGCAGGGTAATTCGGTTGCCGGCTTTGGAGATCACCGCACCGCGCATCGCCAAATCGGCACGATCAACGATATTCATATTTTTTCTCCGAATGTCGTCAATGAGGCCCGCCTCGGTTTCAACCGCATTGCCATTGCTTTTACAGGAAATTTTGGCGCGGTCTCGAGTGACTACGGTATTCCGAATGGCGTTACAGCAGGAATTGGATTGCCGCAGATTAGCGTGAGCGATCTCGGTCTGAACTTCGGTGGTCCTTCTGGATTTCCGCAAGGACGCTTTGTAACCACGGGTGTCCTTTCCGATACGCTGAACTATTTGAAGGGAAAGCACTCGATCAAAGTTGGAGGCGAGTTCCGCCGGTTCATCGGTGACAACTTCTCGCAGACTCCAGGTGCGCTCAACTTTGCTACGACGAATGACTTTATCAATGGACTTGTAAATACCTTTAGCGCGAATCCGGGGGATGTTACTAACCGGATCTTCATTAGTGCTGTTGGCGCGTTTGTGCAGGATAGTTACAAGGTGACGCGTGATTTTACAACTGAGCTTGGTTTCCGGTACGAGTGGAATGGCACGCCTGCCGAAGGTGGACACCGGTTTGTTAATTTCAATACCGCGACTTCGGCGTTCCAGCGGGTCGATCAGCCTTATAAGCAAAACCACAACTATGAACCGCGCCTCGGCTTTACTTACGATGTCTTAGGTAGAGGCAAGACGACAGTTCGCGGCGGCTTTGGCATTCTGGTCGATCAGCCAATTATCAGTGCAGTGACTGGTATTGCCGGCAATCCACCGAATTCAAATCCCGTCAATATTTCTGCACCAGCCGGCGGAAGCAAGTTACCCGTCGGCACGGTTTATGCCAGCGCGACAGCCACCGGACTCGCTCCGAGTGCAGTCAACCCGAACTTCAAGAACGGGTATATCGAGTCCTATAACCTGAATGTGCAGCATGATCTCGGTCATGGTACTGCTCTGCAGGTTGGTTATATTGGTTCGCAAGGTCGTCACTTGCGCCTGAACCGCAACATTAATCAGTTGACGTATGCACCTGGTTCAACTACAGGGGTTCGGCCTTTCCCAACAGTTTCGGCCACCAGTCCGATTCGGCCAGGCGCGGCGCTCGGCAACATCACTTATAACGATTATGCAGGCATGTCGAACTATAATGCGCTGTGGTTGACAGTACGTAAATCGCTGCGAGGCGGGCTGCAGTTCAACACAACGTACACTTACTCAAAGTCGATGGACGAGAACTCGCTGTCGGGGAACGGAATCCAAGACAACTTCAACCCTGCAGGCAGCTATGGCTTGTCGGACTTCGATGTTCGTCATCACTTCGTCCTGAGTGGTACCTGGACACTGCCGTTTCATGGTAACCGTCTGAAAGAAGGTTGGCTGCTTGCGGATATCACCCAGATTCAGGGGGGGCAACCGCTGAACGTCGTGACGAACTCAACTTATTCCGGTGCGACTGGCAATACACGGCCGACGCTGTTGGCACAACCAAAAGTTGGTATTGGAACAGCAGGTGCAAACTTCGCGATTCCTTATATCGTGGGTACGTCATGCGCAACCGCAACAGCGGGGTGCACGTTCCTTACGCCTACACTTGGCTTTGGCAGTATTCAGCGTAATGCCCTTGCCGGCCCCGGTTTTTCGGATACGGACGTTTCGCTCCAGAAGACCACTCGAATCGCGGAGAGCGTCAACTTTGTTCTTCGTATGGACGCGTTTGACGTGCTCAACCAGGCCAACTTCGGCAATCCTGGCCTGACGGCAATACCGGGCAGCACCAGTTTCGGCCAGATCACGGCGACGCGCGGTGCTATTGGTGATGCTGGATCGTCTCGTCAACTTCAGCTTGCCGCGAAGGTTACCTTCTAACTTAACTCATTACAAATTGCGCGCCTCGTTGAGTTTTTTTCAGCGAAGCGCGTTTTTTGTATTGCATGTCTCTCGATAAAGCGGTACTATCGTTTCGATCTAAAAACAACTGCTATCAAAGGAGAGCAAATATGCGGTTAATTTTCAGAGTTTCATCAATTGATATTGCTTTTTCCGCGTTTGTCTTAGTTCTTTGCGTTCTGATTTCATCATCAGCCCGCGCACAATGCAATGCTTCAGATGCCAGCACACAAACATACGATGCTTCCTTCAACCTGTCAGGTGAGCTCGTAGCTTCTCTCACAGGAGGTGGCTCTTATGATGCCGGTAGTTACTCTTCGACAGGATATAACGGCTCAACCGAGGACTGTGATGGCAATGTCTTCACCGGAGCTGTTGACTTTGGATATGAGAGTTTCACGCAGATATCCTCGACTCCAACTACCGTCACGTTTGGATGGACACTCGGGGAATATAGTGGGACTTGGAATTACTGTCCACTCGACCCAAATTCGCCGGTCCCACCTGGACAGTCTTTATCCGTTGTAAACTACCCGCAACAAACAGCAGAATATACCGCAAGTTGCTGACACGCTCCACATGGCTCACAACCTCAAAGTTTATTCTAGGGTGGATACTGTCGAGTGCGTTTTCTGCACCTGCACAGGTCAATGGCGACCTTACTACGTTGCTTGCTAGCCCCAATAAACTTTCGGTGCAGATTGCCAATCGCTGGTCTTCATCTGTAGATGCTCTTATTGTAGATGGCTCCGTTAGGGGGATTTCACATGTGCGCGGTTTTTACGATGCGCTATACAATTTCAAACACGATACTGTAGTTCCACATGGACAACTTGTAGTTGTCAATATTCCTGTTATACACTCTACTGTTGGAGATGTCGGAAAGTTTAATGTTAGCTGCGTCATCTTTGAAGATGGCAGCTCCATTGGCGAACTGTCATGCGTCAATAGAGTTAGGAGGCGCAGACAAGATCTACTGATCGCGCTCACAGATCTCAAGGAAATTCTTCAAAGAAATGCTGCAAGTAAGCGTACCACATCCGATCTTCTTCAAGATATAGGAAATATACACCCGCCTAAAAACCAAGGTGATCCAGACTCATCAAGCGCATCCGCGATGGCACGTAACTTTGGTATCGCAAATATAAAACGTTGGACAAATAGTCTTGGAGGCAATCCCTCCCTATACATTTCCAGGCTGCTTGTCGTTTGCGATGAATGGCGAAATAATCTAATCGCGCACCCATCTATAAGGTAAACAAATTTTACTTCCGCGCCGCTTTTATATTACTTAGCACCGCGTCACATACTGAGTGTAATTTCCCTTACAATTTAGTGCGCTACTTTTTACCGAAGACATCGCCCATGCGACGGATCTGGGCTCCGACGCCACGGAGCTTTTCTTCGAAGCGCTCGTAGCCGCGATCGAGGTGGTAGACGCGGTCGAGGATGGTTTCGCCATCGGCTACGAGAGCGGCGAGGACGAGCGAGGCTGAGGCGCGCAGATCGGAGCACATAACGGCCGCGGACTGTAACGGGCTTTTGCCGCGAACGGTGGCGGTGCGTCCGGAGATGGTGATGTTGGCGCCCATGCGGATGAGCTCCTGGACGTGCATGAAGCGGTTTTCGAAGATATTTTCAGTAACGGTACTGGTGCCTTCTGCCTGAGTGGCGAGGGCCATGTACTGGGCCTGCATATCGGTGGGGAAGCCGGGGTACTCTTCGGTGGTGATGTCGGCAGCTTTGAGGTCGCCGCCTGAGCGGACACGCACTTTGTCTACGCCAACGTCGATGCGAACGCCGCATTGCTCGAGTTTGGAGATGAGTGCGCCGAGGTGTTTGGGCTCGCAGCAGTCGACGCTGAGGTCGCCTCCGGTGATGGCACCGGCGATGAGGAAGGTGCCGGCTTCGATGCGGTCGGGGTTGATGCGGTGACGCGCACCGTGAAGTTTTTCGACACCCTGGATGCGGATGGTGCCGGTGCCTGCGCCTTCGATCTTTGCTCCCATGGCGGTGAGGAGAGCTGCGAGGTCGGTGACTTCAGGCTCGCGCGCACAGTTCTCGAAGATGGATTCGCCTTCGGCGAGGGCAGCGGCCATGAGGAGATCTTCGGTACCCGTAACGGTGATCTTGTCGAAGACGATGCGCGCGCCTTTGAGGCGGCCTTTACCGTCGTTCGGGCTGCGGGCTTCGAGGTAGCCGTGATCCTGGGTGATGGTGGCTCCCATGGCTTCGAGGCCGAGGATGTGGAGATCGATGGGGCGTCCGCCGATGGCGCAGCCTCCGGGCATTGCGACACGGGCGATACCGGTGCGCGCGATGAGTGGACCAAGAACCAGCGAACTGGCGCGCATGGTTTTGACGATTTCGTATTTGGCGATGGGATCGGAGAGGATGCCGCACTTGATTCGGGTGCGATGCTGGGCGCGGCCGTAGCCAAGTTCAACTTCGGCTCCCATGCTGGTGAGGAGCTTGCGTTCGGTCTCGATGTCGCGGACCTGGGGAATGTTTTCGAGGA
>JBDTEQ010000004.1:0-27403 GCA_039922475.1 Edaphobacter sp.
GCTTGCGCTCTGCCAGAATGTCATGCAGGTTGAGGGCTGGAGTGTCTTCCGGAAGAGCTTCAAGAACCTCAAAGCGGAAGGACTCTTCGCCTTGCGTATTCCACTCCGCCTGCAACTCCTTGTTGCGATGAAGACGCTGGCGCAATTGGAAGAACTGGCCGTTCTGCGCGGCATCGAGATTAGGTGAGGAGTCGACCCAGGATCTTCCGGTCGTGCTACAGCGCAGGGCGTAGATGCCGGTTGAGGGTTTGCGTTCTTTGAACTGCCGAGCGGCTTCCCTTCTCTCTGCTTTTGCGATCATAGTTCGCTCCATGGTGAGGCAAAAAAAGAGGCGCGACCGAAGCCGCGCCTCTTCCGGTACGGCTGTAATTTATGCTGCGCTCTTGACGCTTTCCTTGGTGCGCTTGTCGGCTGCGGCCTTCAGAGCTGTCTTGGCCTGAACAGCCAGGGCAGCAAAACCTGCAGCGTCATTGGCGGCGATGTCGGCCAGAATCTTGCGATCGAGACCATTGCCGGCGAGCTTGAGCCCGTTGATGAAGGTCGAGTAGCTCATGCCGTTGATCCGGCACGCTGCGTTGATGCGGACGATCCACAACGCACGATACTGGCGCTTCTTCTGTTTGCGGCCCGTATAGGCGAACTTGAGCGAGCGCTCAACAGCTTCCTGAGCGGCCTGATAGAGCTTGGATTTGGTGAGGAAGTAACCACTCGCACGCTTGAGGATCTTCTTGCGGCGGTCGTTGCGTTTTGTACTCCGTTTTACACGGGGCATCGTGCTTCTCCTTTTGCGTACTTCGTTTAAAGCGGCTGGAGGTAAGGTGGCCTCTTCACTCGCTATGCAACTTCAAATCTCAGTGGAACGCTTTCGCTGCTCCAGGGGCCGGGAACGCTTTGACTGGCCCTTTGCCCGGCTTACGCGCGGACGGCTTGACTTGAAAAACTCAATGATTCTCTGCCTGAAGCTCAGGCGTAGGGAAGCATCCGGGCAACCTTGTGATGATCCGCATCGGAGACCAGAACCTGCCCGCCGAGGTGGCGTTTGGTCTTGGTGGCCTTCGAGGTGAGGATGTGGCGCATCTTCGACTGGCCGCGCTTGAACTTGCCCGTGCCTGTCTTATGGAAGCGCTTGGCTGCGCCGCTGTGTGTCTTCAACTTTGGCATTTGTGTTCCTGACTGTTTCTGGACAACTTACTGAGTATATATGAAATCGGCCCATTAACTACGCTTATCAGACGCAGAAAGAGCCTGGCGCACTGTTTTTCCTCTTGCAGCATGAAAAGGACCCTCCGAAGAGGGTCCTTGGCTTAGCTCTGGCGAGCGCTCTTTTTCTAAGATGTCTGCCCTGGTTTTTCCAGGTTGGGGAGGGCTGCGGGAGTTACGGTTTTAGCCCTTGGGGCCAACGCCGCCACCGCCGGTCGAGCCACCACCACCGGTCGTAGTGCCGCCGCCGGTCGAGCCGCCATGATCGCAATCGTGGCCGCCATGGTTGCGGTCGTGATCGCGGTCATGATCGCGGTCGTGATCTTTGTCCTTATCTTTGTCTTTGTCTTTGTCTCTATCGGTGTGATTGCAGAAACCGAAGAAGGACCACGAAGGGCCACTGGACTGGCTATCGTGATCGCAGGCAAAGGCGGAGGTTGAGATAGTAAGCAGTGAGATTCCAACAATCGATGCAGCGAACAGGCGATTCAACTTCATTTAGGTCACCTCAGGGAAGAATCTTTCGTAATAACTAGAGGGAGAATATCAATGGTTACGGGTTACAGCAGTAACACTTTTGGGTGACCTCATCCCCCATCTGCTCCGTCGGGCCTACCTTCAGAAAAAGGCCGGAATCAGGCAGATACTGAACTTGAAAACCCTTGAACCACGCGGGATTCGGGCCGTCCGGACCCCATTTAACGTGCTATACTAAAGGCACGGAACACCAGGCTAGGACATGTGTAAAGCACTGCAATGGCGCGGGTTTTCGCGAATTGCGCTGACACGGGACGGGCTGGGAATCCTCGATCTTCAGCAACCGCTGAACGGAGATACATGGCATCGACAGCAATCCCCACCGAAGGCGCTCTTTTAGAGCTGGAAACCGGCAAAATCAAGACCCCCTCTCCACGTAAGAAGGAGGGCGGCGGCTACTCAGCCGAGAACATTACCGTTCTTGAAGGATTGGCAGCGGTCAGGCTGCGCCCGGCGATGTATATCGGCTCGACCGGCGAGATGGGTCTGCACCATCTGGTCTATGAAGTCGTCGATAATTCGGTCGACGAGGCCCTTGGCGGCCATGCAACGCGCATCGATGTCACGATCCATGTTGACAACTCGATTACCGTGGTCGACGACGGTCGTGGCATCCCTGTTGACGACAAAGTTATCAACGGCGAGAAGATGCCCGCCGTACAGGTTGTGCTGACCATGCTTCACGCCGGTGGCAAGTTCGACGCCTCGAACTACAAAGTCTCGGGCGGGCTGCACGGCGTTGGCGTGAGCTGCGTGAATGCGCTCTCCGAAGAGTTCGATGTCGAGATCTGGCGCGATGAGTTTGCATGGGAGCAGGACTACTCCAAAGGCGCACCAATTTCGAAGCTCCGCAAGATGGGGCCGAGCAAGCGCAAAGGCACCAAGGTCCACTTCCTGCCGGACAAATCCATCTTCACCGTGACAGAGTTCAACTACGATACCCTCGCTCAACGCCTGCGCGAGCTCGCCTTCCTGAACAAGGGCCTGGAGATTCATCTCACTGACGAGCGCACCACCGACTCCAAGACCGGAGAGAGCAAGCACCAGGAGTTCAAGTACATTGGCGGCATCGCCGAGTTCATCAAACATCTGAACAAAGGCAAGCAGGTGCTGCACGAAAAGCCCATCTACATGGAGGCAGAGCGTGACAACGTGGCCATGGAGATTGCGCTGCAGTACAACGACGCCTACTCCGAGACCGTCTTCACCTTTGCCAACAACATCAACACCGTCGATGGCGGAACCCATCTCTCCGGCTTCAAGACAGCACTCACCCGGACGATCAATGCCGCGGGGCAGTCGCTCGGCCTCTTCAAAGACGTGAAGGAAAACCTCAGCGGCGATGATGTGCGCGAAGGTCTGGTCGTCGTCATCAGCGTCAAGCTCTCGCAGCCGCAGTTTGAAGGACAGACCAAAGGCAAGCTGAACTCCGACATCGGCGGAACCGTACAGGCCTTCGTCAACGAGCGCCTCGGCGGCTTCCTGGAACAGAACCCCTCGGTCGCGAAGAAGATCATCAACAAGGCTATCGACGCAGCGCGCGCGCGTGAGGCTGCACGTAAAGCCCGCGACCTCACTCGCCGTAAAGGCGCACTCGACGGCGGCGGTCTCCCCGGCAAACTCGCCGACTGCAGCGAACGCGAGCCCGACCGCTGCGAGCTCTACCTAGTCGAGGGTGAGTCCGCAGGCGGAACCGCCAAGCAGGGCCGCGATCGCAAGTTCCAGGCGATCCTTCCGCTGAAAGGCAAGATCCTCAACGTCGAGAAGGCCCGCTACGACAAGATGCTGGGCCACGAAGAGATCCGCGCCATGATCACAGCTCTCGGCTGCGGCATCGGCAAGGACGACTTCGACGCCACCAAGCTGCGTTACGGCAAACTGATCCTGATGACCGACGCCGACGTCGACGGATCGCACATCCGCACGCTGCTGCTCACCTTCTTCTTCCGTCACATGACGGAGCTGATCAAGCGCGGCCACGTCTACATCGCGCAGCCTCCGCTCTATCGCATCAAAAAGGGCAAGTTCGAGCAGTACATCAAGGACGACCGCGAGTATGTCAGCGTCATGGTCAAGCGAGCATCCGACGGCATGGTGATTCGCTACGGCGATGGCGGCGCAAAGCTTGAGGGCGCTGCGCTCACGAAGTACATGGGGCAGTTGAACGACTACCTCGGCTTCTTCGACAAGGTGCAGAAACGGTTGCGCAACGAAGATGTCACACAGGCCTTCGCGGAGATCTTTGCGCAGGAGGGTAAAGACTCAGCCCGTCGCGTAGACTTCGAGTCGCCGGCCAAGCTGGAGAAGATGCGTCAGCGCCTGACCGGGATGCAGAAGACCTACCAGTTCAAGAACGTCGGCGACGTGTTGTTGGATGAGGAGCACAGAAGCTACTCGGTCAGTTACACCGATGCGCAGGGCGCAGTCCGCACCATCGACTGGGCACTCGCCTCCGCTCCTGAGAGCCGGCAGATGCTCGCCAAGCATGCGCAGATCAAAGACCAGCTCGTCGCTCCATTTCTGATCGAGTATGCCCCCAAGACCAAGGCAGAGGCAGCCGCCGAGGCAGCAGAAGAGGCCGAGGAGATTGCATCCGAAGAAGGCGTAGCCGAAACCGCCGCAGCACCCGGCACCGTATCTGAAACAAAGGCTGCGAAACGATCCGGCAAGGCTTCGCAGGACCCGGTGGAAAAGAAGACAGCACGCGAGGTCTTCGAATACGTCATCGAGCAGGGCCGCAAAGAGTACCAGGTGCAACGCTACAAGGGCCTGGGCGAGATGACCGCGACGCAACTCTGGGACACGACGATGGATCCGGAGCGACGCACACTGATGCAGGTCAAGCTTGAAGACATCGCTGCATGCGAGGAGATCTTTACCACGCTGATGGGCGAAGACGTCGAGAGCCGTCGAAAGTTCATCGAAGAAAATGCGCTCGATGTGAAGAACCTCGATATCTAATTCCAACTCTCAACGATCAGTTTTACGGCTCGGCGTCTTTGCCGGGCTTTCTTTTTTGTGCGGAGTTCATGCACACTCAGAAGATGGTGCGTGTCGGAGTAGATGAAAACCTCGCTCAGGAGTTGCTGACCGATTTTCCGCGCGAAGCGGAGATTGTGCGTATAGCCCGTCATTCTGTGGGGACCCAGGACATCGACTTCTGGATCATCCCGTTTGCGCGAAAAAGTGCGCAGGAGACCTTTCAGCATTTACGTGGTGTAAAGGTCGTGCAGTCGATGATGGCAGGCGTGGACTGGATTACACCGTGGCTGCCTAAGAACATTGAGCTATGCGATGGCCGCGGACTTCACGACATCTCCGCTTCTGAGTGGGTATTGACCGCAATCCTGACCTCGTTGAAGCGGTTTCCCTATTACCGCGACGTGCAACTGCGGCAGGAGTGGAAGGGCCAGGCCTCCATTCCAAACGGATTTATGAACGAGAAAGGGGCTCGGGTGGGGCAATATGCGGCCCTCGGCGACGATCTCGCGGACAAGACTGTTCTGATCGTCGGATATGGATCGATCGGCGCCGCGATCGAGGCTCGCCTTGCACCGTTTGGAGCACATGTCGTGCGTGTGGCACGAAGCGCGCGAACGAACCCCGAGGTCTTCCCGGTGAACGAGCTTCGCAGGCTACTGCCTCAGGCCGATGTTGTAGTTGCCATCGTGCCGCTGACGCACGAGACACGTGGGTTGATTGGAGCCACCGAGATCGCTTTGATGAAACCGGGCACGCTTCTGGTGAACGCCGCGCGCGGGTCAGTGGTTGTCACCGATGCGCTGATCGATGCGCTGCAACACGACCGGATCCGGGCCGTCCTCGATGTCACCGATCCTGAGCCTCTGCCCACCGGCCATCCATTGTGGACCGCGCACAACTGCATGATCACACCGCACGTCGGAGGATCAACGCCCGAGTTCATTCATCGTGCTTTCCGGTTTGGAGCGGAGCAGGTGCGCCGATTTATAGCGGGCAAACCACTGGAAAACGTAGTCACCGATGCCGGCTACTGATCCCCTATCTTCACAGAGGCAGTGCTGCGATTGTGAGAACGGCTTCGATTATCGCTAGATGAGATTGATCTTCTCGTCATCGTCATCCTCATCTTCGTCTTCATCCTCATCCTCATCTTCATCTTCGTCGTCATCCTCATCCTCATCTTCGTCGTCATCCTCATCTAGCTCTTCGTCTTCGTCGTCATCCTCGTCTTCGTCGTCTTCGTCGTCTTCATCCTCATCCTCATCGTCTTCTTCTTCGTCGTCGTCGTCGCCGTCGAAGTCCTCATCTACTTTCTCGTCTTCGTCGTCGAGGTTGGCGCGTCGAGCTGCGGCGCTGAGAGTTTCACTCTTGTGATCTTGCAACTCTTCAATGGGAAGCACGGCGGCCAGGCCCGAGGGAAAGAAGATTGCGTTCAAATCGATAGTTTGTGTATCCGGCGCCATGATGATGTCTCCTGTTCAAGCAATAGGTATTGGAATAGATGCAGCAAAGACAAAAAGGTGAGTATAGAAATCTGCTTTCGTGAGATTTAGAAGTTGAGAGGGATCTGACGCTTCTGCTGGGAAGCGCTGACTATAGATTCCCACTATTTCGCTACCAGTCTGGATGCATCAACCCTCGGCGAAAGGCTGCAACTGTTTTTCGCTGGGGGGAGTGGTGAAGAAGCTGACGAGAATCAAACACAGCAGCGATGCCAGCAGAGCCGGAAAAATAGCATCGCGGGAGGCGACGGACGCCGGCAGGTGAGCGCGGGTAAAGTCTGTATCCCAGAAGACCGTTACGAAGGTCCCGGCCCCGATGCTCGCAACTGCGGCGGCCGCGGTGGCGCGCTTCCAGAAAAATGCAGCGAGGATTACGGGGGTCAGCGCAGCCGAGTAGATGGTATAGGCATACAGAGCCTTCGCCAGTACAGAGCTGGTGCCCAGAGACTGATACAGCGACCAGCAGCCAAGCAGTACAACCACAACGCGGCTGACCAGCAGAATGTTGCTGTTCGACGCGTCCGGTCTTACATATCGGACGTACACATCATTGATGAGGTTGGTGGCCGGAGAGAAGAGGAAGTTGTTTGCCGTAGAGATGACCTTCGCGAAGATTGCGCCAATCATGATCGCGCCCAGCAGTGGCGGAAGAGCATGGAGTGCAGTGTAGGCAAGAATCTCGCGTGGGCTCTGGCTCACCTCGCCTTTGGGGAAAAGAGCCGAACCCACGACTGCAAGTGCGACGATCACCGTCTCCAGAATAAGAATGCCGATGAACCAGCCGACCACCGCTCGTGTGGCATCCTTCTCGGATTTTGCAGAAAAGAACTTCTGATACATGGACTGGTTGCCGAGCATCAGCAGGCAGGTGGGAAGAAACAGTTCGAGCGCACGCGCGACTGAGAAGTCTCCAAACACCTGGAAGTGCGTGGCGGGAAGAGCGGCGGTCACCGCCGACCACCCGCCCGCGATGTGGGTCAGAATGGGTAGTGCAACGATCAGCACGATAGTGGCTAGCACGCCAATTGCAAGGTCCATGTAGGCGACCGAGCTCATTCCTGCGATCGCGGTAAAGACGATGACGAAGGCGGCGATGATCTCCTGGCCGTGGTGCGCGGTGATTGAAGGAAAGACGAGGTGGAGGATGTCGCCGCCGCCGATGAACTGATAGCTTGTAATCGCGGTGTAAGCAAAAAGCACGGCAATCACGCCGAGAATGCGAGCGGTCTGGTTATAGCGGGCTTCCAGCAGATCGGGAATCGTAAACTGCGCGAACTTGCGCGCGCGGGGAGCGATGAAATAGATCAGTACAAGTCCCGCCCAACCGCCGGCGGATTGCCAGAGCGCAGCGAAGCCGTGGTTGTACGCGTTTTCCGCGCCAGCAAGCAGAGAACCCGAGCCGATCCATGAGCTCAGAAGCGTAAAGATGAGGACAATCGCCGGCAGGGATCGTCCGGCGACCAGGTAATCCGCCTTTGTCTTTACCTTGGAGACGCGGGCCAGAGACACAGCGAGAAGCGTAAGAACAATGAGGCCAAGAACGATTGCGTAGAGATTCATGAGTTGGACAAGTGTACCGTCTGGCAGGCACTTGCCGCACCGTAGGCAGCGACTTTAAGTCGAAAGGCCGACGGTGCGGGCTTGATCGTGCGAATTACCAGACCTTGCAGGTTGGGGTATGCACCATGGGCTGCCCCGCCTTGCAACTGAAGGCGCGCTGAAACTGGGGCATGTTCGACACAATGCCGTTGATACGCGCAAAGCCGGGGGAGTGGGGGTCGGTGATGGCATTGACGCGCAGGTTCTCCGGCCGCTCGTTCTCGCACGCCCACTGTGCCATACCGACAAAGAAGCGCTGGTCGGGAGTGAACCCATCGACGCTCCCGAGCTTCTGCCCTTCGGTCTGCTTCTTCCACGCGATATAGGCGAGCAACGTTCCTCCAAGGTCGGCCACATCTTCTCCGCTCGTCAGTTTGGAGTTGATGTGAATGTCATCGACGATGACGTACTGTTGCGCATACTGATTGCGAAGACAGTTGATGCGATCTTCAAAGCCCTTGGCGTCGGCCGGAGTCCACCAGTCGCGAAGGTTGGCCTTGGAGTCGAACTGGCGTCCCTCATCGTCGAAGGCATGAGTGAGTTCGTGGCCGATCGTTGCGGCGGTATTCCCGTAGTTCGGAGCGTCATCCAGCTTCGGATCGTACAGTGGCGGCTGCAGAACACCGGCTGGAAAGTTGATGTCGTTCATCTGCGGATTGAAGTAAGCGTTGACCGTAGGCGGCGTCATGCCCCACTCGTTCCGATCGACCGGCTTGCCCAGCTTGTTCCAATTTCGCGCCTCTTCAAAACGGTAAGCTCGCAACGCGTTGCCGACGTAGTCATTCCGTTTCACATCGAGCCTGGTGTAGTCGCGCCAGCGGTCGGGATAGCCGATCTTGTTGCGAATGGCGTGCAGCTTGCGCAGCGCCTCCTGCTTGGTTGCGGGGCTCATCCAGTCGAGATTTTCGATCTCGTGCTGCATTGCGGCCTCAACCTGCTCGGTCATCCGCTGCGTTTTGGCCTTGGTATCGGCAGAGAACGTGCGTTTGACGAACTCCTGTCCCAGCGCCTCGCCCAGATTGCTATCCACTGCGCGGGTGCAGGTCTTCCAGCGAGGCGGCATGGCGGGAATTCCGTGCAGCGTCGTGGCATAAAAATCAAAGTTAGCCTGTTCGAAGGGATGTGCGAGAAAAGATGCCGTGGACGTGAGGAAGTGAAACCGCAAATACCCGCGCAGCGCATCGACGGGCTCCGTGGTGAGTTGTGCCTGCACAGCCTTCATAAACTCGGGCTGCGAGACATTAAGCTTGGCAACGCCGGGTGCTCCCTGCACGGCGAAGTAATGCGGCCAATCGAACGCAGGAGCCAGCTTTCCGAGCTCGCCGACCGTCATCATGTGATACGTATTGTGCGGATTGCGCCGCTCCACGCGGGACAGCGATGCCTTCGCAAGCGCCGTCTCAATACGAAGGGTCGCATCTGCATCGGCTTTGGCCTGCCCGGCAGACTCGCCGCTGAGCGTCAGCAACTTTTGAATATATGCAGCGTACTGCTCACGCAGCTTTACACTCTTCGCGTCGGTCTTCAGATAGTAGTCGCGGTCGGGAAGCCCAAGTCCGCCTGAGCCGAGTTCTACGATCACCAACGATGAGTCGAGCGCGTCCTGCCCAGTCCTGGAACCGAAGAAGAAGCTGCCTGGATAGCTATGATGCAGGTCGGTAATCGCTGAGATCAGCTCCGGTCGCGTCTTCAATGCATCGATGCGGGCAAGTTCGGGCTGGACCGGCTTGGCGCCTAGCGCATCGATGGCTGCGGTGTTCATGCACGCGGCAAAGTAGTCGCCGACTTTCTGCTGCACCGGCGTTCTGCTCCCGGCCTTCGCGTCGGCCTCCAGAATACCCCACAAAAACTGCTCATTCTCATTGCCCAGCTTCGCGTAGACGCTCCAAGCGGATTGATCGGCAGGAATGGGATTATGTTTCTGCCAGCCGCCGCAGGAGAACTTGTAGAAGTCCACGCAGGGGTCTACCGAACGATCGAGGTTGGTGACATCCAGCGAGGGCGAGTAGGGCATCGATTGAAGCGGCTTCGGTGCGGATTGTTGTGCGAAACAAAGAGCAGGAAATAAGAGGGCGGCGGACGCCAGAGCAATCAGAAACTTCGAAGACATGAATTCTCCCGTGGCAACATCCTACGCGTAAACACACCTGAGAAGTCAACCGCGGATAGAACATTCAGCGAATGTCGTCACAGCGGGGTAGACTGTTTGCGGTTACCAAGAACAATCAACGATGAAGGCGGAATAATGAGCGGTTTCTGGATGAGATGTGCCGTTGCGGCTTTGGCCGCTGCAACTTCAGTGGCGGGCGCGCAGACGTCGCCGATTACGCTGAGTGTCGACCTGACAGATGCTCCACGAAAGATTCTCCACGCGACAGAAGTGATGCCGGTGACGGCAGGTCCGATGACCGTGGTGTATCCGAAGTGGATTCCCGGCGAGCACAGCCCCACTGGTCCCATCGAAAATATGGCGGGATTCTTCATCACCGCCAATGGCCAGCCAATCAAGTGGGAGCGCGACAAGGTGGACATGTTCGCCTACCACCTCACCGTGCCGCAGGGCGTCACCAGGCTCGAGATGAAGATCGACTTCCTCGCCTCCTCTGCTCTCTCCGGATTTTCCTCTGGAGGATCAACGAGTGAAAATCTCGCGCTATTGAGCTGGAACACCGTGCTCGTCTACCCGGCCGACACCAATGCAAGCGAAGTAATGTTCACGCCTTCGATCACAATTCCACAAGGATGGAAGTTCGGCACCGCACTCGACAAAGACGGCGGATCGGCACAGACCACAGCCTTCAAAACCGTAAGCCTCGAACAGCTCATCGACTCGCCAGTGCTTGCCGGCCGCTTCTTCCGCGAAGTCCCGCTCGCTCCCGAGATCACGCCAAAGCACTATCTCGACATGGCCGGCGACGGGCCGGAGGAGGTCGAGCTTTCACAGAAGCACATCGCCGAGTTTGATCGCCTTGTGCGCGAGACCGGTGCGCTCTACAAAAGCCGCCACTACAACTCCTATCACTTCCTCGTCACGCTCAGCGACGAGGTCGCACACTTCGGTCTCGAGCACCACCAGTCCAGCGATGACCGCGTCGCCCCTCGAACTTTTATCGACGATCAGGAGTTCACCCTGAACGGTCTGCTTCTGCCGCACGAGTTCACTCACAGTTGGAACGGCAAGTACCGTCGTCCTGCGGGTCTCGCAACCAGCAACTATCAGAAGCCGATGGTAGGCGACCTGCTCTGGGTCTACGAGGGATTGACCGAGTATCTTGGCGACGTACTCGCCGCGCGTTCCGGTATCTGGACCCCGGAACAGTACAAGCAGCGTCTCTCCACCATCGCCGCAAAGTATGACAACCGCCCCGGCCGCACCTGGCGCGATATTCAGGACACAGCAACGGCGGCACAGATCCTCTACGCTGCCGGCGGAGGATGGGACAACTGGCGGCTCAGCGTCGACTACTACGACGAGGGCGAGCTCATCTGGCTCGACGTCGACACCACCATTCGCAGGATGACCGACGGCAAGAAATCATTGAACGATTTTGTTGCGAAGTTCCACGGCCTCGGTGGAGATACAGGACCGAAAGTTGTGCCTTACACCTTTGAAGATGTAGTCGCAGGCCTGAACGCCGTAGTCCCGAACGACTGGGCCGCCTTCCTGCGCTCACGGCTCGACTCGAACGCCTACCAGGCGCCACTGGGTGGATTGGAGAACGGTGGCTACAAACTTACCTACTCCGACAAGCCAAACTCCTGGAGCGCGATGGAAGACGACCAGAGCGGCACCTACGACTTCTGGTACTCGCTCGGTCTGTATGTCAGCAAGTCGGGCTTCGTCTCCGATGTACTCAAGGGAGGAGTCGCCGATAAGGGAGGCTTCGGTCCGGGAATGAAGGTTGTCGCGGTCAACGGACGCGCCTACACGCCTGACGTTCTGAAGGCCGCGGTCCACGATGCGAAAGGCTCCGGCCCTGCTGTAGAGTTGATCGTCGAAAACACCGGCTTTTACAAGGTGATCCGGCTGGACTATCACGGTGGTGAACGCTATCCGCAGTTGGAGCGGGTCTCAAGCGCGCCGGACAGGCTCGACGACATTCTGAAGCCGGAAGCGAAATAACCCGGGCAAAACTCAGGCTGCACGCGTCCTGGTGCAGCCTGAACGATTTTCAGCGCGCCTCCCCGATCCGCGACAACTATTTTGCGCATCTATTTTAATGGTGCATTGAATGCGTAGAGCGTGGAGCAACAGACCGTTTCCGGTAAGAAAAATAGAGCAGCTTTGGCGTCTGGTACGCGAGAGTCATGAGCAGCCCATGACGGGAGTGTCCCGCCCGGTGGAGCTCGCAGCAAGCGATGAGTTGGGAATAACCTTCATCGGGCACTCCTCCTTTTTGCTGCAGATGAGCGGACGAACAATATTAATCGATCCGGTCTTCTCAAAGCGCCTGATTCTACTGCGTCGCCAGCGTCGTCCCGGCGTGCGCATAGAGGATCTGCCGCCAATCGATCTCGTCCTGCTGACTCATGCGCACATGGATCACCTCGATCTGGCCTCGCTGCGGCAGGTGATGCGCGCGACCCGGCGGCTCACGGGGCGCGCTCCTGAAGTCATCGTGCCGCGCGGCGTCGAGGATCTGGTAGAAAATCTGGGGTTCTCGCAGATTCATCGACTTGCATGGTGGAAATCGGTCGATGTACAAGGTCTCAAAGTAACGATGACTCCCTGCAAGCACTGGGGCGCGCGAATGTTTCGCGACATGCATCGCGGCTACGGTGGCTATGTCATCGAAGCCGGCGGCCACTCCGTCTACCACTCCGGCGACACCGCCTACTTCGACGGCTTCCGCGAGATCGGCCTCCGTCTGAAGCCTGACGTTGCCTTGTTGCCGATTGGCGCTTACTTTCCCGATAGTCATCGTTCCGTGCACACCAGTCCGGAGGAGGCGGTGCGTGCCTTCGTCGAACTTGGGGCTGAGGAGATGATCCCCATGCACTATGGCACCTTCCGCCTGGGCCGCGAACCGATGGACGAACCCCTGGAGCGGCTGCAGGCCGAGGCCGCTCGCCTTGGCCTTACGAACAAGCTAAAAATCTTCGAAGAAGGAGAAACAATGCACCTTTCTTCGGCTGCCCGCATCCCATGACCTATGGCTACTCTTACGGAAGTAAATGCAAAGGCAAGCGGAACATTCGCGATTGGCGGAGATCTGACAGTCAACCGAATGGGCTATGGGGCGATGCGGATCACCGGCGACGGCATCTGGGATGAGCCGAAGGATCGCGAGGGCGCAAAGAAGGTATTGCGGCACGCAGTCGAACTGGGTGTGAACTTCATCGACACCGCCGACTCCTACGGACCTGATGTCAGCGAGCGACTTATCGGCGAAGCACTGGCTCCCTATGCCAAGGGCGTTGTCATCGCCACAAAAGGCGGCATGACGCGGCAGGGACCGAACAAATGGCTTCCCGTAGGCCGCCCGGAGTATCTCACGCAGCAAGTAGAGATGAGCCTGCGACTCTTGAAGCTGGAACGAATCGATCTCTGGCAGTTACACCGCATCGATCCCAAAGTTCCGGTCGAAGAATCGCTCGGCGCAATTAAGAAGCTTCAGGAACAGGGCAAGATTCGCCACGTTGGACTAAGCGAGGTCAAGCCGAACGAGATCGATCAGGCACGCAAAGTCATCGAGATCGTCAGCGTGCAGAACCAGTACAACATCGGCGACCGCCGACATGAAGACGTTGTCGACTACTGCACCGGACACAACATTGCTTTCATTCCCTGGTTCCCCGTGGCGGCAGGCAAGCTGGCACAGCCGGGCGGCAAACTCGACGCGGCCGCGAAGGCCCACGGCGCAACGGTCTCGCAGCTCTCGCTCGCGTGGCTGCTCCATCGTTCTCCGGTAGTGCTGCCGATCCCCGGCACCACCTCAACCAAACACCTCGAAGAAAATGTCGCAGCATCCGCAGTCAAGTTGAGCGACGCTGAATGGAAAGCGATTGAAGCCTCCGCAAAGTAGCTGATTTTTCGCAAAGCCTGACGGTCCATCAAGTCTTCGGCGAAGCCATATCCAGTGGCTTGCTCACCGGAGCGCTGCTCGGATCACCCTTCACTCTCCATCCAGGCAACTCCTGTGAGCCGGTAATCAGGCGTGCTCCATCGCGGAACGTCAGGTACGTCCACGCCCACTGACCGAAAACGGCCAGCCGGTTACGAAACCCTATAAGAAAAAAGATGTGGACGGTAAGCCAGGTCATCCACGCAGGAAAACCGCTCCAGTGCCCCTTGAACGGCCACTGGATGTTGGCGACAGCAGCCTTCCGCCCAATGGTGGCCATGTCGCCTTTGTCAAAGTAGTGGAACGGTTCATTCACACCGCTTCCATGGTCCATTGCGATGAGCCGGCCAATGCGCTTCGCTGTGTATCGCCCCATCTGTATCGCAGGTTGAGCGACGCCGGGAACCTGCCGCCCATTCTCCTCCACATGAGCCAGGTCGCCACAGATAAAGATCTCCGGATGACCGGGAGGATTGAGGTAGCCATCGACAAAGACACACCCACGCTTGTCGGTCTCCACGCCAAGCAGCTTGCCCAGCGGCGAAGCCTGCACACCAGCCGCCCACAGTGTAACCACAGCGTCAATCCGTTCGTCGCCTACCATCACGTAGCCCGGCTCCACATCGCTCACATGGGCGTTGGTGCGAAACTTTACGCCAAGTGCGTTCAACTGCTCACCCGCCTTAAGTTGCAGATCGAAAGGATAAGCCGCCAGAATGTTGGGTGAGCCCTCAAGGATGAGGACCTGCGCCATCGACGGATCGATATGGCGAAAATCCTTTGCCATATAGAGCTTCGCGATATCGCTGATCGCACCTGCAAGCTCTACTCCGGTCGGCCCGCCGCCGATAATCACAAAGTTGAGCGGAGGATGCGTACCGGTCTCCACCATCTGCCGCTCTGCGAGTTCGAACGCAAGCAGCACGCGACGGCGAATCTCAGTCGCATCTTCAACCGTCTTCAGCCCCGGAGCAAGCTTGGCCCACTCATCCCTGCCGAAGTAGGAGTGTGTGGAACCCGTAGCAAGAATCAGGTAGTCGTATTCCACCTCGACGCCTGTCTTCAGATGAACTCGTTGCTCTGCAAGATCGAATGAAATCGCTTCATCCATCAGCACTTCAATGTTCTGGTGGTCGCGCATGAGCGAGCGGATAGGCTGCGCGATATCCGCCGGAGAAAGCACCGCCAGAGCGACCTGATACAGCAGAGGCTGAAAGAGGTGGTAGTTTTTGCGATCCACGATGGTGACATCGACCGGAAGCTTCGCCAGATCGGTTGCTGCATTGATACCGGCAAAACCGCCACCAAGAATAACCACCCGTGTGCGCCTTATGCCGCTGATAACTGCCGTTGCTTCTGCCATCGCTCGGGCTCCTCAATTCAATTTCGCCACAGGCTGGTTCAGCCTATCCTCTTTGCACCACGTTCCTTTCTATTAGATGCTCTAAATTCAATCGCGTTCCAAGGGCGAAACTCGCACACGATTAGGGATGTTTTTCGAGCGTCAATGAGAGAAATCCCGAATTCCCTGTCGCTGCGGCAAGATTCGTAGTCTCTGCCGACCCCGAAAGCTGTTGCGGCGTAATCGTCACAATGCCGTAAGCGTCGGACGTTACGGTCGATTGCGAAGAGACCAGCACAGGCGGGATCGGGCAGCGGCCTTGATCGGGACAAGGAAGCTGCCACGCATTCACTGTCTGATAAACCTGTACGACTGCGCCGGCCACAGGACGAAAAGCCCGATCGAGAACCTGAGCAACCACCGGCCCCAGAGTTCCGCTCGTAGAGATAGTTTGCCCGACGCCGCTAATTGCGACCAGTTGAAACTCCGCCGGGTCTACCCCTTGTGTTGTGAACGTAGCGCACACCGTCGTCCACGCACATCCGGAGAGAAGCGCCTGCGCACCCGCAACAAGCGGGCCCGCAGTAACAAGTGTTGCCGCAACCCCATCGCTGTCTACCAGCGATGGGCCGGGCGAAGCCGCGATGGGCCCCGAGATCGTCTGCCAGCCGACCAACGCACCCGTAGTGGAAGCAAAGTTGTCGGCCACCTTCAACTGCGGAGACCATGCGACGGTTGCGCCAGCTGCAATATATTCCGCAGGCTGCACAGCCGTCGCAGTCTGGACTCGGGCAAGCGCTGTGAACGAAGCGCTCACCGTTCCATCGATTCCCGACGCCTGCAGGCTAATTGCGCCTGAACTCTCTGGCGTAACCGTCGTCGATGCAATGCCCTGTGCGTTTGTGGAGAGCGTGCACGTCGCACCGCCACAGGCATCGAAGTGCACGGAGCCTGTTGTCGTAGAAAAGGTCACAGCCTCGCCCACCACCGGCGTAACGCCATCGCCCTTCAAAACCTGCACTGCGAAGGCTGTCGTCGCCGGCTGCGACAGAATCGCCGTTCCGGATGGAGCCGTAAGCAGGCTCAACGTCGGCACTGGCGCAGCATAGCTCAGTACCTGGCTCATCACGCTACTCCCACCCGTTGAAAGATCTTCAACCTCGACATCGGCCACCAGAGCAGTACCGGAACCCAGCGCATGCAGCGAAGGCGCGACGGCGACAATCGTGTTCGCGCTCCAGCTCGATACCGTAGCGGGCACCCCGTTGACCATAACCTCATTGCCTGTGCGGAACCCCATTCCTGTAATCGTGATCGTTCCGCCAGATGCGCTGATCGCAGCGGGAGCAACCGAGTCGGCGTACAACACCCGCGCCTGGTAGTTATAGTCTGGCCGACCGTCTCCCCGCTGATCGGCGATCACCATCCGTAACTGTTCCGGTTGCGTAATCGACGCGTTCACCGTCGTCGTTCCGGTTGTCTCTCCATTGAAGGCCTGCCCGGCACTGGCTATCCCCGGCAGAGAGCCGAGTGGATCTGTCGCGTTCCAGATGCCGAGAACGGGCATCGCCTTGACTGTCGTAGCGAGACCCTGTTCATCTTCAGCTGTCACCTCCATCGTGAGGGAACGGCCACCTTTGACCGAAAGCGAAGACCACGCGGAGTGCCCATATCCGCAGAGCAATCCTGTCCACCAGCCTGGCGATGGCACCGCTGCAGGCGCAGACTCCGTTCCATCCACCCAGGGTGTGCATCTGGTAGCCGTGCTGCTAAGCGTAAGATTGAGGACGCTATTGGTATAGCTGGCGTAGAGTCCGAACACCTGCGGCGGGTAGGTGCCGGAGGGAGCCACCGTATTCGTGGTGTACGGCCCAACCGAATACTGGCCGGTATAGAGCGGGTTGATAGGCTCAACCTCGAAGACCAGCAACTGCCAGGTGCCCGGAAGCAAGGGCACTCGTGCCAGAACGTACAGCCCCTCATGATCCTGCCCCTGCATCCCCTGGCTACCCGCGAAAGAAGAATCTGCTCCGGTGACGGGATTGCCATTCGTGCGCCGGAATAAAAATCCCGAAACTGTCGAAGTCGTGTACCAATCCTCAATCTGTGAGGAATCGGTAAACTGCGACCATCGCCGGACAACGATGTTGACTCCCTGCATATCCTGCGTCGTCGGAAACTGGACGTGCCCAACTATCTGGCTCGCGTTGTACAGCGAATCCGTCTTGCCCGGCGGGGCATGGCCCTGACCGATAAAATAAAGTCCTGCCAGCGCGGAAAGATCGTCCGGACGCAACGTAAACGGCTGCGGCATGCACTGGTACGTATAAGGCCCACAGATAATATCGATCGGATGCATCACCGGCCAGTGCATCGCCTGGTTGAACGTCGCCTGCGGACTCCCTGTAAATACGTTGTCGTTGGTCTGCGACCACCCCAGTCCAAGAATCCGCCCGAACGCTCGCATCAACTGGTATTGCAACTGCAACTGCTGCTCCGGCGCAGGCCCCGTGCAGCGACCGTTCAAGATCAGCAATGCATGTCGAATGCCGCCCGCAGGAAAGATCCAATCCACGCTCTCGGTCACCCCATTCTGCAGGCAGCTCGTCGGATCGCTCGCGCCATTGCCCAGCAGCAGATCTGTAATGGAACCGTCACTGTCGTAGATCACCGCAATCTGCTTGCTCAGGTAGTTGCCGCTCTGCACATCCGCCGGAACAATAAGCCCCGAAGGTCCGAGAAACGTATTCGCCCCACTGATATGCTCATCGAGCGAGCCGCCTTGCGCCAACACCAGACTCGCCGTCGGAACATTCCAGACATTCGCCGCCGCTGCAACCAGAGCGTCTGCAGCAGCATGGTTCACACTCGAACTTAAATCGCCCGGGTCCGTGAAGTAGAGCGGATGATTCGTATACCAGGCCACTGAATTTCCACTCGTCGTAAAGTACGGCGGTCCCGTAACCCACCGTGGCCCTCCCGCCCACAACAGCCCGCTACCCGCAAACCAGCACACCGACAGCGTAAGAACGATTCGCAGTCGAGAGCCAGCGCGTCGCCACGGTGCAGGATCACGGAGCAACATGTTGCGCCTTCTGCCACGAAGTTAACATGCCGATGACAGCATCCACCGATGCCTGCTGTGCTGGAACCGACCCCGCCACCTTCCCTCCGCTGCCGTTCTGCGGTGAGACTGAAGGCACGCCCGCAATTGAACTGGTCGTCAGCCCTGTGCCAGCTTCGCCCACCATCTGGAGTTGCGCCGAAAGACTCACTGCCATTCCCGGAGTTTTCGCCGCTCGTACCGGTTCTGTCCGATACGAGATCGTCCGCTGCACCTTAATCCCAAGCCACCGAAGATCGACAAACGGCGGCTGTCGCGGAGCTACGGTATCCTGCGCCGTCGCCACCGTCCCGCCCTGGCGAATCGGAATCGCTCCATCCAATCCGCCGACTGGAGAGCTAAGCCCCGCCGCACTCGGCGCATGCAGCAGCATCAGCAGCTTCTCACCCACGTGATACCGCGGAGTACCGCCCGCCCACAATCCCGACCACTCCCGCAAAATATAAGGCGTCCCCACGCTCGATCCGCGAATCGCCTCGTCCACACGAAATTCAACTTCAACTACGCCATCATTCGGCTGGCGAATCGCCATCACCTGTCCGGCAAAAATAATATCGGCTTTATCCGAAAGCCGATGCAGCACATCGACGACAGTCTCAGGCTGCACAGTCGCCGCAACCTGACCATACGCCGCCGAGCCCATCAGCAGCGCAGCCAGCGCAACCCCGCGCGCCCACGCAAATCCCCGCAGATCCCGGCCCATATCGCCCTCCCCTCTCCTTGTCTTTCGTCACGACAGGATGGGTAACGAGCAGTGGTCGATTTCGCTACACCCGGCAGGGAGCCCGCGAACCTAGATCTCCGGATAAAAGTCGAAGAACGCATCCAGGCTCATCCGAAGCTGTGCCTCGATCTGTTCCCTGCTGCCTTCCAGCACATGCATCGTCACATGAGCCTCGTTGCCGTTCTTCAGAGTTACGGGCGCGTCGCCCACCGCTGTAATCTCGTCTGCGGGTAACAGTCTCATTCCATACACCAGGGTTAGGTTTGCCATAGTCTCAATTCTTTCACCAAAAGCAGCAGATGAATCTTTTTCCGCTGCCGCGCATTTACACTGTTAGAGTCCATATGACTGAAAACACGACACGCGACACTGTCATCCTCGGCTCCGGGTGCTCCGGACTAACCGCTGCCATCTACGCTGCCCGCTCTAACCTCAAGCCACTCGTCCTCGAAGGCCACGAGCCCGGCGGCCAGCTCTCCATCACCACGCTGGTTGAAAACTTTCCCGGCTGGCCCGAAGGCATCCAAGGTCCCGACCTCATCGAGAACATGAAGAAGCAGGCCGTCCGCTTCGGTGCCGAGTTGAAGATGGCTCACCTCTCCTCCATCGATCTTTCAAGGCATCCGTTCGAGCTCAACGTCGGCCACGAGACCATCCGCACCCGCACGCTCATCATCGCCTCCGGTGCCAGTGCGCGCTGGCTCAATCTCCCCTCCGAGCAGGCACTCATCGGCCATGGCGTCAGCTCCTGCGCCACCTGCGACGGCTTCTTCTCCTCCGGCAAAGAGATCGCGGTCATCGGCGGCGGCGATTCCGCCATGGAAGAGGCCATCTTCCTCACCCGCTTCGCCACCAAAGTCACTCTGATCAACCGCACCGAAAGATTTCGCGCCTCCAAGATCATGCTCGACCGCGCCATGGCCCACCCCAAGATCAAGTTCCTCACCAGCACCACGGTCGAGGAGGTCCTCGGCGTCGAAGAAAAGGACGTCAAAGGCCTGCGCCTCAAAAGCCTCGTCTCCGGCGAAGCCTACGTTCTGCCCGTCAGCTTCATGTTCCTCGGCATCGGCCACACCCCCAACGCCTTGGCCTTCAAGGGGATGATGGATCTCGATTCCGATGGTTACATCCTCACGAAAAACAATGTCTTCCCAACCTTGAACGGAGAGATCATCCCCGGCATCTTCGCCTGCGGAGACATTCAGGACCGCCGCTACCGTCAGGCGATCACCGCCGCCGGCTCCGGTTGCATGGCCGCCCTCGAAGTAGAGAAGTATCTTGAAGAGCACGGCCGCTGATCCAGCCTCCGCTGGGCGTAGATCGGCTCTGCACCCGTAACCTCTTATTCCTGTTATTGATGGGGGGAACCTGGTTCGCCTCGTCAATTTTCGCAACTCGTACAGGAATTAACCGTCTATTTAATTGGTTCGTTCCCCTAAACCGAGCCCGATTGGACTCTCTTTTTTGCGATCTTTCCTCTCTTTAGCAACTCTCTTTGCCGCAGTTTGCGCCAATGCGCAGTCCCCGGCCCAACTCGCAGCGACACTGCCCGACGCACCCTCGCAAGCTCTCATCGCTGCTGAGAATCCAGTCCCGCAAGCCGTCGCATCTTCTTCTTCCGACTCTTCCGACCCCTTCGCTTACTCTTTCTACCCATCCGGCCAGAACCCTCAAGACGCCAGCCAGACCGCAAAAGATTCAGACAAGCCCCAGACGAAACCGAACAAACCCGCCGCCCTCGACGCCAACGGCAATCCCATCCCGCTCGAACACCAGCAGCCTCAGCGCATCCTCGGCTTCATGCCCAACTTCCGCTCTGTCTCCGTGGGCGCCCAGGTTCATCCCCCCGGCTGGAAGTACAACTTCACCGTCGCCACCCATCAGGCCCTCGACTACTCCACCTTCATCTTTCTAGGTCTCACCTCCCTCACCGCCGAAGGCCTCAATGAGCATCCCTCGCTCGGCAAGGGTGTCGGCGGTTTCTATGCCTACACCTGGCGCGGCTTCCTCGACAAGACCGACGGCACTTATCTCTCCGCGTGGCTCCTGCCCAGCCTCCTCCACGAGGACACCCGCTTTTACCCGCTCGGCCACGGTCACAGCATCTTGGTCCGCGAGCTCTATATCATCAGCCGTCAAGGCATCGCCCGCACCTACGGCGGAAGCCAGACCCCCAACATCGCCGGCCTCGGCGGCAAGGTTCTCACCCAGGTCATCTCGCGTTATTACTATCCCCCCTCAGCCACCGACTTCGGCTCCCTCGCAGAAAAGTTCGGTTACTCGGTCATGCGCGACGTCATGTTCTCCAACATCCGCGAGTTCTACCCCGACATCGCCGCTCACTACATCCGCAAGCACCGCGAAAAAGTCGCACGCCTGGCAGCAGTTAACGGAAATCCCGAATAGCTCTCGCGATGGATCATCCCTCAGTGAACAGCGCAGTGGAGAGATCCCCGTATTTGCTGTTGCGGTTGCAATTGTTGTTGCCTGTTCTTTTGTTTGTCATCCCGGAGGGATCTGCTGTTCGCCTTTGCCGTTCAACTACCCTCCAAGCAAACCGTCATCTCGACCGAAGCTGTTCACAGTCTCATCGTGAACAGCGCAGTGGAGAGATCCCCGCATTTGCTTTTGCGGTTGCAATTGTTGTTGCCTGTTCTTTTGTTTGTCATCCAGAAGATATCTGCTGTCCGTCTTTCCTGTTCGGCTACCCTCCGAAAACTCGTCATCTCGACCGAAGCTGTTCACAGTCACATCGTGAGCAGCGCAGTGGAGAGATCCCCGCATTTTCTTTAGCCGTTACTCCTGCTCAAAAGCCCACCTCAAATTATTTTTCTTGAAAACAGCCCAAAAATCGCATGTCAAGCCCCCAAACGACCTAAGCCTATCAAACGAAAAGAGATCGAGTTGGCGTATTAGTTAGCTTCAATCCGCTATACTGGATATAGGATCAAAAAACAAACAAGCCCGCAGGGATGCCTCACTCCCTTTTCGGGGCTAAGTTGTTGATACGAGCATACTTGTGCGTAACTCTTTTGTTATGACTATTTTGCGGACATCGATACGCCGCAAACTGCTGAATCTAAAAGTCTTGCGCCCGGGCAATGGGGGGTACCCCAGGCCCTCGAACTCCAGCCCCTCGAGCTCATGACCCTAGAACTTGTGGAACATGAAGAACGCGCCAGCCACCAGGCAGCCGAACGCCGCAAAGTGGTTCCAGTGCAGCCTGTCGCCAAAGTAAAACGTCGAGAAGACGCCAAAGACTGTCAGCGTAATCACCTCCTGGATCACCTTCAACTGCTCCGGCGAAAAGGTCTTCGCACCGATCCGGTTGGCAGGCACCTGCAAGCAGTACTCAAAGAAAGCGATGCCCCAACTGACAAGGATCACCTTCCACAACGGAACCTCGCGAAACTTCAGGTGCCCGTACCACGCAAAGGTCATAAAGATATTCGAGCCGATCAGCAACAGAATGGTCCACATGGACGATGTGCCTCCAGAAAGTAAGTGAGTAGTCAAAACGATAAGATGCAGACAGCCATGTCGATTGCGGATAACCTCGCCCATCTCCACCAACAGATTACCGAAGCCTGCCGCCGAGCCAACCGGCAACCAGCAGAAGTCGCACTCATGGCTGTCAGCAAAGTGCATCCGGTCGAGATGATCCTCGAAGCCTACGCCGCCGGCCAGCGTCTCTTCGGCGAGAACCGCGTCCAGGAGTTTCAGGAAAAGTCGCAACACGTGAAAGACCTGATCGAAGCAAAGTTCCATCTGATCGGCCCCCTCCAATCGAACAAAACCGCAAAGGCCGCGGAGCTGTTCGACGCAATCGACGCCGTAGACTCGCTGAAGATCGCCCAGCGCCTGAACACAGCAGCCGCTGCACTCGGAAAGAAGCTGCCTGTCCTGATCGAAGTGAAGCTGAGCCACGAAGAGTCCAAGCACGGCCTGGAGCCGAATGAACTGCCCGCGCTGCTCACCGCGATGAACGAACTCGAATCTCTCGAAGCAGTCGGCCTGATGACGGTTCCACCGTGGTCGGAGGACGCCGAGACCGCGCGGCCCTACTTCCGAGAACTGCACCGCCTCCGCGACGAATCGGCAGCTCGATTCCCACGCGTAACGCAGCTCTCCATGGGTATGTCGAACGACTTCCCCGTAGCCATCGAAGAGGGCAGCACCTGCGTCCGCGTAGGAACCGCCCTCTTCGGTCGCCGCATACACGAAGCTGAAGTCTGAATCGCCTTGGTATCCTTCGTCGAGCCATCGGCCTTCGCTCCATTACCCGCGATTGGTCGCACCACGCACCTGCTGGGCAGGATATCTTGCAGTTAGCTACACTTCGAGCAAGCCTGCCATGAGTGATCTCGAACCGTCACATCCGAAGGAAGCCCTCCTGCAGCAGACGGAGTCGCTGAGACCCAATGAGTTGCGCCGTGGCTTGTCGACAGGGTCGGCGCTGGGCCTGAACGTGATCGATATGGTCGGCGTAGGCCCGTTTGTCACGCTGCCCCTGATTGTCGGGGTGATGGGCGGCCCACAGGCAATTCTGGGATGGCTGATGGGTGCCCTCCTATCTCTCTGCGATGGACTGATCTGGTGCGAGCTGGGCACAGCTTATCCAGAAGCCGGGGGATCGTACGCATATTTGAAACATCTGTATGGCGAGAAGTCGCTGGGGCGAGCGTTCTCCTTTCTGTATGCATGGCAATTACTGATCAGCGCCCCGCTTTCCATCGCCTCCGGGTGCATCGGATTCTCGCAATATGTATCTTTCTTCCTGCCGCACGCTAACCACCCCTTTGTATCCTTATCGCTATTCGGGGTTCCTGTTGTTCTGAGTGAGCAGACATTCATCGCGATGTCCGCTTGCGGAGTTGCGATGTTCGTTCTCTATCGCAGCATATTTGCCATCGATCGCATCGTGCGCTGGTTGGGGTTGGTAGTAGGGCTGACGCTGGTAGTGATTATCATTGCGGGATTTACGCACTTCGACCCTCACCGGGCATTTGACTTTCCTGCAGGCGCATTTCACCTCAATGGTGCGTTCTTTGCCGGACTCGGAGCTGGAATGCTGATCTCGGCGTATGACTATTGGGGCTACTACAACGTCTGTTTCCTGGGCGCAGAGGTACGCGACCCGCAGAGGACGATTCCGCGAGCAGTCCTGGGTGCGATCGGAATTGTAGGAACACTCTACCTGCTGATGAATGTGAGTGTTCTTGGCGTATTGCCGTGGCGGGAGATGGCACAGAATGCCGACAGCCACGCACGAATGTTCACTATGGCTGTATTTATGGAGCGGCTATACGGACATACGGCTGGAGGGGTGATCGTAGTGCTGATCGCGCTGGCAGCGCTTGCTTCGGTCTTTGCACTTCTGCTCGGATATTCGCGAATTCCTTATGCTGCGGCACACGACGGTAATTTTCCGGCGTGGTTTGGCGTGCTGCATCCTAAACTCAAAATTCCCATGCACTCGCTCATGACGCTAGGCGGCGTTACTCTGCTGTGTTGCATCTTTCGGCTTCAGGAGGTCATCACAACCTTGGTGGTGATTCGAATCCTGTTCCAATTCTTGTTGCAGGGAACGGCTGCACTGCTGCCCAAGCATCGTCGGCAACGTAAGGTACGGGGGTTTCGTATGCCTCTCTATCCGTTGCCGGTGTTACTGGCCCTCGGCGGCTTCGTTTTCATTCTCTTTTCGCGGCCGAATTTTTTGCACGAGATACGAACAGCTGCATTCATTTTGGCTGCAGGAGTTGTGGCGTATGGATTTAGTTATCGAATGCGGCGCAGCTAGATTTAGACAAATGCTCGCTGTCTCGTCTCATTTGGAATCCGGCACCTAAAGTGCCGAAGAAGGGAAGCCCCATTTTCTAATCAGCGAATGGACAAGGCGGAGACAGAGGCGATTCGAGATGTACTGGGCGGCAACAGCATATTGGTTGGGAGAATCCAATGACCCACGCACGTTGGACGATCTCACAAAGCTTTTTTAAAGCAATAAAGATTTTCCGAAGCAGGATGCAGAGCCCACGGGTCTTCGATTTGGATCAGTTGCCGAAATGATAGGTAATGCCTGTCGCAATGCGGAGATTATTCTGGCGATTATTCTTTGCATTGGGGATTCGGGTATAGACCCAGTCAACTTCACCCAGGGTTAGTCCGAAGTGATGCTTCAGTCTTGTAGTCACTCCGCCACCGCCAAGAAAGCCAAACGAGTTGCGATTGATGGTGAACACAAAATTCACATCCTCTTTTGCACCACCGACCAGTATCTGTCCGTAGGGGACGAACCGGCTCCGCGTGCGCCGCGTATAGCGAGGGCCAAAGAGGTAGTTGAAGATGGTGATGTTCTGCAGGCTATTGTCCACGTTGGTTGCATGCCCGACCATAAGATCGGCGACGCCGGCCCAAGCGGGCGTTATGTTGTAGACAACGGTTCCGCTACCCCCATTCAGGGCAAAGCAACCGCACTGGCCTGGAGGTGCATTTGCATGAAAGTAGTTGTAATTGGCTCCGAATTCGAGCTTCGGTACGTCGTTAATCGAGCCGTTCATCGATATTGCCTGGGCATGGAGAGCCCAGGGCAATGCGAGCACGAGTACCAGGAGCACGGCGTTGCGAAGATGCATCATTTCGTCTCTTCTCCTATTGCACGATCAGGGTTGCGGTCGCTGCGTGCTGAATGGGTCCTTCGGTTCCGGTGACCGTGAGGGTGAACGTCGTTGGGTTGAGGGTGAAGTATCCGCCGGCGCAGCCACTAAGAGCAGCAATCGGCAAGAGAGAGCCAAGCGTCAGCATAAGAAGCATCAGCGTCCTTGGAATCTTGCGCCTTAGCTTGCGCGCCGCTCCAAGACCGAGGAGGCCCACCATCCCGACAGCGATTGGCAGCTCGTTGCGTGGAGCAGGTCCGTTTTGTGGCGCACGGTTCTGGGCACTCAGGGCACTGCTGGTCTGGACGTTCAGGGTAATTTGAGTGGAACCGCTGCCAGCCTTGATAGTGGACGGCGTAAAGGTATAGGTCGACCCCGGCGGCAACCCATCGACGGCCACATTTACATCGTCGAGGAAGGTTGTAGCACTGACGGGCGCTAAAGTGAAAGTGTACGTCGTTGCTGCACCGGGGAATATGTTTTGAGTTGCCGGACCGCTGTTCGTATTGGTGAAGTCCTCCACGGTATTCGGAACTGGAGCCGATGTGCTCGGACCGAAGTTGCTGTCTCCGGAATAGACCGCCACAATCTGATGCAGACCTGTGACGAGACTGCTCGTCGCAAAGGCGGCATTCGCATTCGTGGTAAGGGTGACGATAACGCCTCCATTTGCGCTCAGCGGAGCAGTTCCCAGTATGGTTGTGCCTTCGATAAAGGTGACGGTTCCGGTTGCATTCGGGCTGGGTGCAGTTACGTTCGCAGTAAAGGTGACGCCTGTGTGGAGTAGTTGAGCAGGTGCGCTGGCAACGATGGTGATTATGGTTGGAATTCTGCCGACAACCTGGGTCAGAACTGCTGAAGTTGCGGCGCTATAGCCGGAGTCTCCACCGTAGGATGCGGTGACGGGGTGAGATCCGATTGTTAACGTCGAAGTGGTGAAGGTTGCAACTCCTGCGGCGTTGACGGCTCCTGTACCTAGAATGGTTGTGCCATCAAGGAAGGTTACCGAGCCGGTTGCACCAGGGTGTACGGCGGCCGAGAAGGTGACGGACTGGCCAGGCGAGGACGGATTTACGGAAGACGCAAGCGTAATGACAACGGTTGCTTTGGCTACCGTGACCAGGGTAGGTGGCGACGTAATCGTACTGCTCGTCGAGGTATTGATAGCGGTCACTGTGATTTGATTCACACCAATCGGCAAGGAAGGCACGGTGAGAACGGCCTGACCATTGACGATAGGTGCGGTTCCGATGGGAGTTGTGCCGTTGAAGAAGGTGACTGGACCAGATACTCCAGGCGGGATAGGTTCGGTGATCGTTACTGGCGTGTTGGCCGGCGGGTTATTCGACGACACGATGGGGGCGACCAGGACTGGCGTCAACGGTGTGACTGTTACGATCGTCGCGCCTGATGTGACCGGATTATTGTTTGTGTCACCTGATGTAGTTGCGGTGATGGGGTTGGTTCCAATCGGAAGAGAGGGGACCGTGATCGTAGCTACTCCGCCTATGATCGGAGCGGTTCCGATCGGTGTTGTGCCGTTAGAGAATGTAACTGTTCCCGTTACACCAGGAGGTACAGTCTCGGTGATCGTTACCGGCGTATTGGGTGGTGGGGTAGAAGAAGAGACAACCGGCGGCGGTATGACAGGGGTTGCCTTGTTCACGATCTG
>JBDTEQ010000005.1:0-22776 GCA_039922475.1 Edaphobacter sp.
GTCTCCGAGCAGGCGTTGTCCCAGCAGTTGCCCTTTCGACTCATGGAAGCTTTGATCCCATGCCTGACAAGAAGCTCCGTGTAACAGCGGCTGGCGTACTGGCTGCCACGGTCCGAGTGGAAGATCAGGCCGTTGCCGGGCGAGCGCTGCTGCCATGCCATCTCCAGCGCGCGGCAGGCCAGTTCCGCCGTAATCGCCTCACCCATCGACCAGCCCACGATGCGGCGGCTGAACAGATCGAGCACCACAGCCAGGTACAGCCAACCTTCCTCCGTCGGGATGCAGGTCATCGCTGCACCTTTGCGAAGTACGCCGTGGCTTTTCCCAATATGTCGCGCTCCATGGTCACCCGCGCCAGCTCCGCACGCAGCCGGATGTTTTCCATCCGCTCCGCGCTCAGCTGCTCGCTCGATAGACCACGCAACTGCCCCAGCTTGTCCGCTTTCACCCAGTTGGCCAGCGTCTGTTCGACAATGCCCAGAGCCTTAGCCGCTGCAGACACCCGCTGCCCGGAATGCACGAGCCGGACCGCCTCCTGCTTGTACTCCAACGTATACCGACGACGTATCGCCTTCTCCATCTCAGTCTCCTCTTCGCGATTACATCAGACTCGCTATGAGAGACGTTTGCCGGGGGTAAGCTCATATCAATACCTGTGCCAATGGCTGCAGTGACTTGGGGTTTCGCGGGAGACGCAGTCAAGACTCTCAATTCAACTCAAGGGACGGGAACAAATACGTGGATCCTTCAATGTGGGACAGCTCAGGCTCCGGGTTTAGGAGCAGCTGGGTTCCCGAACTGGACATTCACGGAAAATGCAAGGAACTTCAATCAGTAAAGGAACATTATGAAATTCTATCGGCGTGGATCAGGAAGGTTTTTTGTTCTTGCGGTTGTTATGTTGTTCTTAGGCCGGCCAACTGTGGCGCAGCAGCCTGCGACATTCGGGATAACAGTCTCTTTGCCCGAATCAACAATGCATGTTGGGGAGGATCTGCTTGTGAGAGTGATTACATCGAATCCAACCGATCATATCGTTTTTGCTGGAGCCGGATATGGAGGGGGTGTCATTGTGGAGCTCTTAAATGAGAAAGGTGAAGATCTTGGACTGCATGCTATGGGAGGTAAGAGTGAACCACCGGTCGCTACCCTCCACTCCAACAAACTGGCTATCAGACCACATAACAATAATGATTTCACTTGGCGATTTAAACCTGAGCCTGGTTACTTGGTACCCGGCATCTATAAGCTACGGGTCCACAAGCGCGATATGAAGTCTCATGCCGATGTGTACTCGAATACCGTGACTCTTACAGTTATTCCCTAGAAGTCCGAAATTTGCCAGCCGCTCGGAAAATCGCTAAAAATGCGAAAATAGAAGAAGCAGCACTAGAGCAGAAACACCATGTCCAGCGCACCCCAAAACGAGAGCGAGACCATCGCAGTAGCCATGTCCGGAGGAGTCGACTCCTCCGCCGTCGCCGCACTCCTCCGCGCACAGGGACACGAGATCGTCGGCCTCACACTCCAGCTCTGGAACCAGCGCCGTCTTGCCGGACACGAAGGCATGCCCGAAGCCGTTCAAGGCCGCTGCTGCTCCATTGACGATGTCTACGACGCGCGCCACGTAGCCGAGCAGCTCGACATCCCCTACTACGTCGTCAATCAGCAAGACCGCTTTGAGGCCGAAGTCGTCAAGCCCTTCGTCGCCGAATACCTCGCAGGCCGCACGCCCATCCCCTGCACTCTCTGCAACAATCACCTCAAGTTCGATCAGCTTCTCATCACCGCCCGCCAGATTGGTGCCGAACGCATCGCCACCGGGCATTATGCGCGCAACCACTTCGACGAAACCCGTCAGCGCTGGATCCTCTCCCGCCCTGCCGACCATTCCAAGGATCAAACCTACTTCCTCTTCGGCCTCACGCAGAATCAGCTCAGCCGCACAATCTTCCCACTAGGCGAGATGCAGAAGCCCGCAGTCCGCGAGATGGCTGCCGAAGCTGGCCTCGCCGTCGCCACCAAGTCAGACTCGCAGGAGATCTGTTTCATCCCCGGCGGCGACTACAACACATTTTTGAAGGCGTACCTCGACGAACAAAACGAAGAACTCCCCGACACAGCAGGCGAGCTCGTCACCACCACCGGCGAAGTCATCGGCCATCACGAAGGCATCCAGAGCTTCACCGTCGGTCAGCGCAAGGGCCTCGGCCTCACCAGCGTCAATCCGCTCTACGTCCTCGCCATCCACCCCGACTCGCACCAGGTCACCGTTGGCGACAACGAAGATCTCTTCTCGCGCGACCTCTACGCCAACCGCCTCAACTGGATCTCCATCCCCGGCCTCGCTGAAGGCGAACCCATCCGCGTCAGCGCAAAGATCCGCCACCGCCACACTCCAGCCATGGCGACACTCCGTCGCGTCGACGACAACACCGTCCACGCCTTCTTCGACGAGCCGCAGCGCGCCATCACCCCCGGCCAGTCCGCCGTCTTCTATCAGGAAGACGAGGTAGTCGGCGGCGGCTGGATCATCTAGGCAGAACAGACATATGGTTGGGCCTTAGTCCTTGATTTCTATAAGGACTGTCATCCTGCCCCTGAGCGAGTCGAACGGGCTCTCGCAGCTTGATCGCGAGAGGCAGAGTCGAAGAACCTGCGGTTTGCTCCTGACGCCACTCTCGTTTTGCCCCAACACCCAGTCCCTCCGCAACACCAGTTCCGCCATCTGAGCAAAGTTTGCTCCCGCACGCCGGGAAGAGAAATATTTTTCCAGCTTGTGCCTGCATAACTTTCACTCTCCCGCTGCAAGAGATGGTCGATATCCTCCGAAACCTTCAAAAACCACTGAAAATCCAATCCTTTCAAGCCGATTGCTTTGGCCAGAGGATTGCTTCAAATAGCATCATCAGCTCACAAAACGAGCGGAAGGATACTCAAATGAAGAAACTCGCTCTCTTGCTGTCGGCCGCCTGCCTCGCCCTGTTTCTGAACCCGGCCCATGCTGACACCCTGACCTTCAACAGCAATCCAACCGGAACCGAAATTGGCCCGTACAACCTGACACTCAACACCACTCCGGTCAGCCTCTTTTGCCTCAACGATCGGAACTTCATTCAGGAAGGAGAAAGCTGGGGCGTCAACGTCGTCAACGGAGCTTTCTTCTTCGGAAGCACCTCAGGCAGTACAGGATTCCAGTATGAGAAGGAGGCCTACATCTACAGCCAGTACAACGGCGCCAACGCTACCGATGTTCAAGATGCCTTGTGGACGATCTTCGATCCCGGCACCCTGAACACAGACGCCGGCTCACAAAGCCTCGTTCAGGCAGCCACAAACTTTAACGGCTACTCCACAAGCTTCCTCGCACAGAGCACCTTCTACATCTGGGACGGTGGAAGCATCTCGAATCAGTATCAGAACTTCCCTCCGCAAAACTTCGTCGGAACGTCCCCGGTACCGGAGCCATCCAGTCTCCTGCTTCTGGGATCGGGATTCGTAGGACTCGCAGGGATGGTTCGCCGCAGGCTTCTCCGCTCCTAAGCCAGACTTTACCCCTGACACTCGTAAGCCGCCTCTCTAACTGAAGAGGCGGCTTCTTTTTCTTCAATGGCTGCAGAAACCCGGAACCCCAGGCAGTAAACGAAATATAGTTGGATCTTAAATCCTTGATTTCTATAAGAATCCTGGCCCTGAGCCAGTCGAACGGGCTCTCGCAGCATTATCGCGAGAGGCAAAGGCAAAGGACCTGCGGTTTACTCCCGACGCCACTCTCGTGTTACCCCAACACCCAGTCCTCTATAGGTCGATACCGCTAGGCCATGCGCGAGAAATCCGTGAAACATCCTCATCGAGATTTGCCAGGCATCGCATCAATGTCTTCATCACATGCCAAAACCGATATTCATCCAGAACCCGTCTCCGTACTCTGCCAGACGGGATAAGGCAGCCCCGCCATCCGGTTGATCGCAAATGCCTGCACCGTCAGCAGGACCACCGCAATCTCAATCACCACCAGCAGGTACGGTGTCGACAGAATCCCCAGCGCTACAATCAGCGTCGTCGCGCCCGCCGGCGGATGGTTCACCCGCAGCAGCACCATGAATGCTCCCGTAAACGCCAGCGACAGTGCCGCTGACAGTATCCTCGGCCAATACACTCCGTCGTGAAAGTTTGGCGCTCCATGCTCCAGACCCGCCGCCCAGAACGCTCCATACCCGCACACCAGCCCGATTGCATGCCCCAGAATCGCATTGCGCGGACTCGATGACTGCCCCATCGGAGCAAAGAAAAACAGATACGCCGTCGGCCCCAGCGATGGAAAGACAAACGGAGTTTGACTGATCACGGCCAGCAGAGCCAGCATCGCAATCGTCACAAATCCGTTCACAAACACATACGCCGTCCAGATCAGCAGCGGTGGAAAGTGATTCAGCAGCCAGCTCAGACGCAGATGCTGCAGCGCCGTGGCAACATTCTCCGATCCGACGCGAGGGGGCCGCAATCTCGATTGGGGTGACGACATCAAATGTTGGGCAGCAGATCGAAGTACTCATCGTCTTCGTTGCTCCCGCCTTCGCCCTTCCCCACGTCAGCCTCGCTCGCCACAAACTCGATCCGCTCGATCCACTTCACCATCTTGTAGCCCAGTTGGTTCTCCACACGCAGCCGCAGCGGAGACCCATACGTCTCCGTCAGCGGAGCGCCGTTCATCTCCAGCGCCAGAATGCATTCCGCCTTCAGCACATTCTCCATGCTCTGCGTGTCATAGTACTCCGCCCCATACAGCGAGTACCCAAACGAGTAAAACGCCAGCACCTGCGCCGAAGCCTTCGGGCGCACCAGTTCCACCAGCTTCCGTATCGGCACGCCGCCCCACTCCGCAATGCCCGACCATCCCTGGATGCAGTGGTGCATCGTAATGAAGTTCTCCATCCCCAGCGCCCGCAGGTCCTCCAGCGAAAGCTCGACGGGATTCTCCACCAGCCCGCCAACTTTCAGCCGGTAGTCGGCAAACTTCTCCGCTGCCATCGCCTTCCAGTCTTCTCGCACCGGCAGCTTTCCATTCGGCCAGAAGTGTGGAGAAATATGCTCCCTCGTGTACTTCTCCGACGGCTGAAACCGGTTCAGACTCGCAAGCAGCAGAGGATAAGCCACTGCCTTCTGCGCATGCTGCAGGCTCCGCGGATGCTTCCATGAAATGTAGTGCGCTGCAATCCACGAGAGCATCACCACCGCAATCCCCACAAACCCCAGAATCATTCCAATCAACCGGAGATCGTCCCGCCCCATCACGATGTGGTTCATGTTCCGGCGAAAACCCGTCATCGCAATCAACGTCACATGCACCACGATGAACGCCAGAAATCCATTCAGCATCAGAAAATGGATCGATCGCGCCGACTGTCTTCCTCCAAAAAACTTCGTGTACCACTGGAACCGGTTCACCAGCGCAGGCGACATCGCCAGCCCTGTCATGATCGACAACGGCGCCATCACAAACACCGTAGCCGCGTATGCAATCTGCTGCAAAGCGTTATATCCGTAGAACCCATTCGGCTCCGGAGGAAAATGAAAGTTTGCGTAATACACAAACGTGCTCCATGCCTCCGTTACCGTGTCCCACGATGTCGGCACCAGTCGCATCCACTGATCGGTCGTAAACAGGCACACCACAAAAAGTATTCCGGTCAAAATAAACCCATACACCGTAATAAAGTGCCACGACCGTGCCACTCCCACCGTATGCCGGTACCCGGGCAGCGCAAACACCGGCGAGATATACCGTGCGTCGTCCTTCGCCGTCCACACCCGATCCTTCGGTACGCGGATCGGCGTAAACCGGATCCACTCGGAGCCCGGCGTGCAATCGTCGTTGAAGTAAAGCCTCGGATGGTCCATCAAAATCGAAAGCCCGCTTCGAATCAGCAGCATCAGAAAGAGAAAATTGAAGAAGTGGGTCCAGCGCACCCACCCCGGAAATCCGTGAGGCCCACTCATCGTCCCCTCGACGAACTGCGGCAGAGCTGGCAGGCGTGGTAATCCGTAGAGCATCACCTCGATCCAGGCAATGACGACAGGAATCGCCACGCAGGAAAAGAGAATCACCAGAACTGACGGCCGTATCCATATTCGGAACCGGCGGTCTTCCGGGTAATGTACAGCTCGGTGGGCGTTATCGAATGAGATCATAGAGTTGCCTTAGAGTATGCCTTGTTGTCAGGTGGAAAGGGATATGACTTCCGTCATAACTGCTCACAAATCTTCGTCCGTCACAAATTGCCTTGCTGAGTTCGCTTCTGACAGAATCAACGCTCTTTCACCCGTCCATGATGCCACAACGGATAGGGCACTCCTGCCAGCCGGTTGAATACCCACGCCTGCACCGCCAGCAGCACCACCGCGACTTCAATAATCACCAGGTAGTAAGGCGTTGAAAGTATCCCCAGGGAGACGATCAGCGTCGTCGCGCCTGCCGGTGGATGATTCACGCGAAACAGCACCATCAGCGCCCCGGTAAACGCCAGTGAAAGCGCCGCCGCCATCGCCTCGGACACGAGCACCTGTCCGTGAATGCCTACGCTTCCATAGTGCAGCCCTGCAAACCGGAACGCTCCATAGCCGCAGATCAACCCGATCGCGTGCCCCAGAATCGCATTGCGTGGACTCGACGAGTCGCCCATCGGATTGAAAAAGACGAGATAAGCGGTCGGCCCCAGCGACGGAAATATAAAAGGTGTATGCGTCACCACTGCCAGCAGGGCAAGCAGCGCAATCGAAACAAATCCGTTCACGAAGACGTAGACACTCCAAATCAATACGTGCGGAAAATGCCGCAAAAGCCAGTGCAGCCGCAGACGCTTCATCAATCCGACAACGTGCTCCGGTCCAACTTCTTTCAGCCGAAACTTAAGCTCTTCGAACATCGCATCTCCAGTCAAACTCAGGGAATATCTTCGCGTCCCCCTGATAATTCAGACGCTGCATCCCTCCCGGCCTGCTGCAAACTAATCAAATAAAATTTATTTCTGTGTTGAAATTTCAAGATGCTACCCTACCGCCATGCTCAGGGTCGGCCTGGTTGCGGCGGTGGAGTCGCCGACGATGAAGAGAGTGGGAAGCGAAGGGTTGAGCGTTGCAGAGGGCCCGGTGGAGCAGGTCCCCATAGTCGACATGGCCACCGTAGAAGCTGATCGCCTCGAAGCCCTCGGCCAGGAAAAGGCCGCGCTCCTGTTCCCCATCGACCACACCCCCACCAGCGTCGAAGAGGCCGAGCGCAACGCCGAATCCGTCCCCATCGCACTCCGAACGCCAACTCCCCACTAGCCGCCTATCTCAAGCCCCAATAACTACTCCACTACTTCAAGCTTAAACACATCGGGCCGGTTGTAGTGTCCCGCAACATCCAGATCGAACTTGCCTCGCGCAATATCGTCCATATCGATCTCCGTCACCAGCAACCCAATCGCTTTCGTAGGCCCAGCTAAAAAGTCGCCTGCAGGCGAAACAATCACGCTCTGCCCTTCAATCGGCACTCCCACTCCGCGCAGATCCTCTGGCCAATCCTCCTTGACCGTCCTCTGGCAAGCGTTCAACACGAAACAACGACCTTCATACGCAATATGCCGCATACTCGTCCGCCACATCTCGCGGACATCCACTGTAGGCGCGCACCACAACTGAACTCCCTGCTCATATAGATGCTGCCTGTACAGCGGCATGTAGTTCTCCCAGCAGATCGCCATCCCGATTCGTCCAATCTCCGTCTCCACCACCTTCATCGTCGAACCGTCACCCATCCCCCAGATCAACCGCTCCATCGCCGTCGGCATCAGCTTCCGATGCTTGGCAACCAAACCGCCCTCCGGCGAAAACAGCAGACTCGTGCAATAGAGCGTCCCGCCATCGCGCTCAATTACGCCAATCACGATATGCAGCTTCAATCGCTGCGCCCACTCCGCCAGCATCTCCGTCTCTACTCCCGGACACGTCACCGCACCTTTGAAGTACCGCAAAAACATCGCCTTCCCGGCATCGGTCCTGCTCCCCACCACCGCTCCAAAATCCAACCCATTCGGATACCCGCCCAGCAACGCCTCGGGAAACACCGCCAGCCGCACTCCAGCCGAAGAAGCCTCTTCGCAAAGCCGCTTCACCCGCTCTAAAGTAGCCGCCGTATCGAACAACACACTTCCAACCTGTACAACCGCAACCTTTAGCATCTAAGCAGTCTAACCGCGCGCGCCGATCTTCCAAACCTATGCCAGGCAACTCCCTCCAGCGCCTGCAGACCATTTACACTAGTACATGGGACAAAGTGCGCCCCGAAGGATACCGTTTTGTTCAACTCCGCAGTAGCCAAAGTCTTTGGTACCAGTAACGAACGCGCCGTCAAGCGCCTTCTGCCGACCGTCAAGCAGATTAACGACTTCGAGCCCACCATCCAGGAGCTCTCCGACGAAGCCCTCCGTGCCAAGACCGTCGAATTTCGTCAACGCATCGCCGCCGCCCTCGAAGGGATCGAAGATGACGACGAGCGCATCGCCGCTGAAAAGGAAGCCCTCAGCGACATCCTCCCCGAAGCCTTCGCCGTAGTCCGCGAAGCCGGCAAGCGCGCCGTCCAGATGCGCCACTTCGACGTCCAGCTCATCGGCGGCATGGTTCTCCACTCCGGAAAAATCTCCGAGATGAAGACCGGCGAAGGCAAGACCCTCGTCGCCACTCTTCCCTGCTATCTCAACGCGCTCGCCGGCCACGGAGTCCACGTCGTCACCGTCAACGACTACCTCGCCAAGCGCGACGCCGAGTGGATGGGAAAGATCTACGGCTTCCTCGGTCTCACCGTCGGCGTCATCGTCCATGATCTCGACGACCAGCAGCGCCGCGAGGCCTACGGCTCCGACATCACCTACGGCACCAACAACGAGTTCGGCTTCGACTACCTCCGCGACAACATGAAGTTCGATATCAAGGATCAGGTCCAGCGCGGACACTTCTACTGCATCGTCGATGAAGTCGACTCCATCCTCATCGACGAGGCCCGCACTCCGCTCATCATCTCCGGCCCCACCGACCAGACCACCGACAAGTACGCTCGCGTCGACGTCATCATCCCCAAGCTGGAGCCGGGCGAACTCATCGAGTCCCTCGAAACTAAAACCTGGTCCGGCGACTTCGTCATCGACGAGAAAGCCCGCGCCGTCACCGTCACCGACGAGGGCTGGGAAAAGATCGAAAAACTCCTCGGCATCGGCAACATCGCCGACCCGGAGAACTGGGACCTCAAGCACCACGTCGAAGTCGCCATCAAGGCCCACGCCCTCTACAAGCGCGACGTCGAGTACGTCGTCAAAGAGGGCGAGGTCATCATCGTCGACGAGTTCACCGGCCGCCTCATGCCCGGTCGCCGCTGGTCCGACGGTCTCCACCAGGCCGTCGAAGCCAAGGAAGGCGTCGCCATCCGCAAGGAAGACCAGACGCTGGCCACCATCACCTTCCAGAACTACTTCCGCATGTACAAAAAGCTCAGCGGAATGACCGGCACCGCAGAGACCGAGGCCTCCGAGTTCGACAGCATCTATAAACTCGACATCGTCGTCATCCCCACCAACCGCAAGATGCAGCGGCTGGAGAATCAGGATGTCGTCTACCGCACCGCGCAGGAAAAATACTTCGCCGTCGCCGACGAGATCGCCAGGATGCACGCGGAGAAGCAACCCGTCCTCGTCGGCACCACCAGCATCGAAAAGTCCGAGCTACTCTCAGAGATTCTCAAGCGCAAAGGCGTCCGCCACGTCGTCCTCAACGCCAAGTTCCACGAGAAGGAAGCCGAGATCGTCGCTCAGGCCGGACGTCTCGGCATGGTCACCATCGCCACCAACATGGCAGGCCGTGGCACCGACATCCTCCTCGGCGGCAACTCCGAGTTCATGGCCCGCCAGGATCTCGTCCGCAAGCAGCAGGCTCGTGCCGTCTCTGCCGCCGAAGGCACCATCTCACCCGTCGCCGGCCCCGGCATGGTCCGCTTCTACTACACCGGCCAGGAGTTTGAAACCACCCAGGCCGCCTGGGACGCTGCCATCGCCACTCACGAAACCGCCGCCAAAGCCGAGCACGATGCCGTCATCGAAGCCGGCGGCCTCCACATCCTCGGCACCGAGCGCCACGAATCCCGCCGTGTCGACAATCAGCTCCGCGGTCGAGCAGGCCGCCAGGGCGATCCCGGCTCCTCGCGCTTCTTCCTCTCGCTCGAAGACGATCTCATGCGCATCTTCGCGCGCGAGTGGGTCTCCACTCTCCTCCAGCGCCTCGGCATGGAAGAGGGCGTTCCCATCGAGAGCCGCATGATCTCCAAGCGCATCGAGGCCGCGCAGAAGGCCGTCGAAAGCCAGAACTTCGAATCCCGCAAGCACGTCCTCGAGTACGACGACGTCATGAACAAGCAGCGCGAAGCCGTCTACGGTCTCCGCCGCCAGCTCATGGAAGGCGTCGATCAAAAGCAGCTCATCACTGACGACTATCTCTCCACCATCCTCTCCAACGTCCTCGACGAACACGCCCCCGAGAAGGCCCACGCCGACGAGTGGAAGCTCGAACCGCTCTTCGCCCAGATCTTCGACCTCTTCGGTGCCCATCTCGAAAAGGAGATCGACACCACCCAGCTCGATCGTCACGAGCTCGGCGAAGCCATCTTCGAAAAGCTCCGCGCCCGCTACGATGTCAAGGAGCAGATCATCGGTACCGAGCAGATGCGCTACCACGAGCGCATCGTCATGCTCAGCGTCCTCGATGGCCTTTGGAAAGATCACCTCCTCGCCATGGATCACCTCAAAGAGGGGATCGGCCTCCGTGGCTACGCGCAACAGGACCCACTCGTCGCTTACAAGAAGGAATCCTTCGATATGTTCGAAGGCATGATGATGCGCTTCCAGGAGGACACCGCACGTCATCTCTTCCGAATGCAGATCATCGGCCCGGACGGCACCCCAATCGAATCCGTCGACCAGCTCGCCCATGCTCAGGCCCAGGTTGCCGCCGCGCACACCCAGCAGTCGCTCGCAACGGGAAGCGATACAACCAACGCACTGAACTCTGCTTCAACTCAGAACGGCGTCCAGCGCGCCCCCGTCTCCAGCCGAGCCCCATCCACCACCATCGACGCACTGGAGCGCGAGTTCCACAAGAAAAAGCAGCGCGAACTCGAACAGGCCCGCTCCGTCAGCTCCGCTACAGCAGACACCAACGGCAACGCCCCCAGGCGCACCGGCGAAAAAGTAGGTCGCAACGACCTTTGCCCCTGCGGCTCCGGCAAGAAGTACAAAAAGTGCCACGGCGCCGACGCCTGAAGCAGCAGGTCAACCTGAGATATGAGCAAGCGAACAAGTCAGCAACTGGTTCGCTCTCCCGCTACTTCTCCAGATCATCCAGCAACAGCTTCGCCTTGGTCGCCAGAGTCTTTGCCCCATCCGCATCCCCGGATTTCAACGCGTCCTCTGCGTCCTTCAGGAAGTTCTTCACTTTGCTCACCTGAGACTTCTCTGCCTCCGCCTTCTGTGCCGACAGCGCATTCAGCCGCTTCTCACTTGCGGTAATCAGTTCTGCAGCTTCCTGCTTCGTCTGCGGATTCGCCTCGCCGCCCGGCGTCAACGCACCAATTGCAGTCTCCTCCGGAGTAGGCGTTGGCGTCGCACTCGCAACCTGCTCCGGTACAGGCGCTGTCTTCGGTACTGGCTTCTTTTTCTCTCGTTTCGGTTGCGCATTCGATGCCACTGGAACCGGCGGCAACTTGATCTGCGGTACTGCCACCATCGGAAGATCCGTCGGCTCTGGAATATCGTCCAATGTCACCGGCGCCATCACTGGAGGCAATGGCGCGAGCTGCGTCCGATGGCGGCAACCGCTCAATCCAACTGTCAATCCCAGGCTAAGCATCGCGCCTGTCCATCTTCGTGTCATGTTGCCTTGTCCGTTCAAACTCGCTCCTCTATCCCTTTATGAGAGGCCCCGGCAGTAACAATCTTCCTTGCTTCCACTCCAACTCCCGAAACAATCGGCAACCGGAACGTAAACACCGTCCCACGTTCCGGAGAAGTTGGATCCGCGTTGGACCGCACGTCCATCGCTCCACCGTGCAACTGCAGAATCCGGTACGTCATGGCCAGTCCGATTCCGCTCCCCTTTGGCTTTGTTGTAAAGTACAACTCGAAGATACGCGGTAACAGCTCAACCGGTATACCCTCTCCGTGATCCATCACTTCCACTACTGCAAACTGATGCTCACGCCGCATCACCACTCGCAGTTCGCCTCCTCCGGGCATCGACTGCATTCCATTCAACACGAGGTTCAGCACCGCCTGCTGCATCAGCTCCGCATCCGCTCTCACCATCATCGCCTCATGCGGAGCGTCTATAACTACCCGTACTCCATTCTCCTCCATCTCTGCTGCCATCAGGTCCAATACCGCCCCAATTACTTTACGAAGGTCATGTTCTCGAAGATGCAACTCCATCGGCCGCGAAAAATCTGCAAGTGTTTGCACTACTCTGTCGAGTCGTTGCATCTCCCCTGCAAGAATGTCCACATGTCGATGCGCTCCGGCAAACGCCTCCACTCCCCCGATGGTCAGCTTTCCGCGTAGCAACTCCAGATGCACCACCATCGCGTTGATCGGATTCTTCACCTCATGCCCCACACCTGCCGTCAGCTTGCCGATAGCAGCCAACCGCCGCGCCACCTCAAGCTCCTGCCCCAGTTGCGCCACAGACTCCATATCGCGCAGCGTCAGCAGCGTTCCCATGTTGCCGCCGCCCAGTCCATCGTCGATCCGGTCCAGCGAAATCTGTACCTGCCGTCCATCCTCCAGCGTCACACTCTTCGCGCTCACCTGCGCTCCCTCGGCAAATGCTCTCAGCACCGCCGCCCCCAGTGCGCTCTCCGGAGCGAATATCTCCTCCAGCCGTTTGCCGACCATCTCCTCATGTCCTTCGCTCATAGGAGCAGCCAGAAAGTAAGCGACCGCATCCGACACCATCACCGCGCGGTGGTCAGCCGTAAACAGCAGCACACCGTCCCGCAGCGTATCCAACATCTGGTTCAGGTTCGCCTGCAGTGCCGTGTAGCCCGCCTCCTGGGTGCGCAGTTGCTCGCCCAGCCGGTCGATCGTCTTCGTCACCCGCACCACCGTATCGCTTCCCGTCACACCGGCCAGCAGGCCAACCGGAGCCTCGCTTCCCTTCTCTCTGCCCGCCAGCGTTAAACTCTCCAGCCGCGCGCTGATCGCCTCCATCGGACGCAGTGCAACATTCGCCAGCACGCCCGCCGCAATCATCGCTGCCAACGCTGCCAGCAAGGCAAAGATCGTCGCCTCCCGCAGCGGCTGCTCATACGCATTCTTCAAAAACGTCGAGCGCACACCCACATGCGCCATCAGGAATGGAACCCCGTTTCGATCCAGGCCCTGCGATATATCCAACACACGCGGCTTTCCAAACACAACCTTCAGTTGGTGCGCCACGCTTCCATTTTGCACACTCGCCAGGCTGAACCGCGGTGGCGCCGGCTGGTCCACCGCATCCGGATCGGTGCTCACCAGCGTCATCCCATGCGCATCCGTCACACTCACGTCCTGCACCGTCGGTGAGTAGCGCACAATCGCACTCATCACATCCGCCAGCGCCGTCTGGCTCCGCAGCGCGTCCACCACCGCAGCGTGCAGCGCCTCGTCGCTCATGTCCTCCGGCGGATTTGCCCGCAGCCCCGTCTCCAGAGCCTGCTTTGTCATCAGCAGCACCTGGCGCACCAGCATGTCGTTGGCCGCCGCCGTCTGCTCGATCCTCTGCCGCATCAGTTCACTTACAAACAAAGCCGACAGTATCAGCACGATTGCAAACGTCAATCCCGTCGCCGACACCACCAACTTTGTCTTCAGCCGCATCGTTACTCCGTCACAGCAGCCGCATTCGAGTATTCCTTCAGCTTATTCTGCAGCGTCTTCGAACTGATCCCCAATATCTCCGCAGCCTTCGTCTTGTTGTTATGCGTTGCAGTCAGCGTCTTCAGAATCAGCTGCCGCTCCGCCTCATCCACCGTCGTCCCCACTTCAACCCGCACCGAGTTCGACTCATTCAAATACCGCTGCACCTCGCCTGAAGAAACAGCCGCCGCCTCAGGGCTTCCACCCCGGCTCGGAGGAGGAGCAAATCCCGGCTCCCCAAAGTGCGGAGGCAGATGTTCCTCACCCAGCATCCCCGAACCCGCCAGTATCACCGCACGTTCAATCGTATTGCGCAGCTCCCGCACATTTCCCGGCCACCTGTACTCCTCCATCCGGCGCAGCAGCGAGTCCTTCAGCCCAGCCACCGTGCAGTGGTGACGGTCGTTCATATCGTCGATCATCTTCTCCGCAATCGCCGACACGTCCATCAAGTGATCGCGCAGCGCAGGCATCTGGATATTGAACACATTCAACCGGTAATAAAGATCGCCTCGCAGCTCTCCATTGGCCACTGCCTTCTCCGGATCTTTATTCGTCGCTGCCACCACCCTTACATCCACCGGGGTCTCGATCTTGCTTCCCAGCCTTCGCAGCCGCCGATCCTCCAGCACGCGCAGCAGCTTAGCCTGCGTGGCCATCGGCATCTCGCCAATCTCGTCAAGCAGCAGAGTCCCTTCTTCGGCCAGCTCAAAGCATCCAGCCCGCCGCTCCAGCGCCCCGGTAAACGCACCTCTCTCATGCCCGAAGATCTCGCTCTCAATCAGAGTCTCGGGAATCGCCGCGCAGTTCACCGCAACAAACGGCTTCAACCGCCGCGCACTCAGGTCATGCAGAGCCCGCGCCACCAGCTCCTTACCCGTTCCGCTCTCTCCCGTCACCAGCACCGAAACATTCGACGGAGCCACGCGCTCAATCAGCGTAAAAATATCCTTCATCTGCGGCGAAGATCCCACCAGCTCGCCCAGCACCCCCGTATCCCGCAACTGCCGACGCGTAGCCTCCAGCTCAACATCCGCCTCCCGCTGCCGGCTCGCGTTATGCAGAATCGTCTTCAGCCGAATCGGATCCACCGGCTTCGGAATATAGTCGTAAGCCCCCATCCGCATCGCTTCCACGGCAGACTCGATCGACCCCTGCGCCGTCAGCATCACCACCGACATCCGCTGCGGCAGCTCCGCCAGCCGGCTCAGCAACTCCATCCCATCCATCCGCGGCATCTTCAGGTCGGTCACCACAATCGCCGGAGCCCACGCCACTGCCTTTTCCAGCCCTTCCATCCCGTCGGCGGCACACTCCGCCCTATAGCCCCAGCTCTCGATCAGCTCCGTCAAGCCGCTGCGTGCATGAACCTCATCTTCAACAATCAGAACTTTCTCCAACACAGTCTCCAGGGCAGCCGCACTCTTGCCAGCCACATCTTCGTTCCATCGAAATCTAAAGTGTGCTTAATAAGATGCACACCACACAACCTCATTCGCACGCCGTGAACCCAGGCGAATAACCGAAACGCCTTAACAAATCCCCAGACCCATCTCAACCCCAGATCGCGCTCGTCAAACAAACCTCTGGGCGATAGTCTCTCTATAAGGATATCCTTGAATCATGCCAGAACCCGAAATCACCGTAGAAGCCTTTGCCCAGCAACGCCAACAGCCCAACCCACCGCTCCTCCTGGACGTGCGCGAGTCATGGGAGCACGAGACCGCCAGCATCCCAAACTCCCTCCTCATGCCCATGGGAGAAGTCACCTCCCGCGCCAACGCCGAGCTCGATCCCGACGCCTCCATCGTCGTCATGTGCCATCACGGAGCCCGTTCTCTCAGTGTCACCATGTGGTTGCGTGATCAAGGCTTCCCCAACGCCCAATCCCTCGCCGGCGGCATCGACGCCTGGTCCCGCACCATCGACCCGGAAGTCCCCCGCTACTGAACGCCCCCTCCGCATCGGGCGGCCCATCCTTCGCGTCCTCATCGCAAAGGGTGGGTTATTCGCACCGCACGCGAACCGCCTTCCTCCCTGGCCCATCACTTCGTAGCCTTACAAAGTAGGACCCGCAGGCCTCGGCTGATCCTGAATCCCCTGCGGCTGAGGAGGCTGCGTCATCGGCCTCTCAGGAGGCTCCTGAATTCGCGGCTGCGCATCCATCTGCCGCTGTGCTTTCACATTCTGCTCAACCTGGTGGTCCAACTCCTCCTGCTGCCGTCGCGAAGCCGCTTGCTGCTGTTGCAGCAACGTCGCATCCTGTCTTCGTTGCACTGCCGCCAACGCAGCCTGCGTCTCTGCCGCGGAAGGGCCCGTAGGCGGCACTGCCACCCGCCGCAGATCCTGACGTGGACTCACCGCTGGACTCTCATCAATGCGCGCAGGCGGCAAAGACCCCATCGGAAAATCCGGCCGAGTCTTGATCGGCGGCAGCGTGCGCACCACAGGTCGCGCCGGTACCCGTGCCGGATGTGCTTTGCAACCCGACACCCCGGCCACCGCCAGCCCAAACCCCAAAGCCCACGCCAACTCAGCTCTTCGCATCAAAACCTACCCTTGTCGGATGCTCGACTCCTCAGCAGTACTGTCGAATCATCTCACTTCGCCCGGGGATGTGTCTCGTCATAAACCTTCTGTACCTGCCCCACTGTCAGTTGCGTATATCGTTGCGTCGTCGAAAGCCGCTCATGCCCCAGCATCTCCTGGATCGCCCGCAGATCCGCTCCCTCCTCCAGCATGTGCGTCCCAAACGCATGTCGCAGCGTATGCGGATGCACATCCGCCGCCAGGCCCCGCGATAACGCAATCGCCTTCACAATCCGTCCTACACTCCGCGTCGTCAACCTGCAATCCCCGCGCATCCGCAGATTCATCACCAGCGGCCCGCCATGCACCAAAGCCCCTTTGCCCGCAGCCATCAGCTTCGCCTCCCGCAGCGGCAGATAAGCTTTCAGCGCCACCGCCGCCTCATCGCCCAGCGGAACCAGCCGCTCCTTCCGTCCCTTGCCGCGCACCAGCACCGCATCATCGCGCCACTTCACGCTCCCCATATCCAACCCCACCAGCTCCGAGTTGCGAATCCCGCACCCATACAACAACTCAAAGATCGCACGATCTCTCTCCGGCCACGCAGCAGCGTCGCCCTCTTCCTTCTTAGCTGTCCCATCGCTCTCAAGCGAGTTCAAAACCCGATTCACCTCTTCCATACTCGGCACCCGCGGCAGATGCTTCGGCAGCTTCGGCGTACTCACCAGCAGCGCAGGATTCTGCGCGACCTTCCCCTCCTTCGCCAGCCACTTGAACCAGCTCCTCACCGCTGCCAACGCCCGCGCCGCACTCGCCTTCGTCAACCCCCGTTCATACAGTAAACCCAGATAAGCCCGAATATGCAGATGCTCCACCTTCTGCACCGACGCCCCATCCCCCAGCGTCTCCCGCAAATAGTCCGCAAAGTTTCTAACCTCACGCGCATAAGCCCGCACCGTATGCTCCGACGCGCCACGCTCATTCGCAAGCATCGCCAGAAACTTCTCCGCCAGCCCCTCGATCTCACCCACTTTGTCCCGCATCACAAGGCCCTCAATCAACCGCAAAGATCGAATTACTCTTATCAGTTTTCATCCCACGTATCACCGTTACGCCGTTGTCCTTCTCTTCCCTCGCGGATGGTGCTCCCGATGCACCCTCTTCAAATGCCCCAGCGCCACATGCGTATAAACCTGCGTCGTAGCAATGTCTGCATGACCCAGCAAAGTCTGCACACTCCTCAAATCCGCGCCATGCTCCACCATGTGCGTCGCGCAACTATGCCGCAGCATATGCGGACTAGCCTTGCTCCCACCAGCCGTAGCCCCACGCACCATCTCCCAAACCCACTGCCGAGTCAGAGCATTCCCCCGCACACTAAGAAACAAAGCCCGAGCCACTACTCCCGGCTTAACCAACCCAGACCGTCCCAGCGTCAAATACCTCTCCAACGCCTCCACCGCACTCCGCCCCAGCGGAACAATCCTCTCCTTATCGCCCTTCCCTCTCACCTGCGCCCGCGCCTGGTCAAGATGCACATCCTCCACCCGCAGCGTCACAATCTCCGCCACCCGCAATCCACCCGCATACAGCAGCTCCAAAATCGCATGGTCCCGCAGCGCCAGCCCATCCGCATCCGCCGCCCGAGCCGCCGCGCCAGTCTTCTCCAGCATCTCCACCACTTCGCCTTCAGCCAGAGACTTCGGCAGCACCTTCCAACTCGATGGCGTCTCCACATTCACCGTCGGATCATGTGCAATCCGCTTATCCATCAGCAGCCACCGATAGAACCCACGCAGACAACTCAGCTTCCGCGCAATCGACCGCGACTCCACCGCATGACCCCGCAGCCCCTCCATAAATCCGCTCACATCACCCTGAGCCGCCTCCACCAGCAACCCATCCCGTCCCTCAATATGCTCTGCAAACTGCTCCATATCCCGCCGATAAGCCTCGCAACTCGCCGGCCTCAGCCCCTTCTCCACTCGCAGATACGCCACAAACTCCCGCACCACCCGAGCATTCCCGTTGACCTGGCCCTTTTCCTGCACCGCAGCCTGCATAGACCTCGATTATCCCGCGACCCCGCCCCTTAAAACCCGCGACAAAAAAAGGGAACCAACCTGGCCAGCACCAACCCCGCCACTCCACAAATCCGGGCACCCCATATCTCGATGGAGGCATCATGCAGCAGCAGCACAAATCCGGGTGCCCCATATCTCGATTCTGAGATGTGGGCATCGTGCGAAGCACGACTGCTCCCGCCCATCTCCATGACGCCGGGTGCCCCATATCTCGATTCTGAGATGTGGGCATCGTGCGAAGCACGACCGCTCCCGCCCATCTCCGATACGTCTACGCTGCTAAACTTGGATCAGACATGTTTGAAAACCTAAGCGACAAACTCCAGCGATCCTTCAAGACCCTCCGCGGCCAGGGCACCATCTCCGACGAGAACATCTCCGACGCCCTCCGCGAGATCCGCCTCGCCCTCCTCGAGTCCGACGTCAACCTCGCCGTCGTCAACGAACTCATCGAGCACATCCGCACCCGCGCCATGGGCGAGAAGGTCGCCACCGCGCTCAGCCCGTCGGAACAGATCGTCAAAATCGTCCACGACGAACTCATCAACGTCCTCGGCAAAGACACCGCGCGCTTCCAGAAGAGTTCCCAGCCCCCATCCGTCATATTGATGGCGGGCCTGCAAGGCTCCGGCAAAACCACCACCAGCGGCAAACTCGCCCAGTGGTTAAAGAAAGCCGGCCACCGCCCCATGCTCGTCTCGGTCGACGTCTACCGTCCCGCCGCGCGCGAGCAGCTCAAAATCGTAGCGACATCCATCGGCGCGCAACTCTACGAAGGCAAACTTTCAGACCTGTCATCCTTCGCCGAAGGCGGAGGACCTGCTTCTTCTCTACAGAAGCACGGAACTCAGGAGGTCCTCCGCCTCGCCAAAGAAGCCAAGCGCGAAGCCGCCAACTTCGGCTGCGACATGCTCATCGTCGACACCGCTGGCCGCAACCAGATCGACGCCTCTCTCATGGACGAGATGGCACAGCTCAAAAAGCTCCTCAACCCCTCCGAGATCCTCTTCGTAGCCGACGCCATGACCGGCCAGGACGCCGTCAACTCCGCCAAGGCCTTCAACGATCTCCTCACCATCACCGGCGCCATCCTCACCAAGATGGACGGCGACGCCCGCGGCGGCGCTGCCCTCTCCATCCGCCACGTAACGGGAGCCCCAATAAAGTTCCTCGGAACCGGCGAAAAGCCCGACGCCTTCGAGCCCTTCCACCCCGACCGCATCGTCGGTCGCATCATGGGCCACGGCGACATCGCCACCCTCCTCGAGCGCGCCGAATCCACACTCGACCGCGGCAAAGCCGAGCAGTTCGCCAGGAAAGCCCTCACCGGCGACGGCTTCTCCCTCGAAGACTTCCGCGACCAGCTCCGTCAGATCAAAAAGATGGGCAGCATGAAGTCCATCCTCAAGATGCTCCCCTCGGTAGGCCCCTTCGCCGGCATGCAGCAAGCCGTCGAAAACGTTGACGAAGGCCAGTTCAACCGCGTCGAATCCATCATCAACTCGATGACCAACAAAGAGCGCCACGACCACGAGATCATCAACGGCAACCGCCGCAAGCGCATAGCCAGAGGCTCAGGCACGTCAGTACAAGACGTAAACAACCTCCTCCGCCAATACGCCCAGATGCGCAAGATGTTCAAGTCGATGGGCTCAGGCGGCGGCATCAAAGCCCAGCAACGCATGATGAGCCAAATGCAAGGCCGCCAAAAATTCGGCCGCTAGCTGCTCGTCGATACCCAGTCCAGTCTTCCCATAACCCCACCCAAGAAGTGTCATCCTGAGCAAAGTGGTTCGCGCACTTTGCGAACCACGCAGTCGAAGGACCTGCGGTTTGTTTTCGCTGTTGTTCATTCTTGCGCTTAGAGTAACCATGTAAAACATCATGGGCTCAGGCGGCGGCATCAAAGCCCAGCAACGCATGATGCATGGCAAACAAAAATTCGTCAGGTAAGGTGAGGCATAGGTCGAGAAGCTAGAGCAGCTAATTGATGACGGGCTTAATGACTCCAAGTTCTGAAAGCTTCTGTTTAGCGTCTTCATTGGAGGGGTCCTTCTCAAGGGACTTCTTGTAGCTTTCGATGGAAAGCTGCTTTTGACCGGCCAGCAAATAAACTTGGCCGAGATCGTCATAAGCGTCACCTGAATCTGGATAGATATGAACTTCGAGTTTGAGAACAGAAATGGCCTCCGACAGATGACTTTCGTCTGAGAGGCTGATGGCCCACGAGTGAAGAGAACTCTCTTCGGGCTTGAAGTCCGGGGCTTGTTTCTTCATCGCCGTATATATATCTCGCACATGGTCGAAGCCTTGCTGCCCCGTCTCGATCTGAAGTGCTCGGAGAGTTGTCGGCCTCCCAGTTGCGGGCCGGAAGTCCACCGTCATGAAATGATTTGGAACTCCGTTTTGGGCGGGCGTTTTCTTCAAAGAACTAAGGGCTGCGGGATCACCCTTCAAGTAGGCGTCAAGGAAGAAGAGCGTATAGCGGCATATCCAAGCGTATCCGGTTATGCCGTCCTCTCGGACATAATCACCCTTTCGCACCTGCGGGTATTCCTTCCAGACATCCTCGTTGCGCTGGTACATAGAGCTGTGCTCGGTATGAGTAAGGGCAAGGTCGTGGACGGTAATGAGGTCGCCGTGCGTCCAGGCGTTGAGCACACTCGGGCCAAGCTGATTCGGCGAGGAGTGATTACGCTCTATGTTTTCCAAACTGATTTCCCCCTGAGTGAAGAAGAGCAGAGGGATAGTCATCTGATCTGGATGGACGTCGCCCGCCTGCTTTACCAAACCGGGGAAATAGCGCATTGAGCCATCTAGAGCAACAAGCGCAGATATCCGATTGTCCCGTGCCGCGGCAAAAAGGTTAGAGATGCCTCCCCAACTAAAACCCACTACGGCGATCTTGGAGGTATCGGTGTCGGGCAGCGTCTTAGCGTAGCCGATTAGAAAAGAGATGTCTCTCGCCTGAGTATTAACCCCGGTCAGATCAGACGTCATCTCTCGATTGATCGACCCCATATCGGGGCTTGCGATTACCACATAGCCGTGACTGGCGAGGTATTCGCAAAGATCTGCATTCTCCCAAGCCATAGCACCGAAACTAGGCGCGTAAATGACTACGGGATAGTGTCCCGATACAACAGGCGCGTCGCGAACTGCCCACATAGGGTCTTTGACCGTGGGGGTCATAGCCCGAATCCACTCCTTCCAGTCAGAGGACATGTTCGGCTTGTCGAAGCTAGTCTCTGTGGCAAGAAGATTTCCATAGTCCCCAACGGTCATAGGCCTGCCCGAGGTCTTCTGGGCCGGATACCAAACGAGGGTCTGTAGCGGACGGGCGCGTTCACCAGTGAAAGGCTTGCCAAGAGCGTCCACATCGGAGCGGAATGTCCGAGAATAGTCATACTGTTCCAAAACCCTCAAGCCGACAGGATGTGGCCCCGGCTGCTCGATGAAGCGGAAGAGCGGGACGGCCTGCGCTAAGGCAACTGCTCCCGTGAAGGAAGCAATAGCAAGAACAATGAGTACAGTCGCCTTTTGGATGTTCATGTGACCTTTCTATCTACATTTATAACTCCTTATAAGCCCCACCTAAGAGTCTGCGGCGGGTGGGCGGGTGGCCCATGCATGAAAAATCGCCGATTCTCAGGTGCCCCATTCATGCAGTCTCCCCGCATGAGTGGGCATTCGCGCCATGCGCGAACCGTTTTCCTACCATTCACCCAAAGGTACGATAAAACACCTCCAGGACGGAGGCCACCAATGGCATCACAGATGGACATCACCAAAGACATCCAGCCCCTCACCACCTTCCGCAACAACTCCGTCAAAATGATGCAACGCCTCAAAAGAACCAAGCGCCCCATCATCCTCACCGTCAACGGCAAACCCGAAGCCATAGTCCAGGACGCCGCCGCCTACCAGCGCCCCCTCGACATAGCCGCTCAGGCCAGCGAAGAAGAAGCCATCCGTCAGGGACTCGAGGATCTGCGAGAAGGCCGTACCCGACCTCTGAACGAAGTCATCGAGGAGCTGCGACGCAAACGTGCCATATCGCGTTAACTTGACAGACCCACCCAACAAAAACAGGGAAGGCATCCAGGCCTGATCCCCCCGCCACACCCGAAGACCGAAAGTCCAACCCTAAAGCCTCTACTTCGAAGACTTTAGCACTTTTCCGGCAGGGT
>JBDTEQ010000006.1:0-18438 GCA_039922475.1 Edaphobacter sp.
CGTAGTTCGTCCACCCTCTTCGTTGGGAATCACCTTCGGTTCGCCGCCTTCCATCACGGCCACGCAGGAGTTCGTCGTTCCCAGGTCAATTCCAATAATCTTTGCCATCCGTAATACCCTCCAGGGCCCACAGCCCTCCAGCCAATTTTTCTTACGAAGCACCTCAAGAATCTCACCTTGAGTCACTTACTGTCAAATATTCTGATGCTCCTCACCCCTCACACGACTCCAAAATTTCATCCCCCTCAACAACTCCCTCTAACCTCAACCCTCTCAACACTTGACGACACCTAACGACATCTCGGGCCGAAAATGAATCGTCATCTCGACCGGAGCTGCTCACGGTTTCATCGTGAGCAGCGGAGTGGAGAGATCCCCGCATTTCGCCTTTGCCTTCCTGTTGGATGTCTTTTCTCTCCCCAACATAGCCCTCAAAGGCAGTTTTCAGGCAAAACCCTCGCAAATTGACCCCCAAACCCCGGCTTCCCGATCTGGAAAACGCTCCCCCGAACGTGTCATTGTCGCCTTAGATGCCCCCCGATACCCTTGCTTCGGTTCATGTTTGTACCTATGCATCACCTTGGAGCTATCTCATGTCCTTCCTGCCTGCCTCACGTACCAAGCGCAACCTTTTTAAGGTAGCGACCCTCGGTCTCGCCGGACTCCTCGCCGGTCTTCTAGCCGGTTGCAACGACTCCCCCGACACCACCGTCAACATCCCCTACACCAGCCTCTCCAGCGAATTCCTCAGCCCGGACACCGCCGTCCCCGCTGAACCCACGCCCCTTCCCTCAAGCATCGACGCCACCCAGATCCCCGCTCTCCACCACCAGCCCACCTCCCGCTTCCTCGAGTCCGAATCGGTCCACACCATCTCCTTGACCGCAACTCCCTCAAGCCGCAGCGGCTCCTGACGACGGCACCCGTACCTCAGCAGAAAAATTCAAGAACACCCACGAAGCAGCAGCCCCGCGAAAAGGGCTGCCGCTTCGTTTTAAAATCTCTATATAAAGTGCAGCGTGAAAAAAGCATCCCTCACTCTCTTTTTCGCCTCTACATAGGAGACAATCAGAAAGATTTTCACTCCTCATCATGGCATCAGCCGCAGTTGCGCCTCAAGATCGATCCGCTGAAGCCCGTCACGGTGTAAACCCCTGGCTCATCGCGGCTTCGGTCATGCTCGCCACCTTCATGGAGGTGCTCGACACCGCCATCGCCTCGGTCGCTCTGCCGTACATCGCCGGATCGCTCTCCGCATCGACTGACGAAGCCACCTGGGTCCTCACCAGCTACCTCGTCGCCAACGCCATCGTCCTCCCCGCCAGCAACTGGTTCTCTCTCAAATTCGGCCGCAAGCGCTTCCTGATGTCCTGCGTCGTCATCTTCACCGTAGCCAGCTTTGCCTGCGGAGCCGCCCCCACTCTCGGCTTCATCCTCCTCGCCCGCATCGTCCAGGGAGCAGGCGGTGGCGCACTCCAGCCGCTCTCGCAAGCCATCCTCCTCGAATCCTTTCCCCCCGCCAAACGCGGCGCAGCCATGGCAGTCTTCGCCTTCGGTGTCGTCGTCGCTCCCGTCCTCGGCCCCACCCTCGGTGGCTGGCTCACCGACACCTACTCCTGGCGTTACGCCTTCTACATCAACATCCCCATCGGCATCCTTGCTCTATACATGATCGGCCGCTTCGTCCACGACCCGCCGTATATCAGCAAAGCCAAAGTCTCCAAATTCGACCGTTACGGATTCGCCGCTCTCGTCATCTGGACCGGATGCCTCCAGGTCGTCCTGGACAAGGGCCAGGAGGACAACTGGTTCGCCGCAATCTGGATACGCTGGGCCGTCTTTGCTCTCGTCGTCGCCTTCCTCTATTTCGTCTGGCACTCCTGGGCCCATAAAGACACCCTCGTCGATCTCAAAGTCCTTAAAGACCGCAACTTCGCCATCGGCGCGGCGCTGATCTTTCTCTTCGGCATCGCCATCTACTCCACCGTCGTCATCCTTCCGCTCTTCTATCAGGAGCTGCTCGGCTACACCGCCTTTGCCGCAGGTCTCGTCGTCGCCCCGCGAGGCATCGGAGCCATCTGCGGCATGCCCATCATCGGCTACCTCTCCAACAAATCGGACCCCCGCTACCTCCTCACCTTCGGCTTCTTCACCTTCGGCCTCACCACGCTTTACTTCGGCTCCATCACGCTCGATATCTCTCCCACCACGCTCCTGTTCCCCATCCTCATCACAGGCTTCGGTCTAAGCTTTGTCTTCGTCCCCATCAACACCGCAGCCTACGGCACCTTGCATAACGAGCAGATTGGCAACGCCAGCGGTCTCTTCAATCTCATGCGCAACGTCGGCGGTTCCATCGGCATCTCTCTCGCCTCCACCCTGCTCACCCGCCGTACCGACGTCCACCAGAACCTCATCGCCGGCTCCGTTCCCCGCACCGGACAGAACTTCCAGAACTCCCTCGCCGCCACCACCCACGCTCTCACCGGTTACTTCGGCAAAAGCAACGCCAAACACCCGGCGGAAGCTCTCCTCTACCAGCAACTAGGCCGACAAGCACTCAACTGGGCCTTCGTCGACGTCTTCCGCTGGCTCTCGCTCCTCAGCTTCGCCTGCATCATCATCGTCTGGCTCTTCAAAAAAGTTAAGCCCGGCAAAGGCCCAGCCGGAGCCCACTAAACACCCCGCCCTTTTGTTTGCCCTGCGGCTCCTCTGTTTGTTGTTTGTCATCCTTCCGCGAAGCGGGAGGACCTGCTGTAGTCGTCGCCGTTGCTTTTGCCCTTGTTTTTTGCTTGTCATCCTTCCGCGAAGCTGGAAAGACCGTCCGGCGCAGAATAACCCCTATTAAATGGGGTGTGTAAAATCATCCGGACGGGGAGCAATCGATGAAGACTCTGATGTGGATGTCTATGGCCGCCCTTTTACTCTCTTTCCTGATGTTCTTCTTTGTCTATCTCACTCGCAGAAAGTATCTGGCCTACACCGGCAACGCGCTCTTCATTCTCGCGTTGACGTTGACAGGTTTCTCCGCCTATTTACACCACATCTATCTCTTTGCCGCGTTCTTTTTTATCTTCGCGCTCGTTTGGCTATACAAACTTTTGACCGGGAAGGTCGTAATTCAGTCGCTCATCTGATGCAACGCTATTAAGCCCCATCCCCGCGCTGCGATACTCTCAATGCATGCAGCGTGACCGGCTACCCTACCTCCTCCTCCCGCTAGCCGCGTTCCTCGCCGTCATCCCGCTCCTCATTCACGGCTGCTCCTGCGGCCACGACTTCGACTTCCACCTCCTCAGTTGGTTCGAAGCCGCCCGCCAGTTCACCCACGGCAACCTCCATCCGCACTGGGCCTACACCCCCGCCTGGAACGCAGGCGAACCCCGCTTCGTCTTCTACCCTCCGCTCTCCTGGATCACAGGCGCGATCTTCGGCCTCGTCTTCCCCTGGCAGTGGACGCCCATCCTCTACACCTGGCTAGCCCTCACCGGCAGCGGCCTCGCCCTCTATCGGCTGGCCCGCGACTTCGCCACCCCCACCGCCGCCCTCATCGCCGCCATGCTCTACATGGTGAACCCCTACATGCTCTTCACCGCATACGAGCGCACCGCCTACGCCGAACTCCTCGCCGCCGCCTGGATCCCTCTCCTCCTCCACGCCATCCTGCGCAAACAAGTCACCATCCCCCGCATCGCCATCCCCATCGCTTTCCTCTGGCTCACCAACGCCCCAGCCGCCGTCATGAGCTGCTACGCTCTCGCCCTCTTAACCCTCACCCGACTAGCCGCCACAAATCCGGGCACATCATCCACCGCATCAGGTGGCTCATCAACACTGGGTTATTCGCCGCGTGCCCCATATCTCGATTCTCAGATGTGGACAAATCCGGGTGCCCCATATCTCGATTCTGAGATGTGGGCATCGCGCGAAAGCGCGACCGCTCCCGCCCATGCCAATATCGCAACCACCCCACCCCAGACACGTCTCCAAATCGCCCTCAACACCATAGCCGGCACAATCCTCGGTCTAGGCCTCGCCGCTGTCTACATCCTCCCCGCCGCCTACGAACGCCGCTACGTCCAGATCGCCATGGCCATCATCCCCAACATGCGCATCCAGGACAACTTCCTCTTCCACCACACCGGCGACATCTTCCACGACCAAGTCCTCCACACCGCCTCCCTCATCGCCATCCTCCTCATCGCACTCGCGGCGGCAGCGCTCCTCGCCGCTCGACAAGCCACCAAACCGGGTGCCGCTCGACCAACCACAAATCCGGGTACCTCACGAAGAGCCACGGAACCGGGTGCCCCATATCTCGATTCTGAGATGTGGGCATCGCGCGAGAGCGCGACCGCTCCTGCCCATCTCAGCAAGCGCCCGGTAATCTACGTTCTCGCCACCCTCACCATAGCGATCGCTCTCCTCCTCACACCCCTCACCGCATTCCTCTGGAACCACACCCCTGAACTCCTCTACCTGCAATTCCCCTGGCGACTCGTAGCCATCCTCGACGCAGCTCTCGCACTAGCCGTAGCCATCGCCCTTCCTCCAATCAAATTCAAACCGGCAACCATCTCAATCCTCACCATGGTGATAGCAGCCACCCTCACCTATCCCGCCTACGCCATCTTCCACCAGACCTGCGACGCAGAAGACACCGTACAAGCCCGCCTCACTCTCTTCCACTCCAACCAGGGCACCGAACCCTCCGACGAGTACACCCCAACCACTGCCGATAACGACTCCCTCGCCCAAACCAACCCCGCCTGGTGGCTCTCCCCCGACCCCAACGCCAAAGCCCCGGCCAACTCGCAACCAGCCCCCGCTCCTCAACACCTCACCCTCAACTCGCCCATCCCAGAAGACCTCATCCTCAACCTCCGCGCCTACCCCTCCTGGCACATCACCCTCAACGGAGCCTCCGTCATCGCACAAACGCAACGCCGCGACGGCCTCATCACCCTTCCCATTCCCACTGGCCCGTCAACCATCGACATCGCCTACACCCAAACCCTCGACCAGACTCTAGGCGACGCGATCTCACTCGCATCCTTGGTTCTCCTGGTCTTCCTCATCCGCCGCGACTACCGAAGATTCCACAAGCAATAACCTCCGCGCAAACCCACAAAAATCCGCAGCCGCGCAAGCTCATTTATCATCAACACCAATGCCTCTCGACGTAAAAACCTTGCTCTCTTCCGGCGCGCAGCTCACCGATGCCGCCCTCGAACGCCTTCTGCCCTCACCCGACACCCTCCCTCACTCCATCCACCGAGCCATGCGCCACAGCGTCTTCGCCGGAGGCAAACGTCTCCGCCCCATCCTCTGCATGGAAGCCGCCCGCATGGTCGCAGGCACCGGCGAAATCCCCGAAGGCGCAGCCAACCTCGGCGCAGCCATCGAGATGCTCCACACCTATTCGCTTATCCACGACGATCTCCCCGCCCTCGACAACGACGATCTCCGCCGCGGCCAGCCCACCTGCCATAAAGTATTCGGTGAAGCAATCGCGATCCTCGCTGGAGATGCCCTCCAAACCCTCGCCTTCCAGACCCTCGCCCAGCTCCAATCCCCACCAGCAACCACGGTAGCGATCCTCCGCGAAATCTCTCTCGCCATCGGCAGCGGAGTAGGCCGCGTCGGCGATCTCAACACGCAGCTCCCCCCAGGCATGATCGGCGGGCAGGTCATGGACATCGAATCCGAAGGCGTCGCTCCCACCGCTGAACTCGTCGAAGCCATCCACCGCGCCAAAACCGGAGCACTCATCACCACCAGCATCATCTCCGGAGGCCTCTATGGCCTCGCCAAAAATCCGGGCGCCCCACATCTCGATTCTGAGATGTGGGTTCACCGCCTCCGCACCTTCGGCGAAAAAGCCGGCCTCGCCTTCCAGATCGTCGACGACGTCCTCGACATGACCCAAAGCTCAGAAGAGCTAGGCAAGACCGCAGGCAAAGACACCGCCAGCATCAAAGCCACCTGGCCGGCAGTCTTCGGTATCGAAAAATCCCTCAAAGACGCCGAAGAACTCATCGCCGACGCCTTCGCCGCACTCGAACCCTTCGGCGAAGCCGCAACCCCGCTCAAATCCCTCGCCCAGTATCTCGTAGAGCGCAAAAATTAGACCGGCCCTCCACCCAATCAGCTCTTATCGGCCTTTTTATCTCTTTGATCACTGTTACGCCTTAGCCCGCACCGTGCACAAGCACCAGGTTTGACAAAACGCCCTGCCCAAACCCCACTCAACGCAAGGTTCGGTCAACCCGGCCCCGCGAAGTCCACAGCTAAAGTATCTGAATCGAAGACTTTGCACACTTTCTGGCGGGGTGGGGGGGCTATCATCAACACAGATGCTCACCGAAGCCGACATCCTCGCCGCTCTCCGTGACTGCTACGATCCCGTCTTCCCCTGCAACATCGTCGACCTCGGCCTCATCCGCTCCATCAAAATCACACGCGACCACGAAGCCCCGGGCACAAACATCCCCGGCGTCCCGAAAAAACACCACCTCGCAATCGAACTCACACCCACTCAAACCGACGAAGCCGCCACCGCCCAACTCAAAGCCCAGATCGAAAATCGCCTCGCCGGTCTCGAAGCCGTCAGCCAAACCATCGTCACTCTCCTCGAAAAGCCCGCATGGTCTCCCCAACAAATCACTCCAGCCGGCCGCAAAACTCTCGGCCTCGACGGAAACCCGAATCTCATCCAAATCCGCTAATCGCATGCCCACACGCAAATCCAAAAAGCTGCTCGTGATGCCCCCACCAACGCCGCCGCAACACCCCTTCGACCAGATCCACGGCGTCGACACCAGCGGCCTCATCGCCGCCGGCAACCTCATCACCGGCCACCCCAACGACTCCCACGTCACCGCCTACTACGGCGTAGCTCCCAGCATCCTCCGCACCCTCATCGATCTCTGGCGCGCCACCAACCCGCCCCACCCCATCGACCACTACACCTTCATCGACTACGGCGCCGGCAAAGGCCGCGCCATGCTCGTCGCCAGCCAGCTCCCCTTCCACCAGGTCATCGGCATCGAGCTCAACCCCACCCTCGCCGACATCGCCCAATCCAACCTCGACCACTGGCTGGCCACCCACGCAACCGACACCACCGCACCTCCACTCGCCCCCATCCGCCTCTACGAGCAGGACGCCCTAACCTTCGACCTCCCCCGTACCCCCACCCTCGCCTTCCTATTCCACCCCTTCGAAGCCCCCGTCCTCAAACTCCTCCTCCGCCGCATCGAAGCCCGACTCGCAAAAAAGCCCGGCACTCCCGCACCAGCCTTCGATCTCCTCTACGTCAACGCCGAGTGCCGCAGCACCCTCGACCGCCACCCAGCCTTCTCGCGTCTCTTCCTCGGCCCCGTAGCCATGTCACCCGAAGACCACGTCGCAGACCTGGCTGCTATCGCCCAGCAAAAAGACTATGGCTCCACCGGCGACGAAGAGTGCGCCATCTACCGCTTCACCGGACGCACGTCCGCTCCGCGACAATCTCTTCACAAACCAAAGATATTTCTATGACATTCGGTCCCGATCCCGCGTCTAGAGTCGTCTGGACGAGCCAGAGCCAAACATCCCCCAACGTAAGACTGCCTCCGGCATCGTCCCAAGGAGCCTTTCCATGCAGACCCGCTCGATTCTCGAAACAGGCGCTTATACCGTCCTGGCGCTGATGCTCGCTGCAGCGTCTCTCACCCCAGCCTCCGCGCAAAATGTTCAGCACTACAAGCAGACCAACCTCACCTCCGACCAGGCCTCACTCGCTCCCACGCGCGACGCCAATCTCGTCAACCCCTGGGGCCTGGCCCGCAGCTCGGGCAGCCCTTGGTGGATCGGCAACAACGGCAGCGGTTTCTCTACCCTCTACGATGGCACCGGCAAGATCATACCGCTCGTCGTCACCATTCCCTCCAACGATCCCTCCACCGGTGCCGGTTCCCCCTCCGGCGTCATCTTCAACGGAGACCCCAGCGCATTCCAGGTCGCGCCGGGCAAAAGCGCCATCTTTCTGTTTGTAACTGAAGACGGCACAATCTCCGGCTGGAATCCCGGAGTGAAGCCAACCACCGCCGTAGTCGTCGTCAACAACAAGGAAAAGTCCGTCTTCAAGGGAGCCACCATCGCCACCGCAACCGTCGGCGGCATGGCGCAATCCTTCCTCTATGTAGCCGACTTCCGACGCGGCCAGATCGCCGTCTTCGACTCCAGCTTCAAGCCCGCTCAACTCCGTCCCGACCGCGACGGCGACAACGACGGCGATCGGGACAGCAACGCGTTCAGCGACGAAGAGCTCCCCGACGGCTACGTCCCCTTCAACGTCCAGAACATTGGCGGCAATCTTTATGTCAGCTTCGCCAGGCAGGACTCCGCAAAGCACGATCAGGTCGACGGTGCCGGCCATGGTTACGTCGATGTCTTCTCGCCCACCGGCAAACTCCTTCACCGCCTCCAGCACGGCGCATGGTTCAACTCTCCCTGGGGGATGGTGCTTGCCTCGACCGACTTCGGTGCCAACAGCCACGATGTCCTCGTCGGCCAGTTTGGCAGCGGCGAAATCCTCGTCTTCGATCCCGTCACCGGCAAATTCAAGGGCACGCTGAATAACGCCTCCAACAACCCCATCGTCATCGACCGCATCTGGTCGCTGCAGTTCGGCAACGGTGGCGCCGCCGGCCCCGCCAACTCGCTCTTCTTTACCGCCGGCATCAACAACGAGCAGGACGGCCTCTTCGGCACCATCACTGCGGTAGAAAACCTCCAGGGCAACGACCAGTAGACTCAGTAGCCGTCACCGGCACTTTTTCACTGTAACCCTCCACCGCCGCCGCGCCCATCGAATTGCCAAGGGCGCGGCGTTTTTTCCTCACCCCTTCAGCCGCACATAGAACATCCGCTCATCCCCACCCGCATGTTCAATAAAGATCTCCCCATCCGCCCGAGCCACGACACTAGGAAACTTCTCCCCCCACTCCACCAGCACCAGCGCATCCGGCTGTTCCGCCATCTCCTCCAGCCCCAGAGTCAGCAACGCCCGCTCCGTCTCCAGCCGGTAAAGATCGAGATGATACAGCCGCACATCTTTCCCCAAATACTCATGCACCAGCGTGAACGTAGGACTCGTCACCTCCGAAGCCTCCGCCGCCCCCAACGCAGCCGCAATTCCCTTCACCAGCGTCGTCTTTCCCGCGCCTAAATCCCCTCGCAGCACAATCAGCTTTGGAGCAGGCAGCAGCATCTCCGCCACCCTCTCCCCCATCGCCAGCGTCCCCGCCTCGCTCCGCGTCTTAAACCGCTTCTCCCGCAAAAAATCCTCCACACTCTGTTGCCGATGCTTTGTCTGCTAGTCCCTGCTCCCTATTCCCTACTCCCTGCATTTTCGCAAACCGCAAATCCACGTCAGCCCATCCTCATCCGTCGCTCGATATCGAAACGCGTCCGAAAGATGTGTAACCGTATCGGTTGCAAGTACCGTATGCTCATCCATCGCCCGGGCCGCAAAGTCACCCGCCAGCCCATGCAGATACACCGCCGCCTCCACTGCCCGCGCCACATCGTCGGGAAACTGCGCCAGCATCGCCGCAACGATCCCCGTCAGAATATCTCCGCTCCCGCCCTTCGCCATCGCAGGGTTCCCACTCGTATTCACCGCAATCGAACCATCCGGATGCGCCACCAGTGTCCTCCATCCCTTCAACACCAGCGTCAACTTGTGCTCCGTCGCAAATCGCCGCGCCAACCCGATCCGGTCTGTCTCCACTTCTTTCACCGTCAACCCCACCAGCCGCGCCATCTCCCCCGGATGCGGCGTCAACACCATCACTCTGCCCTTCCCATTCAGCATCCGCGCCTTTCCCGCAAACGCATTCAACGCATCTGCATCGATCACCACAGGAACCGTCGTTTTCTCCACCATCTGCCGTGCAAACATCGGGGCATCGCCCTCCGTCGATAACCCAGGCCCCACCGCCACGACGCTGATCCGATTCATCAAGGCGTCTAGTTTCGCTCCATCCAGATTTTTGAACGACACCGCACCCTTAATCCCCTCCGCCAGCGGCACCATCATCAACTCCGGCGTCACTCCCGCCACCGTCTCCAGAATGCTCTTCGGCACCGCCGCAGTCACCAGTCCCGCACCGCTGCGCAGGCACGCCAGCGAAGCCATCGCCGGAGCCCCCGCCTTCCCACAGCTCCCGCCGATCACCAACACATGTCCGTACATGCCTTTATTCGAGTTCACATCCCGCGCCTTCTCTGCCACCACCTTCGAAGCTCCCGCCCAGCTCAAGCGGCCACTCGAAACCACAGCAGCATCCGGCGATCCGATCCCAGCCAGCACCACCGGCCCAAACGCCCCTCCAGACTTCTCATTCTGTGTCAGGTGTCCAAACACATGCGCCATCTTCGGCGCAGTAAACGTCACCACCGCATCCGCGCGAAACGCTCCCTCCTCCGTCTGCCCCATCGAATCTGCATCCCATCCCGAAGGCAGATCCACTGCCACCACCGGCACATCCAACCCCTCCACAATCTCCCGCAACCCAACCGCAAGCCCGCGCAGCGGAGGTTTGAACCCCGTCCCCACCACAGCATCAACCAGCAACGCCGCATCTTGAAGTACCGGCATGCAAGCCTTCAAACCCGCATCATCCACAATCTCGTCGACGATCACGGTTGAAATCTCACGCCGAAACCGCGCCAAAGCCCCCGCGGCCTCACCCTTCACTTCATCCATCCGCCCCAGCAAAACGACCCGCACTGTCAGCCCTGCCTGCGTCAAAACCCGCGCTGCGACAAACCCGTCGCCGCCGTTGTTTCCCTTTCCGCAAAGCACAACTACCGGCGACTTCGCGCCATACTGCCGCAGACAAAACGCCGCCACCGCTCCTCCTGCACACTCCATCAGCGACCCCGGCGGCACGCCAAACTCCTCCACCGTGCGCCGGTCAGCCGCGCGCATCTCCTCAGCAGTCAAAATCTTCATGGTTCCCTTCTACTCGATTCCGCGATCCAAGCCAAGGCGCAGCACTCGCAACTCCACACGCACCGCCGCGACCTGACCAATCTCAGGTAGCTCCCCACTCAGATGAAGGAAACAAGTTGTCGGACAAAATATGAACGCTGAATGCCACGAAAAGACGCAACAGCTGGGACTCTACTCGTTGCCGCCCACTTCGCCACCCGTGGCAACGGTAGTCTTCTGCTGAAAATAACTCTTGTCCCACAGCGCCCTGTAGAACTCGCCCGTCAGCTCAGCCGCCTTCGGTCCAAATGTAGGCCGGCCGCCTTCCAGGAAAAACACCGTAACGATCCGCCCATTCGGAGTATCCGCATACGATCCAAACCATCCGAACCGCGTCCCATTATTCGAGCAGGTCCCGGTCTTACCCATCACAGGAAATTCGCTGAAGTTCGCGCGCAGCGACCGTGCCGTCCCATACTGCACTGCGCCCTGCATACCCTGCGAGATCTCTGGAATCAGCGGAGCGATATCCAGTGTCCGCTTCACCTTCGGCTCAAATGCATCGACCTCAGCCGGCGTCTCAGGATGCTGCAGATAATACAGTGTGCCGCCATTCGCGATCGCCGCCACCAGAGCACCCAGTTGCAGCGGAGTCATCGACACGCTCTCGCCAAACGAGCACATTCTCCCCACCCCGCCCAGCGACGCCGGCAACACCTCATCCGGATACGTCCCCAGTTGCTCTCCCTGAATGTGATACCCAGCCAGCTCACCCAGGCCAAACTCATTTGCATAGTGCTTCACGCGTTCAAATCCCAACCGCCGCCCCAGTGTCTCAAAATAAAGATTGTTCGAGTGCGCCAGCGCCTCGGTCATCGTCAGGTGAAAATGTCCACCCAGGTTCACCGGAGTATCGCTCTGCACAATCCCTTCTTCCAGCGCAGCCAGAGCCACAGTCAGCTTGATCGTCGAACACGGCTCCGCTCCACGCGACAACGCCAGCTTCTGGTTAACCATCGCAAGAATGCGTCCATTGGAAGGATCGATCGCAACCGCAGTCCCGTTCATATTGCCCAGCGCCTCAATCGCCGCCGCGCGCACCACAGGATCTTCCCCCTCCGTCACGTCGCCCAACGTCAGGTTGTCGGCAAACGAGCTTGCAGAAAAATGTTCCCGATACCGATACCGTGTCCGCCGCACCGCCAGCGTCGGACGGGCTCCGCGCACATGTCCACGCGCCGCGACCTTCGTCGTCACAACGTGCGTCCCAGTCTTCTTCGTCGCTGCACGCTTCACCCTCGCATGCGTAGTACGCGCATGTGTCGTCAGCTTCGCAGCCACCCTCGCCGTTCCGGCAGAATGGTGCTTGGTCTTTCCAGTCGTAATCGTCGCTGCACTTGAACCCGCTCCAGCACCCAATACAAGGCCGAAGAGGATTACGCCAAAAGCTTTAATCAATCCAGACACAGGCGAATCCCTCTTATTGATTTGACTGCAATCCAAATGCCATCCATACAAAAAGCCGGCTTATAAGCCTCTTATATAACATCATCCAACACGGCTGCACTGTCCCACTTTTGTGCTAGCTCATTCAAACTACTATAGATCCATCAGTTTCCGCGACGCAAGAATGCGGGAATGTCCAACTCATCCGGCTCAACAGCTTCTGCTGCCCCCCCCACCGCGTTCCCATACGGCGGCACCCGAACAGACGGTTCCGCAACTGAAACATCTTCCGCCGCAATGCGAACATCCTCCGTTTGGACGCGCGACGGCGAAGAAGAGTGAGTTGAATCCCGATGCCGCAGCCCGTTTTCTTCGGTATTCACTCCCTCATGCCCCGGCGAAGCCTGAAAAAAATCGTCGTCAAACACAGAAGCCTTCACCGGAATCAGCTCCGGCGGAGCACCCTTCTCTTCACGCGCAGGCGAACTCACCTGTTCCGTCTCCGCCTCACTCGCAAACCGGGGAACTGGACGCTGTGTCGTCACTCGCGGCTGAATCGGCACGTCATACCGCATCGTCGGCAGCGCCGCCTCCGCCAGCATCCGTTCCCTTCGCTGCGGCATCTCCTGCTGCTTGAAGCCTGTAGCGATCACGGTGATCTTCACCTCATCGCCCATCGTCTCATCCTGCACCGCGCCAAAGATAATATTCGCGTCTTCATGCGCAGCATTCTGAATGATGCTCGAAGCCTCATTCACCTCCGTCAGCTTCAAACTGCTCGACCCTGTAATGTTGATCAGGATTCCCTTCGCTCCATCGATCGCTCCCGACTCCAGCAGCGGAGAAGCCATCGCAGCCATCGCAGCCTCCACCGCGCGGTCCGCCCCCGATCGCATCGCCGTCCCCATCACCGCATAGCCCATCCCCGCCATCGTCGTCTTCACGTCGGCGAAGTCGCGGTTGATCACGCCTGGAATCGTAATAATGTCCGAGATCCCCTGCACCCCCTGCCGCAGCACATCGTCCGCAATCCGGAAGCTCTCGAAAAATCCCGCATCCTTTGCCACTGCAAGCAGCTTCTCGTTCGGAATCACGATCACCGTATCGACCGAATCCAGAAGCTCCTGCAATCCGCGCTCAGCCTGCTGCATTCGCCGTTTGCCTTCAAACGCAAACGGTCGCGTCACCACCGCCACCGTCAGCGCGCCCATCTCGCTCGCCAGACTCGCAATCACCGGAGCCGCGCCAGTCCCTGTCCCGCCGCCAAGCCCAGCCGTCACAAACACCATATCCGCGCCCTCAAGCGCCTCGATGATCTTCTCCGAATCCTCCAGAGCTGCTCTCCGACCCACATCCGGATTCGCCCCGGCTCCAAGCCCGCTCGTCAGCTTCACCCCAAGCTGCAGCTTCACCGGAGCATTCGACGTCTGCAGCGCCTGCACATCCGTGTTCGCCGCAATAAATTCGACCCCGACCACATTCGCCGCAATCATCCGGTTCACGGCATTATTTCCGCCGCCACCCACGCCAATCACCTTGATCCGCGCTCCGTGCGGAATCTCATCATGATAGTGAATACGAAGGTCGTCGTTCGGCAGGTTCGGCATGGCAGCAGGTACTCCTTGAAAGGTCTTTTAATTCTCCCACCTCCACGCCCAATGCACGACCCAGTTTTCCACCAAACGTACCATCATTGGTTCAACGACCGCCTTGCAAGCGAAGATTCAGAGTCTGCCCGTCTACTGTCGTCCAAAGCCCCGAAGATTCGCACCTTAAGCAACCGGCGTCCATGCGAGAGTATGATTTTGTTCATCCTCGATCTCACTGGAGCTTTCATGAAGCTGTTGCGGGCCCTCCCTGTCGTTCTCCTCTCGCTCACTCTCTTCGCTCAAACGCCCTCTGCCACGCCCTCCGAACCCGATTGGAACGCAGCCGGAGCTGCATGGTGGTCGCATGTGCAATATCTGGCTGACGACAAGCTCCAGGGCCGCCTCCCCGGCACACCCGGCTTCGAAGCTGCCACGCAATACGTCGTCAGCCAATTCAAAGAAGTCGGTCTGAAGCCCGCGGGCACCGAAGGTTTCCTCCAGCCCATCAAGCTTCTCTCCTTCCGCACCGACGACGACAAATCCAGCGTCGAGCTCATATCCGCCGGCAAACACACCACCCTCAAACCAGGCAAGGACATCACGCTCAGCCCCCACGTCACCTCAGGCCCCGCCGTCGACGCTCCTCTGGTGTTTATCGGTTACGGACTCCACCTGCCGTACAAACACATCGACGATCTTGCCGGCCTCGACCTCCGCGGCAAAGTCGTCGTGCTCTACAACAGCGCACCCGCAAAACTCCAGGGCCCGCTCCGCGCCTATGCCCGCATGCCCGCGCAGCGCTGGAAGACCCTCAAGGCTGCCGGCGTCATCGGCATCATCTCGATCAATCCGCCGCGGCCTCTTCCCGGCCCAGCACCAGTGCCAGGCAAGCCCGCCACTCCACCACCGCCGCCCCAGCCTCGTCCCACCATCCTCTTCGCCGATCAGTCTCTCGACACCCTCGCCGGCCTGCGCGTCAATGCGTCCGTCCAGCTTAAAAATGCGGACAAGCTCCTCAGCCTCTCCGGCCACACCATGGCACAGCTGCAGCCATTGATTGACGCAGGAAAGCCTCTGCCCACATTCGACATGAACACTACCATTCACATCGACACTGTCGCCTCACAGAATCCTTCCATCGATACGCAAAATGTAATCGGCGAACTCGAAGGCTCCGATCCCACCCTCAAACACGAGTTCGTCGTCATCAGCGCCCACCTCGATCACGTCGGCGTCGGAAAGCCCGTCAACGGAGACACCATCTACAACGGCGCGATGGACAACGCCTCTGGAATCGCCTCCGTCATCGAAGCCGCAAAGCTTCTCGCCGCCGGCCCGCGCCCCAAACGCTCCATCCTCTTTATCGCGCTCACCGCCGAAGAGATGGGAGAGCTAGGCTCCGCTTACTTTGCCGCCAAACCCACCGTCGACAAATCGAACATCGTCGCCGACCTCAACATGGACATGTTCCTGCCTCTCTTCCCGCTCCGCTATCTCGAAGTCCAGGGCCTCGGCGAGTCCACCCTCGGCAACGACGCGCGTGCCGTCGCCCAGCTCAACGACGTCGAAGTACAGTTCGACAAACAACCCGACGAGAACCGCTTCATCCGCAGCGACCAGGTCAACTTCATCGCTCAGGGCATCCCCGCTCTCGCCTTCAAGTTCGGCTGGACACCCGACTCGCCTGAGATGAAAACCTTCAACGACTTCGTCAAGACGCGCTACCACAAGCCCTCCGACGACCTCAATCAACCCGTCGACAAAGCCGCAGCCGCACAGTTCACGCATCTCCTCGCAGAGCTCGCCGTTCGCGTCGCAAACGCGCCCCAGCGTCCATCCTGGTACCCGGAAAGCTCATTCGCGCATCAAACAGAGTAAGACCACGCGGTCACCGGGAGGAGTCTGACTCATGTCTCTCAAAGCGGTGTACCAACCCATCGATCTCACCACCGCCGTATTTCGCCTCACCGGACGCATGGCCTTCGGTACACCCCTGCGCGAGATCGAAGCCCAGATCAGCGGCCTCATCGATCACGGCATCCACAAGCTCGTCCTCGATCTCTCGGGCGTCGAATACCTCGACAGCGCCGGCCTCGGCGTGCTCCTGCTCCTCTACGGCAACATGAAAACCCGGGGCGGCCATCTGCATCTGGTCGCCCCCAACCCAAAAGTACTCGACGTCCTCAAGATGACCCGCACCGACTCCATCCTCTCGATCGCGCCAAGCATCGAAGCCGCCATAGCCTCTTAAACCTGAACAAAAAAATAAATTCGTTAAAGATTCCCAACCAACGGGAGGGCCGGCAGTCTGTTCCTGCAAGACCGGTATACACGTCACGAAGTGACCGCCCCGCGCGCAGCGGGCCCGTCCGGCAGGACACCCTCTTTGAAGTCTTGGTTAGCTAAAAACTCCCGGCAAAAATAGCCTTCAACTTAGCCCGAAGCCCCTGCTCCTCACTCGCTCGTCGTACCTGCGTCCGGTGCGTATACAGCAGCATCCCGATCGCAACAGCATACTCCGGAGCAGCCAGCTCCGCAGGCATCCGCGAAAGCGGCACCGGATACCCCACCCGAGCCGGCACGCGCAACAGGCTCTCCGCATTATCCAGCAACCCGGCCATCAACGCGCCGCCGCCGGTAAACACGCAACCCGCACCCAAAGCCTCCAGCACCCCGCCATTGCGCAGATTATCCCGCAGCATCGTACACAACTCGCGCGCACGAGGCTCCAGAATCTCTGCAAGAAATCTCTGTCGTACCATCCGCGCGGGCTGGCCGCCGGAGATCGCGAGATTTCCTCCAACCTCAATCTCATTCAGCTGCGGCACTGCTGTCACCACGCAGTGTCCATAAATCTTCTTCAGGTATTCGGCTTCTTCAACCGTCACATGCAGCCCAACGGCAAGGTCGTTCGTAAAGTGGTCTCCGCCAATCGGCAGCACTGCAGTATGCGCAATCGACCCCTCAAAGAACACCGCCAGCTCCGTAGTACTCGAGCCAATATCGGCCACGCAAACGCCCAGCTCCCGCTCATCCGCGCTCAACACAGCCTCAGCCGCGGCGATTCCTTCAAACACCGTATCCTGCACCTCGAGCCCGGCCCGGTTCGCGCACGTAATCACACTCTGCGCCACGCCGCCCGAACAAGTCGATAGATGCAGATTCACCTCAAGCTTGTTCCCCACCATTCCCACCGGATCATGAATCCCCGACTGATCATCCAGGATGAACTCCTGCGGCAAAAGATGCAGCACCTCGCGGTCTGGAGGCAGCGCCACACTTCGCGCCCGGTCCACCGTCGCCCGCACCTCTTCGCGTGTAATCTCCCGCATCCGGCTGCCCATGCTGATGCCGCCACGCGAGTTGATCCCCCGCACATGCGTCCCGCCGATCCCCACCACCGCCGTCTCAATTCCGGCCTTCGTCATTCGCTCCGCAGTCAACGCCGCACGATTGATCGCCTCCGCTGCAGGCCCCAACTCCGCGATCAAACCCTTGCGCATCCCATGCGACGGCTCAATGCCATGTCCGCGATACCGCAGCACGCCGTCCTGCAACTCCGCCACCAGCACACAGCTCTTCGTACTGCCCGCATCGAGCACGGTGATCAGATTGTCCTGCTTCTGATTCATGGATGAACCGCCTGGGTAGGATGATAGTGGGTATTACTCATCTTGTGCCGTACAACTGATGGGGGATGTTTCGCCGCCACCCTATGAGCTTTACTCTTCGGCGCGTTCTTCTTCGCCGGAACCGCAAAGGCAACCTCACTCCGCGCAATCACAGGCATCGGAGCCTTCACAACTGGCTTAGCTGCTGCAGAATGTTTCACCGGCGTCTTCGCTGCAGTTTTAGCGGCAGCCTTCAAAGCCGCCTTTGCCGGAGCAGCAGAAGTCTTGGCAGTAGCCGCGACATTAGGTGTCCTTACCGTCTTCGCGCTCGGCTTCGCCACAGGCTTACCTACAGCACTGGCAACAATCGGAGCCGCTGACACTGGCTTGACATTATCGTCAGGCGCAAGAGCATCCGTGTTCGCGCCTCCATTCGAAGCTGCGGCCGCTCCCGGCGGCATCTGCAACACCACCTGCCGGTCATACCGCATATCCACCGACGACAGCTTCGGATACAGCGTCTTCCACTCCGAAAGATGCTGTTGGAACCGCTGATACCGGCCCAGAAAATCAGCTTCCCCAAAATGAACCAGGATCTCCGTCGAGTGATCCGGAATCATCGCCTGCACATCCTCCGGATTCGATAGATCGACCTCGCTCAACTCCTCCGAGATCTTCTCCCCCGACCCATCCAGCTCCGACGTGAACCGCTCAAAGATCTTCATCCGCGCCGCCCGCGTCGACAGCGGATCGCTCGCCACAATTCCAGTCACCACCGGAAACGAGTAGTGTTCTTTCTGATCGACCG
>JBDTEQ010000007.1:0-76241 GCA_039922475.1 Edaphobacter sp.
ATGCGATACTTAACCCTGACATGTACAAAAGAATCCTCCTCAAAATCTCTGGAGAAGCCCTGGCTGCAGGCAAGGGCTTTGGCATCGACGCTGTCTTCATCCACAAAGTAGCCGCAGAGATCGCCGCCGTTCACGCCCTCGGTTGCCAGATCGCCATCGTCGTCGGCGGAGGGAACTTCTTTCGCGGTGTCGCCCAGCAGGCCATCGATATGGACCGCGTCGCCGCCGACCAGGAGATAGAGCTTGCCCTGTTCGGTGCGAACTTCCGCAATATCGATATGGAAGTAACCGATGGGGTAGCGTTTGAAAACTCCTTGCGCCGGGGCCGGTCGCCTTCGACGTCCGGCAACTGGGAGATCTGGTGCCGTTGCAGGCATCGTGGCCTGCAGGGCATAAAGACAGTCGTCGAGCGGCAGGAGCGTATGCCGGCGAAAAGCAACGACAACGGCTTCCTGTTGAAGGGAAAGAACGGTGAACTTCGGCACCGGCCCGGTTCGCCGGTCCGCCACCGAGGTCCGCTTCCTCCACTTGGCAATGGTCTTGGGGTTGACCCCATGACGGTGGCCCAAGGTTCTCAGGCTCTCTTGACTATGTTGTATCGCTCGTCGGACTGCCTCTGTCGTGCAGGCGCTCCCATGAAGAACTTGTCCCATAGTGCCTCCTTCTGATGATCAGAAAAGTATGCACCATCTAACTCTGGGACCATACATCTAGCTGCAGGGATGCGGCGGCTTGGCCGGTGGCGGCGGTTGAATCCCGGTGGATGCTTTGCGGGCGAGTAACGTGTTGCGCTGGCGCCGATCTGATGTTGACCGGCGCCAGTTTGTGGCTTATTTCGCTTTGGGTTGAGAGGCTGCGCCTTGAACGATGAGGTCGTTGTCTACGCTGAAGGCTCCGGGGGCTGTGTTGGCCTGCATGCCGGCGATGGCTTTATCGGTTTCGTTGTTGACGACACCGTAGAGGATGACATTGCCATTCTTCACGATGATGTGGATGGCGTGGAAGCCAATCGGGGGATCGTTGGTGATGCCGCCGGCCATGAGGGCTATGCTACGGCCGCCGGGTCCGAGAGCACGCGCGAGAGAACCCTGGTTGGCGTTGTACTTTTGCAGTGAGGGCTGGGTGTAGATGCGGTTGTAGACGGCAGCGCGGATGCGGTCGTCATTGGGTGAGTTGGGAAGGACTTCGATCTCGTTGTTGATCGATTCGATTCCGGCAATTCCCTTGACGGCATTGCCCGCGTCCGTCTTGAGGATGGGCCGGGAGGCGTAACCCCTTAGGACGAGGGTTTTGCCGTGGAAGCCGTAGGTGATCCAGTCGAAGACACTGAAGTAGGAGAGGTTGCTTAGCTTTTTCTGTACCTCTTGCGTGATGCGCATGCCATCTTCCTGTGACCAGGTTGCAGCAGGCGTCTGGGCGACCAGAACCGGCGCAACAAGGCCGAGGATGAGAGCGGCAGAAAAGGTTGGCAGAATAGAACGGATCAGACGGGGTCGAAAGGTCATGGGTTCACTCCGTATTGAGGAATTTTAGCTCGCAAACGATACGCTGTGCCGAGGCTTGAGTCCAGCGTTGGCTGTACTTTACATCCGATCCATTGGATGCAGCTAGTGGCCGTGACGGTGGTGCGGGTTGAAGTCGAAGTTATAGACGAAACCCACTGTAAGCGCTTTTGAGTAGATGGAGCCTGAGGGAGTGACGGGGGTGTTCCAGTGCTGGAACTGGCCGTCGACTTTAACCTCGATGTTGTGAGTGAGGCCGTAGTCGAGGCCGATTCCGGGGGAGTATAGGAACGTATTGGTGCTGAGGTAGCGGAGGTTGCCCACGATGAAGCCGCCGTTCTGGTAGTCGATGGTGCCTCGGCCAAAGAGGAAGTCCGCGTAGGGATGAAAGCGTCCGATGGGGTACTCGACTTTCGGGCCTAGGAGGAAGTTTTTCTGACTGTCGATGTGTCCCTGGTCGATGGGGTAGGTGCCGCGCAATTCGAAGGCGGGGAGGAAACGGCGGAAGCCGAGGTAGGCAAGATCGGCCCCGACGGTGATTCCGAGGTTTTTTCCACCTTCCAGACCGGTGTAGGTGCCGGTAAGTCCGCCGAATGCGGAGAGTTGAAGTTGCTGGGTTCCTGCGGGGGCGGCTTGGCCGAATGCCATGGAAGTGAGGCTGGAGATGGCCAGGGAGAGAGCCAGCCTTACCAATACTTTTTTATCTTTCATTCAAACCTCTAATGTCTTTTTTTTGAACTTCGGTGTTGCCTGGACCCGGGGAGATTCTCGACTAAAGATCGCCGACATTCTGGCAATAAACTGCCTATAAACTACTTTAGACGCCGTTGTGGCCTGCGGTTCACCTTGCTTATCCACAAAATTCGATGGATGGAGTGGAGGGCGGCATAAAGCCAATCTACTCAATAAAATAACCCTCTAATTGGCAGTTAGCCAACTTGGGGAGTGGCCATGAATAAGTTATCGGCTGGATGGTGGTCTTTCTTCTTCCTGCTCTTCCTCCGCTGGCCGTGCGGTCGGACGTATGTGCGTGTGCAATACTTCGGCTGATGAGTAAATGGGGAGGGCGGCTGGTTCGATCGGTACTGATGCTGGCGGTCCTGCTCGGTCTGCTGTACGTGGGGGACTGGGCGGTGCTGCGGGTTCGCGTTACGCATGGCACGGCGTATGACGTGGTGCAGGTGAACCAGCTACTGGCGACTCCGTTGAAGGGTAATAAGGTGGAGTACGACCTGATGGGCACGGTGCCGATGACGTGCAGCCGATCGATCTTTCCGCAGCAAGGGAATCCGGCGTGCTGGTGGTTGAAACGGCATAACACGCAGTGGGAGTGATGGGGCGCTTGCGTGGGCGATTTTAGAATCATCAGGCAGGCGATGGTTTTTCGTGTTCTTTTGCGCGCCGTGTGGCTGCTAATGTTCGTTCCTACTACGTTTGGGGTTGCGTTTTTAATGACGGTGCTGAGCACGGTATGCTGGGGCTCGTTTGCCAATACGTTCAAGGGCACGCGTAACTATCGGTTCGAGCTTACTACTGGGACTGTGGGGACTAGGATCTTTCTGATCCGGTGGTGCTGGCGTTTACGATGGGGAGCTGGCGCTGGTGCTGATTGCGCGCGCGTATGTGGGATGATGCAGGCTCTGCAGCGCTTATTCGTTGGCGATCATCTCGCGCATGGTGGTGATGTGCTTTTTGATGCCGGCAATTTTATCGGGCCAGTTGCCGCCGGTCTTGTCCGGGTAGGGGACTCCGGCGGCATACTCGCGTTCTGCTTCGGCCAGATGGTCGAGCAGGATGTTGAGACGGTCTTCGAGTGTGGGGCCGGGCATAGCTGAAGGCTATCATTTGCAGCTTCAGACTTCGGCTGGTTTATTTGTCGGTGGCCTCTGCGGGGTGCGCGAAGGTTGCGACGCGGGTTGCGGTGTTGAGCTTGTCGCCGGTGTGGAGGTAGTAGTAGCCCTTGCCGTCGTGATCTTTTCCGTCCCAGACAGCGATGCGCTTGGGCCCGTTGGCGGTGAGAGTGTCTCCGTGAATTGTCATGGAGGTGCTTTGGTCGAGGCCGAGGCAGAGGAGTCCGGGGTGGGCCTTGATGACGGCGGCTAGATCGTTCTCGCGGTGGCGGACGTCGACGTGCTGGTCGATGGCGACGTTGGTGAAGAGGTCAAAGCCGATCTCGTGGGCGGGGGCCATCATGATGTGGTTATCGTCGGGGTTGGAGGAGCCGCGCACCATGAAGGATCCCTGAACGGTTGCGCCGGCGGAGCCTCCGCCGATAGTGCCGCCGCGATCGAGGACCTTGAAGAGTTCTTTGAGGGTGCGGGTGTGGAGGTAGGCGTCGGTGAGGCGCCAGTGGCGGCCGCCTACGAGCCAGACTCCGGTTGCGGTTTCAAGCGGGGTGACGAAGGCTGCGGAGTTGGCGACGGCGCGGTCCGTGGTGTGGAGGACGGTGCAGTTCACTCCGGCAAAACCGCTTTTGGGCGAGGTGCAGTACTGCTCCTGCAAGGCGGCCTGGTCAGTTGGCTTGGTGACGGAGGCGGTGGGGATGACGACGATGTGGGCGTTCTTGCCGCCGGACATTTCGATGAAGCGCTGGAAGTCGGGTGCCTGGGTCGCGCCGCCGGTGATGAGGAGATATCCCTTTTTGGGGCCGTGTGAGGGTGGTTGCGCTGCGGCGATGCCTGTGAGGGCTGCGAGTGTTCCGATAACGCATGCGATGCGAAGGAAGCGTGTTGCGACAATCCTGTTCTTCAGGGACATTTCTTCTCCTACCGGTTGAGAGCGGTTTGAATGGCTATACGCAGTTGGACGGAGAGGGGCTTCGCGAAGTTTCAGGGTTGGATACTCCCTCTCCCGTCAATTTTGCGCAAAGTCTTCGAAGGACGTGGGTTAGGTTTGGACTAGCCGATCGCTCCAAGGACATCGAGCGGACCGGGTGAATCCTGGGGGCGGTTTTTTGGGGCGGTTTTGTCAAGGAAGGGGCGGGTCTCTTTTTTGAGAAGAGGGTTCGCGCTTGGGCGCGAATGCCCACATCTCAGAATCGAGATATGGGGCACCCGATTCTGTGGAGGGTCAGATGTGGCAACTCACCGCGATTATCTGCTCGCGGTTGCTTTTGTGGGCGACGGAGTACGGGTGCGAGTGCGGGAGGGTGGCTTGGAGGAGCGGTCGGCGATTGCCTTGAGGGTGCGGAGGGCGTCGTTGACGGCTTCAGAGTTGGGGAAGGCTTCGAGGAGGTCGGGAGCGATGAGGGCGATGTTCGTACCCTGCTGCATGCGCTTGAAATGTTTGCCGCGCACGCCTTTGCTGAAGTCGAGGTTTGGCCGTGGCGCGAGAGGATCGGGTTCAGCAGCCTTTTTCATATTGTTTTCTCTCGGCTGCGGTGGCAGCGCGGGCACCTATGAGACGGATGCCGGAGTTGGTTTCAGTAATAAAACGGTTTTCTTCGAGAGAGTGCTGGTCGTCGAGTAGCGTGGAGGCCAAAGGGTCGTCGAAGACTGTCATCGCTTCGGTGAAGGTGACGCCGTGTTTTTTGCGGTTGCTGGCTGCTTTGGCGGGGTCGAACTCGAAGATTTGGCCGGGGAATTTGGTCATGCGACTGTTTTATGACTGTATCGCATGGATCGGGAGTGAGGGTGCTCCAAGTGCGGGAGGTGGCTGTATGGCGGGCTTCTAAAAGCGGTTCGCGCGTGGCGCGAATGCCCACCTTATCGACGATGAGACCGTCGCGAAGATGGGGCACCCGGATTTGTGGCTGGGTTAGATCTGGGCCACCCGCCACCCAAGATTATGGGTTGGTTTTTATGTATGGGCCACCCGCCAGTTATACTTTCTCTACTGTACTGACCAGCACGCCAACTGGCACGATCGACGCCGGCGCAGTCGGAGTCACGATTGATGATCCATCTGGTCCGCCGCCATGCGAGCCAAATCTCGACTGCATCCCGCAAACTTGAGGCCAAGTGTGTTCAACTGTCGCTTTTTTCAATGGTTTTATCAGGCAGGCCAATTTCTAATGGCCTGCCTGTGTGTTGTCCCATCCGTGTATGGACAACGTCAAGCGAGCGCAAAAGATTTCTCAGGTGTTCGTGCGACCATCCCATTTGAGATGATGCACGGTATACCTGTAGTTTCCCTGACTGTTAATGGTCACCATCAGGCACATTTTATTGTGGATACCGGATGCCCTAATACAGTAATCAATGCAGACCAGGCGGATGCACTTGGTGTTAAAGTGTCGAGTACTCCGATCGGTACAATCGATGGCACTGGGGAGAACCCTGCGCTACGTGCATATTCCACCAACAAACTGAAGCTCAGCTTTGGCGATACAAGATTAGCTAAGGGAACTTTTCGAGCTATCAGCCTGCAAGATATCAGCAGTTTTTTCCGCGAGCCAATCGGTGGGATCCTGTGCTATGACTTCCTGCGAAGGCAGTCTTTTGTAGTGGATTTCCCTAATCGAAGACTCGAACTAGGGACCAACGCGAGTGATTTGTCATCCACGGTGCCATATGCAGACCTGATTTCGACGGCTTCCGGCTTACCTATTATTCTAATGACCGCAACAGTCGCTGGCAGGCGGATCGACTCCGCTAAGATATTGCTGGACACTGGAAGCGATAGAGAATTGTCACTAAATCGGGCTCTAGTGGGGGAACAAAAACTCATAGATATAGGAGGCTGGAAGGATTCGGAAGGAGCAGGTCTGAATGGACGTCACCGGATGCTTCACGGTCATTCCGGCTCAATTTCAAATGAAATGATAGAACTGCCGATCAGGGATGTGGCTCTTAGCAATGCTGATACAGGAAATACAACAGGCAACCAACCCGAGGATGGCTTCCTTGGTTCTGGTACCTTGAGCGCCTACGCCTTATTTTTTGATGTAACGAACAAGCGGGTCTTCTTTAGCAACAACTCAGCGGCTATTCAACCGTAACACTCTTCGCTAAATTTCTGGGTTGGTCTACGTCGCAGCCTCGGCGTACGGCTATGTGGTAGGCGAGGAGTTGGAGGGGGACTACTTCTAGCAGGGGGAGGAGTAGTTCGGGGGCTTGGGGGATGTAGATGGTGTGCTCGACTAGCTGGCCGATTTCGTGGTCGCCTTCGGTGGCGATGGCTATGACTCGGCCGGAACGGGCGGTTACTTCCTGAATGTTGCTGAGGGTTTTTTCGTACTTGAGGACGCTGGCTGGGTCGTTGGGATCTTTGGTGGCGATGCAGACTACGGGGAGCGTCTCGTCGATGAGGGCGTTGGGGCCGTGCTTCATCTCGCCGGCGGGGTAGCCTTCGGCGTGGATGTAAGAGATCTCTTTGAGCTTGAGTGCGCCTTCGAGGGCGATGGGGTAGTGGATGCCGCGGCCGAGGAAGAGGAAGTCGTCGGCGGTGTGGAAGGCTCGGGCCAGCTCTTCGCATTGCGTGGTGAGAGGCAGGCGGGCTCGGGTGCGGCGGTCGGGAACTGGTTTGGGTGCAGCGACACCTTCTGAGGTGCCGGTGGCGTTGAGGTTGAGCATGGCGTCTAGCTTGCCGGGGATTTTGGAGAGTTCGGTGACGAGGTGGAGGGATTCGGCTTCGGAGACGGTGCCGCGGATCTGCGCGAGATGCAGAGCGAGGATGAAGAGAGCGGTGAGCTGGGCGGTGAAGGCCTTGGTGGAGGCGACGCCGATCTCGGGGCCTGCGTTGGTGGTGAGGGTGCCCTGGGCTTTGCGGGTGATGGCGGCGCCGACGACGTTGCAGATGGCGAGGGTTTTGGAGCCTTTGGCGATGAGCTCGGCCTGGGCGGCGAGGGTGTCGGCGGTTTCGCCGGACTGGGTGATGAGGAGGCCGATGGCGTGCGGGTCGGCGATGGGGTCGCGGTAGCGGTACTCGCTGGCGTAGTCGACTTCGACGGGGAGGCGGGCGAGACGCTCGATCATGAACTTGCCGGCGAGGCCAGCGTGCCATGAGGTTCCGCAGGCGGCGATGGTGATCTGACTGGCTTCGCGAATCTCCTTGTCGGAGATGTGGAGATCGTTGAGGAAGACTTTGCCGGTGTCGAGAGAGACGCGGCCGAGGGTGGTGTCGCGGATGGCGCGGGGCTGCTCGTTAATCTCCTTGAGCATGAAGTGCTTGTAGCCGGCCTTTTCTGCCTGGATGGGGTCCCATGTGATGCGCTGGATTTTGAGGGGGAGGGGTGCGCCTTCGAAGTCGGTGAGGGTGACGCCGTGTTTGGTGAGGATGGCGACTTCACCGTCGGCGAGGAAGTGGATGTTGCGGGTGTGATGCAGGATGCCGGGAACGTCGGAGGCGAGGAAGAACTCTCCGTCGCCGATGCCGATGACGGCGGGCGGGCCCATGCGGGCGGCGACTAGCTTGTTGGGCTCGTAGGCGGAGAGGACACCGATGGCGAAGGCTCCGGTGATGCGCTTGACGGCGCGGCGGACGGCTTCTTCTAACGGGATGGTGGGTTTGTTGAGGGTGAGGACGGCTTCGGATTCGTTGGCTTCGGGGGAGTCACCGGAAGAACCCACCTTAGTCGACGATGAGACCGTCGCCGAAGATGAGGCACCCGGATTTGTGGGTGGTTTGGCGGTAGTGCTCTCGGTGGCGAGGTTCAGCTCGTCTTCGATGAGGTGGGCGATGATCTCGGTGTCGGTTTCGGAGACGAACTTGTGACCCTTGGCGATGAGGGCGCTCTTGAGGGAGAGATAGTTTTCTACGATGCCGTTGTGGACGACGACGAGGGTGCCGGAGCCGTCGCGGTGGGGATGAGCGTTTTCTTCCGTGGGACGGCCGTGCGTGGCCCAGCGGGTGTGGCCGATGCCGAAGGAGCCGTTGAGGGGCGAGTCGGCGATGACGGTTTCGAGGTTGCGGAGCTTGCCGGGTGCGCGGCGAAGCTCGAGGCCGGCGGGGCCACCGGCTACGGCGATGCCGGCGGAGTCGTAGCCGCGGTATTCGAGGCGGCGCAGGCCTTCAATAATGACAGGGACGACGGATTGGGGACCAATGTAACCGACGATTCCACACATGAGATGAGTTTAGTTGGAAGCGGGGAGTTCTGCTTTGCGAAGGGCATGTAACTTTTGGGTGACGCTAACCGGGTTGGTAAAGAGTTTTGCAGGAATAGGCAAGTTTTCGGGTGGAGATATTGCAGGTGTAACTTAGGGGGAGTGGCATGGATAGGGGCGATGCTGTGCACATACTTGCGATCAATAGCGGGTCTTCGTCGATCAAATTTTCACTGTTTGAGGCGAAGGGAGGCGAGCTTCGGCCGTTGTTTGAGGGCGAGGTGACGGGGATCGGCGGGGCGAAGGCAGGGTTCAAATTTCGCGATGCCGAGGGGCGGGATTTGAGTGGTGGACGTGCCGAGGTGAAAGCAGGGACGTCGGTGGAGACGATTGGGTTGGTGGTGGAGGCCGTGAGTGGGGCCAGGTTGCCGAAGGTGGAGGCGGTGGGGTATCGCGTGGTGCATCCGGGGGCGAAGCTGCGGGAGCATGTTCGGATCGATGATGCGGTGATGAAGGACCTGGAGGACGCGGTGGAGTTTGCGCCTCTGCATGATCCGGCGGCGATCGAAGTGATTCGGGAGATGATGGGGCGGTTTCCGGATGCGGCGCACTATGCGTGTTTCGATACGGTGTTTCATCAGACGATGCCGCAGACGGCTACTACTTATGCGATCCCTTTGGTGTATCGCGAGCGGGGCGTGCGGAGGTATGGGTTTCATGGGTTGAGCTGCGAGTCGATTGTGCGGCAGTTGCGGGCCAGCGATTCGATTCCGTTTCCGCGGCGGATGGTGATTGCGCATCTGGGGAGCGGATGCAGCGTGACGGCGGTGGTGGATGGGTGCTCGGTGGATACGACGATGGGGCTGACGCCTACTGGTGGGGTGGTGATGGGGACGCGGCCGGGGGATCTCGACCCGGGGCTGGTGATTTATCTGCTGCGGCAGATGGAAGGAGACCGAGCGAGCGCGCTGGAGAAGATGATGAACCATGATGCGGGGATGGTGGCGCTTTCAGAGATGGCGAATGATATGAAAGCGGTTCGGGAGGCGGCGGGGAAGGGCGATGCGAAGGCGAAGCTGGCGGTGGAGATCTTTACGCGGAGCGTGAAGAAGACGGTGGGCGCGTTTATGGCGCTGATGGGTGGGGTGGATGCCGTGGTGTTTGCGGGAGGGATTGGAGAGAACGATGGGCAGTCGCGAGGGGAGATTCTACGTGGCCTGAGTTCTCTTGGGATTTCGATGAATTCTGCATTGAATGAAGCTGAGGGCGGTACGGTTCGGCGTTTGAGTGCATCTGACTCAGTAGCCCAGGTGTACGTAGTTCCTGCTAAAGAGGAATGGATGATTGCGGTGCACGTGGAACGCATGGCGCGATTGAGAGATTAGTTCCGGTTTGGTTACAAATTTAACTCTTGAATTCTGTTGCCTCAACTGCAAGCGAAGGAGACGTCTATGAGCAGCGTGACGAAGGAATTGGTGAAGGGGAAGAGCCAGGGTGTGCAGCCGTTGTCAGCGGATGAATTACGGAAGATGAATGCTTACTGGCGGGCTTGTAACTATCTCTGCGTGGGGATGCTGTATCTGCTGGAGAATCCGCTGCTGCGGGAGCCGTTGAAGCCGGAGCATATTAAGAATCGTCTGCTGGGACACTGGGGATCGGATCCGGGGCAGACGTTTGTATGGGTGCATCTGAATCGGCTGATCAAGAAGTACGATCTGGATTTGATTTTTATCTCGGGGCCTGGACACGGGGCACCGGCTACGCTTTCGAATAGCTATCTGGAGGGCGTTTATTCGGAGGTGTATCCGGACAAGAGTGAAGATGTCGCCGGCTTGCAGAAGTTTTTCAAACAATTTTCATTTCCGGGCGGGATTGGAAGCCATTGCACGCCGGAGACGCCGGGATCGATTCACGAAGGCGGCGAACTTGGGTACAGCCTGTCGCATGGGTTTGGTGCGGCGTTCGATAACCCGGATTTGATTGTGACTGTAGTGGTGGGGGATGGTGAGGCGGAGACCGGGCCGCTCGCGACTTCGTGGCACTCGAATAAGTTTTTGAATGCGGTGCGGGATGGAGCGGTGCTGCCGATACTCCACCTGAACGGTTACAAGATCGCGAATCCTACGGTGCTGGCGAGGATCCCACACGAAGAGCTGGAGTGGATGTTCAAGGGGTGTGGGTGGGAGCCGTATTTTGTTGAAGGGGACGATCCGGCGACGATGCACCAGTTGATGGCGAGGGTGATGGAGGATTGCGTGAAGGAGATTCGCGCGATCCAGAAGAAGGCGCGGAGTGCACCGAAGGGTTCGGCACCGGAGCGGGCGCGATGGCCGATGATTGTTCTGCGGACGCCGAAGGGGTGGACGTGTCCGAAGGAGATTGATGGGCATAAGCTGGAGGGCTCGTGGCGCGCGCACCAGATGCCGGTTCTCGATCCGAAGACGAATCCAGAACATTTGAAGATGGTGGAGAAGTGGATGCGGAGTTACAAGCCGGAGGAGTTGTTTGACGAATCGGGCAAGCTGATTGCGGAGTTGCGGGAGATGGCTCCTGTAGGGCAGCGGCGGATTACTGCGAATCCACATGCAAATGGCGGGTTGCTGAGGAAACCGCTGGAGCTGCCAAATTTTCGCGACTACGCCGTAAAGGTGAAGAAGCCGGGACAGATCGTGATTTCGCCGACGAGTGTTGTGGCGGAGTTTTTGCGCGATGCAATGAAGCAGAACATGACGAACTTCCGAGTGTTTGGGCCGGACGAGACGGCGTCGAACAGATTACAGAAGATCTACGAGGCCAGCGGGAAGACGTGGGAGGCGAAGATGCTTCCGGAAGATGCGGATGGAGGATTTCTGTCGCGGGATGGACGCGTGATGGAGTTTTTGAGCGAGCATACGCTGGAGGGATGGTTCGAGGGCTATGTGCTGACGGGGCGGCATGGATTCTTTTCGACGTATGAATCGTTTGTGCACATCATCGACTCGATGTTCAACCAACATGCGAAGTGGCTGGAGAAGAGCAAGCTGGAGCTGCGTTGGAGAGCGCCGATCTCGTCGATCAATCTGTTGATTACTTCACTGGTGTGGAGGCAGGACCATAACGGATTTACGCATCAGGACCCAGGGTTTCTGGATGTGGTGGCTAATAAATCGCCGCAGGTGACGAGGATCTATCTGCCGCCGGACGCGAACTGCCTGTTGAGTGTGACGGACCATTGCCTGCGAAGCACGAACTACGTGAATGTGATCGTTGCTGACAAGGCGGAGCATCTGCAGTATCTGGATATGGAAGCGGCAGTGGCGCATTGCACGAAGGGGATTGGGATATGGGACTTTGCGAGCAACGACGCGGGTGTTGAGCCCGATGTGGTGGTGGCGTGTGCGGGCGATATTCCTACGGCGGAGGCGCTGGCTGCGGTGGCGATTCTGCGGGAGCGTTGCTCCGATGTGAAGATACGGTTTGTGAACGTGGTGGATCTGTTCCGGTTGATGCCGGAGGAGGAGCATCCGCATGGGCTGTCTTCGCGGGAGTTCGACAGTCTGTTTACGAAGGACAAGCCAGTGATCTTCAATTTTCATGCGTATGCTTCGCTGATTCACAAGTTCACATACCGGCGGACAAATCATGACAATATTCATGTGCGCGGATACAAGGAAAAAGGGAGTATCAATACTCCACTGGAGCTTGCGATTCTGAATCAGATTGACCGGTTCGACCTGGCGATCGATGTGATCGATCGGGTGCCGCGTTTGCAGGCGACGGCGGCGCATACGAAGGAGTGGCTGAAGACCCAGATTATCGAGAGTGTGAACTATGCTCACGAGAACGGGATTGATTCGAAGAAGATTCGAGAGTGGAGATGGCCGACGTAACTGCTCGGTTTATTGGATATGCAGGTCTGAGAACCTGTTTAAAAACTATGGGGTTTGTGGCTCTGCGATGTGAAAAGACCAGCAAAGACAAGAGCGGAATGCGGGGAACTCTCCGCTGCGTCGCGCGATGAGACTGCGCGACTTCGATCGGGATGACAGCTTCTCTTCAAGTTTTTAAACAGGGGTCCAAGGTTGTTCCGTTTGCGAGACGATCGAAGGCTCTTTGAACGACCCGGTCGCAACGCTCTCCCATGAAGGGGAAGGCTTCCGTGGCTTTGGCTCCGATGCGCTCGAAGAGCCAGTTGCGGATCATACCGTGGCCGCGATGGAGGCGGATCTTTACGTTTTCGACGGTGATGTCGAGCGCGTCGGCGGTCTCGGATGTGCTGAGTTCTTCGATGTCGCGGAGCATGACGACGGTACGGTACTGCTCTGGCAGATCGAGGACGGCCTGCTCGAGGAACTCTCTTAGCTGCCCGCTGGAGGCGTTTTGTTCCGGGTCGGGAGACTTGTAGCGATTCTGCATGGATATTTCTCCGTCAAATTCTGTCGCGTCCACTTCCTGGTGCTGTTTGGACGAGCGGCGGCGGGCCAGAGCCTCGTTGACAGCGATGCGCGTCAGCCATGAGGAGAATGGGGCGCGAGCAGCGAACTGGCCAAGGTGGGTGTAGGCGCGGACATATGCATCCTGCATGACATCTTCGGCTTCGGCGTCGTTGTGCAGGATGGCGCGGGCGATGCGGTAGAGACGCTGGTTGTAGCGGCGCATGATGACCTCGTAGAGCGCAGTCTCTCCTGCGCGGACGCGAGTTACCACATCTTCGTCTGTGAGGCTCTCCGGTTTCAATCGCTCGAATATCTCCATAGCCGCTTCTATCTAAGAGAGTGTATGAGACGAAAAAGGTTACATGTGGTCGTTTATGGACATATTGCGTCGGGTGAAATGTTTTTTCCTTGCCGGTGTAACCGATTTGTCTGTCCGGGACTCTTATGGCTGAGAGGTGGAAGATGAAAACATTCGATCGTCGCCTGAACCATAGCTGGTGGGCGTTAAAGATCGGTCTGGGGTTGATGCCGATTATCTCGGGATTGGACAAGTATTTCAATAAACTGGCCGATTGGGGGATGTATCTGAGCCCGTATGCGACGAAGGTCGTACCTGTTAGCACGTCAACCTTTATGCACGTTGTGGGTGTGGTGGAAATTATTGCCGGAATAATCGTGTTAAGTCGCTGGACAAAGATCGGCAGTTATATTGTCATGGTCTGGCTGATTGCGATTGCAGTGAACCTGATTACTACCGGAATGTTCTATGATCTTGCAGTACGGGATCTTGAGATCGCCGTAGGCGCGTTTGCGCTTTCGCAGCTTACGACCGTTCGTGAAGAATGCGCTCGGACGGCTAAAGAGGAAGGTTGAGCAGGAATCCAAAGCTTGCGAAGACCCGGGCAGTTCAACGCAGTTAAAAATGAAAACGGAGAAATAACAATGAAAATACTTGCTTCGGTGATTGCACTCGGGCTGATGGCTGCACCCGCACTGGCGGCTACCCAGTCGTTCAAAGATGTCCCGGTCGTTGACGTTGCCTGCTCGAAGAAGGTGGCTGCGAATCCGGACGCCCACACGAAGTCCTGTGCTCTGGTCTGTGAGAAGAGCGGCTACGGCATTCTTACGGCGGACAAGAAATTCCTGAAGTTCGATGCGGACGGGAATGCGAAGATCCTCGCTGAACTGAAGGCAACGGACAAGACCGATCACCTGCGAGTGAACGTGACGGGCGATGTTCAGGGCGACACGATCAACGTCGAGTCTGTCAAACTGCAGTAGTTTTGTTTCGTAATCTGTAGCCGATACGCCGGAGCAGCGACGATGTTGCTCCGGTGTGTGAGGCGTTGTGTTTTTGGCAATTGCGGTGGGCGCGATTGTTGACAGACCATAGCCCGGGAGGCTGAGAGTTACGACACCTTGATTGGATGAAGGTCTGCAGGGTCGATGGCCTGCGCGCCTGGCGGCTGAAGTGTAGGCGTTCAGGCTCCGCCGCGACGAAGCTCTTTGGTTTTTACGACGATGAGGTATTCGTAGAAGGCTTGCAGGGTGGCATAGGTCAGGCCGGCGCCGCCGTCGAGGATGGCTCCGCGGAGGAAGACCATGTAGAGCCACTTGAGGAGGGGGCGGCCGGGGAGGCGGTAGAAGATGGCCTTCTGGTGGAGGCGGCGGGTGTGGAAGTCGGGGTGGCGGAGGGCAGTGATCAGCGAGGGGTTCTGCAGGCCCTGGTTGTTGGCGATCAGCTCGGCCTCCATGGAGGAGTAGAGGTTGTGCTTCTCGACCCATTTGGCGATGCCTTTGGAGAAGGGGAAGTGGTCGAGGGGATAGTTGAGTTCGGCGATGAGGCCGTCGACTTCGAGGACCTCGTTGATGGCGCGGGTGTAGTGGCAGCGCTCCGGGCGGACGAGGCGGATGTAGAAGGGTGAGAGCTGGGCGTGCTTGAGCCAGGTGCCGAAGAGGTGGTCGCGGCGACGGACGCGGAAGGCCGAGGTTTCGGGCGGTGCGGCGAGGGCAAGCTGCTGCATCTCGCGGGAGAGCGCAGTTGTGGGGCGCTCGTCGGCGTCGAGGAGGAAGACCCACGGGTGTTTGAAAGAGATGGTGGTGAGGGCGGCGTTGCGGTGGGTGGCGTAGTCGTCGAAGGCGCGGATGTGGACTTGTGCTCCGGCGGCTTTGGCGATCTCGATGGTGGAGTCGGTGCTTTGCGAGTCGAAGATGTGGATGTCGTCGGACCAGGAGACGCTGGCGAGGCAGCCGGGGAGATCCTGCTGCTCGTTACGGGTGAGGATGAGGACGGAGATCATCTGCTGGCTATGGTATCGCGACGATCTCCATCATTGGTTAGAAACGTAAGACGAGTCCGGTGGTGAGGGACATTGCGCGAGGAGTTGCGGTCGTGATGCCGTAGGTGAATTCCACGACGCGCCAGTCTATGCGCGGCAGGATGGTGGTATCTACCCCCACGACACCGCGGCCGACAAATTTACTGCTAAGCGGGAGTCCATTGGGAAGATTCGGGTAGCTGGATCTTCCAATGAGAACTTCTACGTAAGGCTTGAGCGGAAAGGCTGGAAGGTGAAGCGCAAGACGTGGGCCTACAAGGCCACTTTTAATCTTGCTGGCGAGGTCGGCACGGCCATCAACAGATAGGGCTAGCGGACCTAGTTTCACAACGCCGACGTAGAGGCCGACCGTTCCGGCGGTTCCCCATTCATTGGGGACCCCAGGTTTTTCTCCGCCAACGGTTCCGTAAACGGCTAGTTTGGCCTGGGCGTGGAGGTTTGTGGAGGTGAGGATGGCGATCAGGATCAGGGGGAGGATCTGAAGGCATCTTTTCGTCATAAGTGTTGGTCCAGTGTCTCTTTCATGTCAGGTTTTGCCACTTGTTTAGAGAGGCGGAGAGGTTATTGGGTTGCGTTTTTGTCAGGAGACGGGGCGAAGGGCGAGGACGGCGTTGAGGCCGCCGAAGGCCAGAGAGTTTGAGAGGACCAGCTTTGGACTGGCTTTGCGGGGTTGGCCGAGGATGACGTCGAGGTTGAGGGTGGGATCGACTTCGGTGACACCGATGTTGGCGGGGAGAAGATCTTCGCGGAGGGCGAGGATGGTGGCGAGGGCTTCGAGGGCTCCGCTGGCTCCGATGGAGTGGCCGTGGAGAGATTTGGTGGAGCTGATGGGGATTTTTGTTGCGCGGTCGCCGAAGACCTGATGGATGGCGGCGGCTTCGGTGGCGTCGTTTGCCTGGGTGCCGGTGCCGTGGGCACTGATGTAGCCGACATCTTCTGGAGTCGCGTTGGCGTCGGCGATGGCCTGGCGCATGGCTGAGGCTGCGCCGTCGGAGAGTGGCTGGGTGATGTGGCTGGCGTCGGCGGAGAAGCCGAAGCCTGCGATTTCGGCGTAGATGGTGGCGTTGCGGGCTTGTGCGGAGGCGAGGGTTTCGAGCGTGAGCATGGCTGCGCCTTCGCCGAGGGTCATGCCGTCGCGGTCGGCGGAGAAGGGGCGGCACTGGGTGGGGGAGACGACGCGCATACTGTCCCATGCACGGAGAAAGCCGAAGGTGAGTGGAGCTTCGTGGCCACCGGCGATGGCAGCCGAGACCATGCCGCTGCGGACCATCTGGAAGGCGAGGCCGATGGCGTGGGTTCCGGAGGAGCAGGCGGTGGAGATGTTGAGGGTGGGGCCGGTGATCTTCCGGTCGATGGAGATGTTGCTGGCTCCGGCGGAGGCCATGGTGCGGACGACGGTGAGAGGGTGAACGCGTGCGTCGCGGGCGTAGAGCTTGATGGTCTCGGTCTCTTCGGCTTGGCGGCCACCGCAGGCGCAGCCGACGATGATGGCGATCTTCTCCGGGGCATAGTGGCTGGTTAGCTGCGATTCTGTGGCGGCCTGACGTGCGGCTACGATGGCGAAGTGGGTGGTGCGGTCGGTGGCGGTGACGATGCCGGAGTCGAGGTAATCGCGGGGATCGAAGTTTTTGACGGCGGCGGATTGGGTGAAGCGGAGGCCCTGGGTCTTGTCATGAGCTTCGCGGGCAGGAGCTTCGGGGTAGGGCGGGAAGGGAGCTATGCCGGTGGCTCCGGCGAAGAGAGAGGTGCGGAAGTCCGCTACGGAGTTGCCGATGGGGGTGATGCAGCCCAGGCCGGTGACGACGACTCGATTCAATGCTGCTCCTCTTGCTTCGTTAGGTGGTTCGGTTTGATTGTAGATTCCCTTTGGGGTGAGGGGGTGGTTGGTTGTGGGTACCCCCCATTGCCCGGCGATAAAGTATTTTGATTCAGATGTTTACGAAGCATGATGACCTGCAAATATATCCAAACAAAGGGCTTATCGCTAAAAATGGGCAAACAAAGGAGTTAGGTTGTGTTTAAGAATAAAACCCCGGTTTGACCGGGGTTTTTCTTGATTCCTATTTCTATTATAGCTGGTTGAAGGTAACTAATACGCCAAGTCGATCTTGTTTAGTTTGAGATGTTTAGGTGGTTTGGGGGCTTGACACGCGATTTTGCTGAGGAAAACGGAGATTAATAGTTTCAGGAGGATGACGTTGAAGGAAGGCAAGAGCAGATTCCTCTTTGGAGATGACAAAAAAGCAACAGCGAAATGCGGGGATTTCTCCACTGCGCGACTCACGATGAAACTGTGAGTCGCTTCGGTCGAAATGACGATTTTTGGGGTGGATTGGAGGAGAAACGGTCAAGCTTGGCTCGATGACCCGCTCTTTTGCAAAAGGCGACCACGGCAAACAGCAACAGCAGATCCCTGCGGGATGACAAACAAAGGGACAGGCAACCGCAACGGCAACGACAACAGCAACGACAACGACAACAGCAACAGCAACGACAACGACAACGACAACGACAACAGCAGATCCCTTCGGGATGACAAACAAAGGGACAGGCAACGGCAAGATCAACAGCAACAGCAACAGCAATCGGCTTTTCAGGGGGTGGTGGCGGCTGGAGGATGGGCGGTGTTGCTGAGCCTGGTTACGCCGTCGACCATGTCGCCTACCGTCTTGATGCTGCCGAGAGCTTCGTCGGGGATCTCGATGTTGAAGGCCTCTTCGACCTCGAAGGAGATGTTGATCATGTCGAGGGAGTCTACGCTGAGCTCGTTGAAGGTAGTTGCCAGAGTAATGGTGTCCGGAGGGATGCTCTTCGACTTGGCGATGATGGCGATGCAACGACTGGCTAACTCGTTCATGATGGTTCGGCTTCCCCTAGAGTTACCCTCAACTTACCGCGATGCGCAGGGCGATGTAAAGGCAGTTCGATGCGCATGAGATAAGTTGTTCAACAGGTGTAGTCGGGCTGCAAGTGATTGTTGATGCCGAGCAGAGACAGAGGAGAGTGGCCGATGTGAAGTTGGAGGAGGCGCTCGAAGAGCCAGGGGCTGCGCTGGAATGTGTTGAGCGTGAGGTCGCGGAGGCGAGGGGAGCGGTCCATCAGGAGCAGGCTGCGGGACATGAGAGTGGGAAGACGCTGAATGCGGCGATGGGCGTGCTGATAGAGGGCGAGATCGTCTGCTTTGAGCGCGAGGGCGAGTGCTGCGGCCTGACGGAAACAGAGGGCCAGACCCTCTCCGGTGACAGCATCGACGGAGCCTGAGGCGTCGCCGACGAGGGCGATGTTGGGGGTGGCGACGCGATGGAGTTTGCGACCGAGGGTGATGGAGCCACGTGCGGGGCCATGCGGCTGCGATGTGGCGAGGCGACGGGCGAGTCTAGGGAACTGGCCGAGCGCTTGTTCCAGGCTGGGGATTTTTTTGTTTGCGATGAAGGCGACGCAGACTTCGCCGGAGGAGTTGGGGGTGACGTAAGCCTGGCCGAAGTTGCTCCAGTAGACTTCAACGAAGTCTGTCCACGGAGCGATGGTGTAGTGCTGGCGGAGGCCGATGCGACGTGAGTGGATGGAGTCTGCGGTGAGACCTGCCCAGGTTGCAACGCGGGAGCGGGGACCGTCGGCGCCGATGAGATAGCTGGCGCGGAGGGTTTGACGATTGGTGTGGACGAGGATGGTTTTGTGTGCGGCTTTGTCTGCTGGGGTGATGCTCTGGACCGAGTTCTCCCAGTGGAAGCGGACGCCGAGGCTGAGGGCGTGATCGACCAGAAGCTGGTGGAGGACAGTGCGGCGGATTCCACGGCCGGGAGAGCGTGGGAAGGCAGCTTCAGCCGTTGCGCTGTGACTGGATGTAGCATCGCCGAGGAAGCGGATGCCACGGAGAAGATGGCTGTCGGTTTCGCACAGGGTTCGATCGAGGTTGGTGAAGCCGATGGATAGGAGGGCTTCGAGCGAGCTCGGCGTGAGACCTTCGCCGCAGGCTTTATCGATGGGCGGCTGCATGGCGTCGATGACTTCGACGTGAAGACAGCGGCGGGCGGCAGCGATGGCGCAGGCTAAACCAGCAGGACCACCACCGACGATCAGAACATCACATGCGGGTCGTCCAATATTCATTGGCACCTGCAGCCGTTACCACCTGAGCAGCACAAGCTCCGAACAGAAGGCGGGGCCCATGGCAGCGAGGATGCTGTAGGTGCCGGGTTTTCCGGGAGAGTTGGCGAGGACATCTTCGAGGACGGCGAGAACAGAGGCCGCAGAGAGATTGCCGACTTCGCGGAGACTGCGCCAGGAAGGTTCAAGCGCGTTGGGCGGGAGATTGAGGGTGTTCTCCATGGCTTCGAGGACCTTGGGACCGCCGGAGTGAAAGATATAGCTCGAGATGTCATCCAGGGTTAGACCATTGTCTGAGAGAAAAGACTCTACGTTGCCGCGGAGGTGTTCGTTGACGACCTTGGGGACGTCGGGGGAGAGGACGATCTTGAAGCCCATGTCGCCGATGTCCCAGCCCATGATGTGCTCGGTGTGGCGGTAGAAGGTGGAGCGGGTGTCGAGGATCTGCGGGCCGGTGCAGGGGCAGGATTTTTTGCCGAGGGGCGTGTCGCTGCCTGCGATGACGACTGCTGCTGCGCCATCGCCGAAGAGGCCGCAGGAGATGAGATTGGCGATGGACTGGTCGTTGTCCTGCCAGGTGAGGGAGCATAGTTCGACGGAGAGCAGGAGGGCGTACTGGTTGGGAAAGGCGCGAACGTAGTCGGAGGCGCGGGAGATTCCGGCTGCTCCAGCGACGCAGCCGAGGCCGAAGATGGGCGTGCGCTTGATGCTGGTGGGGAAGGGCATCAGGTTGATGAGACGCGCGTCGATGGTGGGACTGGCGATGCCGGTGACCGAGGCAAAGAAGATCGCGGAGATGTCTTCGGGGCCAAGGTTGACGCGGGCGAGGGCGTTGCAGATGGCCTTCTGGCCGAGTTCGACGGCGGCGACAATCCAGGCATTGTTGGTGGGGCCGAAGCCGGAGAGGCTCTCGTAGACATCGAGAGGGAAGACGAGGTTGCGGAAGTTGACGCCGCAGTTGACGAAGAGACGGTTGATGAGGCGAGGCTCTTCCATTCGATCTTGCCAGCGCGCGGTGAGTGCTTCAGAGATTGCTGCCTGCGAGTAGCGGTGTGGAGGATAAGCCGTTCCGACGGATGCAATACGCATGCTGATGAGAACCCTTTATTGGTACCTTGAATTTTTTCTGCGGTACGGCAACGGAGCAGAGGATCAACGCTTGCATCTGAGTTTGCATCTGGGAAGCGAAGTGATGAATAGAGACAGGGAAGAGGCCAATGTTTTAAAGGTACACGGTGTGGAGGGTTACGTGTTGAATTTTGAGTCTGGAGCGCAGCGGCGGTTGATCGGGTTTAGTGGAGGCGGGCGATCTGGCGCTGGTAGAGAGTGTTCTGGGGGAACTCCTGCGAGAGGCCGACGAGGATGGCTTTACCCTGCTGGGTGCGGCCGTCGCGGAGCTCGCCTACGGCCAGCATGAGGCGAGCGAAGGGGGCGAGGTAGTGGCCCTGTTCTGCGGTGAGCTTGAGGAGACGGACGCCTTCGGCCTTGTTGGTGCCAGCTCCGGCCATGCCGAGAATCCAGCGAATGGGCGCGGGCTTGAGGCTGAGCATGTAGTTCTCGATGCCGACGGCGAGGTTGGCGTCGTAGAGGGTGGGGTTGATGGCGAGGGCTTGTTTGGCAAACTTGCTGGCGAGCTCGCTGAACTTGTAGGCACCGTACTCGTGCCGGTCGATGAGAGAGGCCCAGTCGGCCTGCATGCCGGAGGTGACGGCGAGGCAGTAGAGGGCGTTGGCGTCTTTGGGATTGTGCTGGAGGGCAGCGTTGGCGAGGCGTTCGGACTGGGCGATGCGGTCGGTGAAGCCCTTTTTGATGACGGGGTCGATGGCGGGACGCTTGCGGGATTCGAAGCGGTCGTCGTCGGCGAAGAGCTCGATATCGAGGACGCCGAGCCGATCGAACTCGTTGAAGATGTAGGCGGCGGCGTCGGAGGCTGGGCCAAGGGGATCTTCGGGATGAGCTGCGATCCACTGCTGGAAGTGGGTGTGGGCACCGGCGAAGTCGAGATTGTAGAGATCGTAGTAGCCGTCGTTGAGCGGCGTGCCGGTGAGCGGGCCGCTTGAGGCAGAGAGTGGGGACGCCAGAAGAAGAAGGAGTATGAGCCCAACGAGGGAGATACAGGGAGTAGCCACAGCCTTCGACTGCGGACGCGCAATTGCGACGAACATATTTACTTTTTACCTCATTTCGTCATGGTTGAGGCCATGGCGTCGGACAGAGAGAAGATGCAGGAGAGTCTTGCCCCCGCTCGCTCGCTGCATCTGTTTGTTGAGATGCGCGTTACGGCTGGGTTGGCTGCCGTACGTGAAAAAACGTGGCCATCTTTCTACCGAAGGTCTGCAAATGCGTGCAGTTCAATGGTTGCGCCCCCAAACTAAGTGATTGAATTATCAGGAGTCTGGTTTGGCAGTCAAGCTGCGCGTAGAGGCATCGTCAATCTGACGACCGAATGCCAGCTACTGCGCCGTATGCAGGGATAGCGGTTGGCTTTTGTGAAAAATTGCAGAACGGAGCGTGAGGATGGCGCCGGGAGTGTCTGCCTTTGCTTCGCATCTGCAGTTTGCAGTTTGCTGGTCCGGTGAGTGGGAGGCGATCCTTCCCGCTCATCCTTTTTTGCGCAAAGAGCGACAAAGGGCTTCGACTTCGTCTCCGCGATGAAACTGCGAGAGCCTTCGCTCGGGATGACAGTTTCCAGGGAAGATCGAAGATCCGGAGTTCCGATCTGGAACCTTTCGATACATCTCAACTTTTGAGCGCGGGAACCTGTTTTTTTTCTTTTTCTTCGAGATACCAGGCTACGGTTTTTTTCAGGCCTTCGTGGAAGTGCGCTTTGGGCTGGTAGGCGAGTTCGCTGGTGGCTCGGGTGATGTCGGCGAGTGAGTGCTTGATGTCGCCTTCTCTGGGTGGGCCGTAGATTGGTTTGGCAGTGAAGCCCAGTTGGCCGGCGATGGCTTCGTAGACTTCGTTGAGAGTGTGGCTTCTTCCGGTGCCGATGTTGAAGACGCGACCGGTGGCGACTTCGCTGGGAGCGAGACAGGCGAGGAGGTTCGCGCTGACGGCGTTGTCGATGTAGTTGAAGTCGCGGCTGGTGAGGCCGTCGCCGAAGATGGTGGGGGTCTGGCCGGCCATCATTTTAAAAGTGAACTGCGCGATGACGCCGGAGTAGGGCGAGTCGGCGGCTTGGCGAGGGCCGAAGATGTTGAAGTAGCGCAGACAGACGCCTTCGAGACCATAGGCGCGGTAGAAGGACTGGATGTAGTACTCGCAGGTGAGCTTCTGAACGGCGTAGGGCGAGAGGGGACGCGGGAGCATGTCCTCCTGTTTGGGCTGGGTGGGCTGGTCTCCATAGGCGGAGGAGGAGGCCGCGTAGACGATGCGGCGAACCCTGGCGTCGCGGGCGGCGATGAGCAGGTTTAACGTGCCGTTGATGTTGGACTCGTGCGAGGTGAGGGGATCTTTGACCGATCGAGGAACTGAGGCGAGCGCGCCCTGGTGGAGGATGAAATCGACTCCCTGGCAGACGGCTTTTACACCGGCGATGTCCTGCAGATCCATTTGCTGGAAGGAGATCCTGTGGCGGATATCGGCGAGGTTGTCCAGATTGCCGGTGGAGAGGTTGTCGATGCCGGAGACTTCGTGCCCTTGTTCGACAAGGGTGTGGGCAAGGGACGAGCCGATAAAGCCGGCGATTCCTGTAATGAGATAACGGGCCATCTGATCTCCTCCCGGATAGTGTACCGGGGTGTTGTTACGTTTCTTCGCGGTGTGCTTTCCCTGAATGCTCTGAATTCCGAGGCGTGAGCTGGAGGGGGCACGAAGTAAGTGTTTGACAGGTAATGGATGAGAGTCAATGCGACTTTTGTGCAGCTTAATGGCCCAGGGGCGAATGCGATAATCGGGACTATGTCGACTGCAAACCAAGTTGTTTTACCGAAGATTGCTCAGGACCGCATGAACCGCCTGGAGAGCCGCACTGCAAAGATTGGTGTGATCGGGCTTGGCTATGTTGGATTGCCGCTTTCGCTGCTTCTCTCCGAGGCCGGCTTCAAGGTGACGGGCTTTGACATTGATACCAAAAAGGTAACGGACCTGGAGGCGGGAAGGTCGTATATCTTCCGGATTCCGGCCGAGGAGATTCAGAGTGCGCGCAAGAAGGGTTTTTCCGCGACGGTGGACTTCTCCGGATTATCGGACCAGGACGCGATTATTATGTGCGTGCCGACTCCGCTGACGGAGCATCGCGAACCGGACCTGAGCTATGTGGCGAATACGGCGAAGGCTGCAGCTCCGTGGCTGCGGGAGGGCCAGTTGGTGGTGCTGGAGAGTACGACGTATCCGGGCACGACGGAAGAGTTGATGATCCCGATCCTCGAAGAGGGGAACAAGATGGGGTTGAAGGTGCAGGGCGCGGGGAAGGCTGCGGAGAAGGGCGTGTTCTACGTCGCGTTTTCTCCGGAGCGCGAGGACCCGGGCAACACGACGGTGGCGCGCCGCGACATTCCGAAGGTTGTGGGCGGACACGAAGAGATTGCGACGGAGCTGGCAGCGGTGTTGTATGAAGGCATCTTTACGCGGTCGGTGAGAGTGTCGTCGACACGCGCGGCGGAGATGACGAAGCTGCTGGAGAATATCTATCGCTGCGTGAACATTGCGCTGGTGAATGAGCTGAAGGTGCTTTCGCTGAAGATGGGGATGGATATCTGGGAGGTGATCGATGCGGCGTCGACCAAGCCGTTCGGGTTCCATCCGTTTTATCCGGGACCGGGACTGGGCGGACACTGCATCCCGATCGATCCGTTCTATTTGAGCTGGAAGGCGAAGGAGTTCGACTTCAATACGCGGTTCATCGAGCTCGCCGGCGAAGTGAACGAGGCGATGCCAGCGCATGTGGTTCAGTATGTTGCGAAGGCTTTGAATCAGAACAAGAAGGCTGTGAACGGTTCTCGCATTCTGATGCTGGGGATGGCTTACAAGAAGGACATCGACGATCTGCGCGAGTCGCCTTCGCTGACCGTGATTGAACTGCTGCGTGCAGAGGGAGCTGAGGTTGTTTACAACGATCCTTACTTCCCAACTGTAGGCAGAGGACGCCACTACAACCTGAACATGACCTGCACGCCGCTGGAAAAGCTGGAGCAGTACGACTGCGTGCTGATCATGACGGACCATACGGATTATGACTACAACGCGATTGTGAACCAGTCGCAACTTGTGGTGGATACGCGGAATGCGACCAAGGGAATCAAATCTTCGAAGGTCGTCCATTGCTAGACGGGCGATGAACTCAGGGAGTTTGAATGCCGAAGGTAGATGTCATCGTACCTGCGTATAACACCGCGAAGTACCTGAAGGCTGCGATTGAAAGTGTTATAGCGCAGACGTTCGACGACTGGCGGATTGTGCTCGTTGACGACGGCAGTACAGACAATACTCCGGAGCTTGTTGCGCCTTATATTGAGCGGCTGGGACCGAAGTTGAAGTACATTCGGCAGGCGAATCGGGGGTTGCCGGGTGCGCGCAATGTTGCGATCGAGAACTCGGATGCAGAGTTTCTTGCGCTGCTGGATGCGGATGATGTGTGGCTGCCGTGCCGTCTGTCGGAGTCGCTGAAGTACTTTGAGGGGCGGCCGGAGGTGGGACTTTCTTATGGCTACATCTCTCGGATCGATCAGGATGGCGTGGTGTTTCAGACGTTCGCGGAGAGACAGCGACACGCCGAAGGGAAGATTGCTCCCTACATTTATATGAAGGAGACGGACCTGTGCTGCCCGTCGATTACGTTTCGCAGGAAGTGTGTTGAAGAGGTTGGCGGGTTTGACGAGAGCCTGCGCGCGACCGAGGACCGCGACCTGTGGCTTCGGATCGCGTTGCGATATGAGGTGGCGCTTGTTCCCACGATCATTGCGTACTATCGGACGCTGCCCGATTCGATGTCGACCGACTCGACGCGAATGCTGAAGGCGCAGTTGCAGTTTGTGGCGAAGCACTATGGGTCACCGGGGTGCGGATTTCGCGAGCGCCAGATTGCTCTTGCAAGGATTTACCGGCAGCACGCAGAGACGCTGGGCAGCCGCGGGCAGGTGGGTGCCGCAATGCGGAGTGCGATGCGTTCGCTGGCGTTCTACCCGCTCGATATGGGGACCGCGCGGGTAGCCGGGGCGCTGCTGTTGCGGCGCACGAGGCTCACCAGCTGATTCGTTTGGCGCGGCGGTGAGATGCGGTTTCGCGATTCTTATTGCGGAGTTGCTCCGATGCCGCGTGCCGGACTTGAAGGCGACAGATGAAAGTTGAATCCGTCGAGGTCCTTCTCTTTGGAGAATGAGGGCTGCGAGACGAAGAGGGGATTGACGATTTTTTCGCTTGAAAAGAGCGTCTCCAACCTCATGCCTCTGAGTCCGTAGTAGATGTTGTTGGTTCGGATGACGTGTCCGATGGGATGGCCGTAGTAGAAGCCGCCGGGGCCGCCGGGCTTTCCGCCGAGATTGTAGGTGGCGGGGTTTTCGTATCCGAGGACGATATTGTTCTTGAAGGTGAAGGTGCTGTTGGAACAACTGGGGTCGTCGCAGTCGATGTCGAAGGTGGTGGGAGCGTAGTTGATGATGGTGTTGTTGGCCATCGTAACTGAGCTGCCCTGGCGGAGGTGAAAGGTGATGGTATCCTCGGCCCGGCAGTAGTCGCGGAGGTTTGCGTTGAAGGAGTCGGGAACGCCGGGCATGGGCTGCGAGAGCCTCATGCAGTTGCCGATGACGAAGTTGTTGGTGAAGACGAGGGGATCGTCGTTGGCACCCCACTTGAACTGCTGGCCATTGTTGCCGTAGGCCATCGAATCGGTGATGGTCATGGTGCATTTGCCGGTGTCGTTGTGGAGCATGTCGTACCCATCCTGGGTGTTGTAGCGGAAGATGGAGTGATCGACGTGCGCGGAGAGGCAGGTTCCTCCGGGTGTCCCAATGCCGTCGCCGTAGCCTCCGGAGTCCTGGCTGTAACAGGTTTTAACGCCGCCTCCGGGATAGGTCTGGTTGCATCCGTTCCACTCGATGGTGACGTAGCTGAGATTGATGGCACCGTTGACGTTGGGGGTCGAGCGGCCGTCATCGAAGTCCCATCCTGCCGCGCCGTTGGTGGAGATGACGACTCTGGTTGCGGTGACGGTGCCTCCGATGGGTCCGATGATGCCGCGCGAGGTGAAGCCGTGGATGTACATGTCCTGAAGCAGGATGTCGCGGGTGTTTTTGTCGGTCGTGATGCCGTTGTTTGCGTAGTCGTCCATGGGGTAGCTTTTGTTGCACCTCTCCGGGACGGGCGGGTTGCCGTATTTAATGCAGTCGGAGTGACGGGTGAGGTCGAGGCACTGGACGTCGACGAAGTGCGCTCCCTCCAGACTCAGGACGGTGTTGATACCGAAGCCGCCGAAGAGCTGGGTCTTGTTCGACGCGCTGCAACTGGCATAGTTCTCCCCCAGGATGCGGGTGTGCTGGGCAGCGGTCCCACTATGCGGCGCGGGTGCGCCAGAGTCGTAGGGATCACCCTGCAGCCCGAGCCCCTGATTGTCGCCCGGGCCGGATTGTCCGACGCGCCAGGGACCTCCGCGAATGATGTATGTGTCGCCTCCGGCACCGATCCAGCCCCAGGAGGGAGCTCCTGCATGCGGATCGATCGTGTACTTTCCGTCGGTCCAGAGATAGCGGACATCGTTGAAGGCGCAGTGCTGGTTGGTGCCGCTGCCGGCGTAAGCGGCGTCGGCCAGCCCATCACACTGCCCCTTGTGGTTATGGGACGAGTATCGAGTTCCGCCGTCGTGACGGACGTACCAGGTCTCGCCGGCGAGTGGAAGACTGATCAATCCCAGGATGAGCAGACAAAATGCCGTACGGCATGATCTCACTTTTCATAGGCTCCGATACTTGGAGGATTACCACGGGTTGCCCCAGTGTAATCCACCGTCAGTCCAGGAAGGAATAAGCCCGCACCGACAGCCGGGCTTCCGGGAGTGATATCGAAGTTGAAGTTGTCCAGCTCGGTCTCTACGAAGTTGCCTCCGTTACCTGTGGGTTGATTGATGAGCATGGGGTTGGTGCACAACTCTGCGGTGCCGGTTCCATCGCCTGAATAGTTCGATGGGCAGGTAAAGCCATGTCCCATGCCGTAGTAGATGTTGTTGCTGCGAATGCCATTGACTGGAGCGCTGAAGAAGAAGGCGCCCGGACCGCCAACCTGACTGCCATCGCCGTAGGTGGCGGGGTTGTCATAGCCGATCATGATGTTGTTCTTGAAGGTAAAGGTCGAGGTCGAGCAGTTCGAGGTTGAACATTCGAAGTCGACGATGGTGGGGGCATAACTGACAATGGTGTTGTTTTCCATGGTGAGCGAGCCTCCGGGCGGCAGGCCCGGAACGATGGTGTCCTGGGCGCGGCAGAAGTCGCTCAGGTTCGCATTGTAGGTGCTGGGCTGGCCGGGCATGGGCTTCGACAACCGGTTGCAGTTTCCTATCGCCACGTTATTGGTGAATACAGCGGGGTTGTCTGCCGGTCCCCACTTGAACTGCTGTCCATTGTTGCCGTACGACATGGAATCGGTGACGTTCAGGGAGCAGCTTCCGGTGTCGTTGTGCAGCATGTCGAAGCCGTCCTGGGTGTTATAGCGGAAGATGGTGTGGTCTACATGCGAGGTCAGGCAGGTCCCTGAAGGGGTGCCGATTCCATCGCCGTAGCCGCCTGTGCTCTGGCTATAGCAGGAGACCGCGCCGGTGCCGGGATAGGCCTGGTTGCAGCCGTTCCACTCAATGGTGACGTAGCTGAGGTTAATGACGCCGTTGACGTTGGGAGTTGCGTTGCCGTCGTCGAAGTCCCATCCGGCAGCGCCGTTATATGCGATGTCCACTCTTGTGGCGCTCACGGCACCTCCGATGGGACCGTTGATGCCGCGCGAGATGAAGCCATGAATGTACATGTCCTGAAGCAGGACGTCGTGAGTTGACGTGTTGGTGAGGATGCCCGTGGTGGCATAGTCGTCCAGGGGATACTGCGTGTTGCAGGGCGCTGGTATAGCTGGCGAGCCGTACTTGATGCACTGCGAGTGACGCGTGAGATCGATGCATTCAACGTCGACGAACTGCGCTCCTCTGAGGTCGAGAGCGAAGCCTACCCCGTAACCGCCGAAGAGCTGTGTCTGGTTGCTAGTGGTGCAAGCTCCGAAGTTCTCTCCGAGGATGCGGGTGTGCTGGCCGGAGGTTCCCTTCAGCGGTGCCGGGATGCCTGCGTCATAGGGGTCTCCCTGCAAGCCAAATCCCTGGTTGTTGTTGGGTCCATTTTGTCCAATACGCCATGGGCCGCCGCGAATGATGTAGGTATCACCGCCGGAGCCGATCCATCCCCATGCAGGGAAGTTGGTCTGAGGATTGAAGGTATTTGTGCCGTCTGTCCAGAGGTAGCGAACGTCGTTGAAGGCGCAGTGCTGGTTGGTACCGCTGCCGGGGTAGGCAGCATCGGACTTGCCGTCACACTGGCCTAGAGTCTGGCTGGCGGAGTAACGGGTGCCTCCATCGGCACGAACGTACCAGGTGGTTCCTGGCCCGGTCGGCAACGATGCAGGAGCGACGACGATCGAGGTTGCCACGGATTTTGTCTGGACAGGATTGCTGTTGTCCGTGACCGTGGCGGTGAAGTTGAAGGTGCCGGTCGCTGTGGGTGTGCCGGAGATCACGCCGGTGGTCGCAGCCAGAGTGAGTCCGCCCGGCAGAGTGCCACTGATGGAATACGTGTAGGCGGGTGTGCCTCCACTGGCGCTGACGGAACTGGAGTAGGAGGTGCCAACGATTCCCGAGGGCAGGGTTGCGGTGATCGTCAGGGCAGAAGACGTTCCAGCCGCAACGACGATCGAGAGAGCAACCTGCTTGGTTTGCGCTGGGTTTCCCGCGTCGGTGACGGTTACGGTAAAGCTGGAGGTTCCGGTTGCTGTGGGTGTGCCGGAGATTGCGCCGGTAGCCGCGGCCAGGGAGATGCCAGCGGGCAGGCTGCCTGTCGTAACGGACCAGCTATAGGGTGGGGTGCCTCCACCAGCCTGCAAGAGGCTGGAGTATCTCGCGCCCTTGGTAGCGGCAGGCAACGACGACGTGGAGATCGTCAATGGCCGAGGTATCGGTGCGGTGACGACGATCGATAGAGCGACCGACTTGGTCTGCGCTGGATTGCCGGCATCGGTGACAGTGGCGGTGAAGGTAGCGGTTCCGGTTGTGGTCGGGGTTCCGGAGATCAGGCCTGTGGTTGTGCCCAGGGTGAGTCCGGCGGGAAGAGCGCCGGCCGTGATCGACCAGGCGTAAGGATTTGTGCCTCCGTTTGCATTCAACAGTGCGGAGTATGCCGTGCCTTTTGTGGCGGAGGGCACGGAGGAGGTGCTGAGGGTAAGAGATGTGGCGGTGACGGCGATAGACAGCGTGACGGACTTGGTCTGCGCTGGGTTTTCCGCATCGGTGACGGTGGCGGTGAAGCCGGCGGTTCCGCTGGCGGTGGGTGTGCCGGAGATGATTCCCGTCGCAGGAACGAGCGTAAGTCCTGCGGGGAGGCTACCGGTTGAGATCGACCAGGCGTATGGGCCAGTACCTCCGGTTGCGTTCAGGGTTGCGAAGTAGGACTGGTTCGTCGTTGCGCCGGGCAGGGCGGTGGAACTGATGGCGAGCGGCGTTCCCGAAGCGACGATGGAGAGAGTGACGCCGGTTGCGGTTGCAGTCTGGGCCGGGGTGCCTGCGTCCTTGACGGTAACTCCGATGGAGAAGTTGCCACTTGCTGTGGGAGTTCCGGAGACTACTCCGTTCGCCGCGAGGGTGAGTCCTGCCGGAAGAGCGCCGGAGCTAAGCGACCATGTGTACGGTGCGGTGCCACCGAAGGCCCGCAAGGTTCGAGAGTACGCGGCACCCTGGGTTCCGGAGGGAAGGGCCGACGAGGCAATCGACAAAGTTGTCGGCGCAATAACGATTGAAAGATTTGCCGACCTGGTTTGTGCGGGATTGCCTGAGTCAGTGGCCGTTGTGGTAAAGCTGAAGGTTCCCGCGGTTGTCGGTATTCCAAAGATGATTCCGTTGGAAGGACTTAGAGTGAGTCCGGCGGGTAGGCTGCCGGTCGTGATGGACCAGGTGTAAGGCGCGGTGCCTCCGCCTGCCTGCAACAGAGCTCCATAGCCCGCGCCGATGGTTCCGGAGGGCAGAGACGATGTCGTGATGGCGAGCGATACGGGAGCGACAGAGAGGGACAGGGTGACGGACCTGGTCTGGCCTGGTTTCGCCGCATCTGCGACAGCAGCGGTAAAGGTAGAGGTGCCGGCTGCACTTGGAACGCCAGAGATTATGCCGGTGTTTGCAGTGAGGTTGAGCCCGGCGGGAAGGTTACCTGAGGCGATGGACCAGCTATAAGGTGCGGAGCCTCCGCTTGCCTGCAACAGGGTCAGATAGCCTGAACCGACAGTTCCGGAGGGGAGCGATGAAGTGTTGACGACCAGAGGCGCCGGGGTGTTGGGCGCTGCGTTGATGGACAACGTAAGGGCGGCGGTCGCTGTTTGTGCCGGAGAACTGGAGTCGGTCGCGGTTACGCTGATGGGATAGGCACCACTGACTGTCGGGGTACCCGAGATCACGCCTGTGTTTGCGGCCAGCATAAGGCCTGCAGGAAGCTGTCCTGAAGTGATGCTCCAGGTGTAGGGGGAGGTTCCTCCCGAGGCACCGAGGGTTGTGGTGTAAGCGGCAGTGACCGTACCTTGGGGCAAGCTGGTGGTCGAGATCGCCAAAGTGACGCTGTCGGGCGCGATGACCACGGGTACTGCCTGCGACTCCTGCATCGTCTGGGTGTTCTGGACCTTCAACTGAACTGTGGCGGGGGTGGTGAGGCTGCCGCTGCCAATAGTGCCGGATAGAGTGTTGGCATCGACAACAGTGGTCGTGAGCGGGGCGCCGTTCCATAGGATCGCTGCCTTGGCAGGAAAGTTTATGCCTGAGACCTTGAGCGTGGTGGTCTGGGAGCCAGCGGTGATGGTCTGAGGAGATACCTGGCTGATGGCGGGGGTGGCTAGCGCGAGATCCTGTACGTTGCCGACTCCGCAACCGAGACAATAAAAGAGGAGGGAGAAGGTTGTGCCCGCAGCGATTGCCTTAAAGAATTTGTCCAAAATACACCCCGAAAAAAATCAAGCATGCCAGCGATACAACACGACAACCACTGAAGGAGGTCTGCTGGGCGCTCGGTTGAACGTTACAAGGATTAAGTGGTAGGTACAGCGACCCGAACATAGGTGACTGCAAGTCCCACTTCCGAGTGAGCGTGGCAGAATCTTTCAATTCAAGGTGTGTAAGACCTGGAGATTGGAAGAACGCAAGCGAAACAAGGAATCAAGGGTGAAGACCTGGACAAACGCGACTTGAGAAAAGAAGCCACTGTGAAAGTATGAAATTTTCTGGAGAGTTGGAACATACAACTTCCGTGGGATGCGATGTTCCGGAGCCCGGGTGAAAGGACTTCATGGGGCCGTTTGAGGCTTGATTCCAGCATCAGGCGAGTCTGAGAACTTTGCCTGATGATGCGTAATGCGGAGTGATACGTTTGGCGTCGAATGGTTCTTGCCTGCCTGTTAAAGATGCTCGCGTGAGCGAGTCTCCTAAATGATCCGAACCGGCAGATAAAAACGACGACATATGACTGACGAACGTTATAAAGTAGTAACTTTTTTTTTATACCACAGAAGAGAAGCATGCCTGGTTAGTCAAATCCCCCTGTTTTTCGCCAAAAGCAACGATTTCGCAGAATTCGCCATCCAGGTGCTTTCCGCAAGTCGTTCGCTACGGGGAGATTGGCGAGTAATCCACAGACGAAGATGAATGGCGCATTTTTTTTGAGATTAGCGGGAATCGATAAGAGGTCCGTTCAGCCCTTGTGCGGAATGGAAAACTGTGATGAACGGAGTTTTGCTTACGCTGATCTCTTCTGAGAAGCCGCGGCGTTGTAGATGGAAAGATAGTCGGCGGTCATGCGAGCAGCGGAGAAATCGTCTTCGATCAGCTTTCTTGCAGCGGCTCCGAGACGCTGTTGCTGCGCGGGGTTTCGCAACAGGTCTACGATTTGAGCAGCCAGCAACTCAGGCTTTTCGGGAGGAACCATGATCCCCGTGAGACCGTCGTGTACGACGCTGGGAACGTCGCCGACGGGTGTTGCGATGACCGGAAGACGGCTTGCCATGCCCTCGAGAATCGCGATCGGCAGACCTTCGCTTCTGGAGGCTGAGACCATGACGTCAAGCGAGGCGTAGACCGAAGGCATATCGTTGCGGCGTCCCAGCATCGATACGTTTTCGCAGATCTTGAGCTCGTCGATCAGCGATTCCAGCTTGTCCCTGTCCTGACCTTCGCCGACGACTACAAATTGGGTGGACGGAAGCTGGGCGAGAACGCAGGCCGCGGCTTGCAGAAAGATGTCGACACCTTTTTCAATCGACAATCTGCCGATCAGTCCAATGATTGGAGGATGGTTTGGGAGTAACGCTGTCGGCAAGGATGGAGATGCGTTGTCGAATGGCCGCAGGTCGATTCCATTGCGAACCATGTGAATTTTCTCTTTGCGAACTCCAGCCTTCAATAGCCTCTGCTTCACCTCGTCGGAGACTGCTACGACCGCGTCGTAACCGCGTAGCACGAGGCGATCTGCCTTTCCGTAGAAGGTGACTACCGGGTTGTTGTCGTACCATGTGTGGCAGGTGGAGACGAACGGTGTGCTCGATCCGCGCATTGCGAAGTAGTTGTAGATGTCGCCTTTATAACCGTGGGCGTGAACAATATCGGCTTTTGTACTCGAGGCCAGCTCGCGGATACTTTTGGGGACCGTCAGGTCTATCTGGCCCTTGCAGGAGATTACGTGCGATTCGATGCCTTCCTTGGTGGCGACTTCGTGAAGCTGCAGGTTTGGGTTTGCGGAGTTGGAAAAGACACCGAGCACGCTGGAGTGACCGGCCTCATTCAAGGCGCGAGACATGTTCAGGATGACGGCTTCGGCACCGTACAGTCCGCCGCTGCTGATGATGTGCAGAATCTTCATGCGCCTGCAGCGTCCTCCGCGTCAGAGTCCGGCTCTTTTCGATTGAGAACTACCCAGAGCTTTGCGTAGAGGCGATCTCCTAGCAGCGACTTCGCAAGCTCCTTCTTGCGGTGCTGCCGTTCCAGGCCGACGAGCGCCTTGCTATCAGGCTGGAAGAGTTCTGCGATCCACGCAAGCGACATGTTGCCGCGAATGTTCAGCCGGCCGATGGTGGATGCTGCCGGATCGGGCTCCGGCTTTGGAACCGAGGTGAAGACCTGTGTGTAGCCTGCTTGCTCGCATGCGGTGAGGACATGGCGGTTGTAACGGCCGCCGGGGAGGGACATGGTTGTGATGGAGGTTCCCAACTTGTCTTCGAGTGTGAGCCTTGCATCGTTCAACTCGTGATGGAGGCTCTTTTGATCGCAGTGCGTGAGGAGCGTGTGGGTCCAGCCGTGAGCGCCGATCGCCTGGCCTGCGTTGTGGAGCTGCCGCAGTTCGTTCCATCCCATGTAGCGTGGCCGTTGACCTGTCCAGCCTACGGTAATGAAGAATGATGCCTTGAGGTTGCGTGATTGGAGAAGAGGAAGTGCGTATTCGAAGTTGGAGATGTGGCCGTCGTCGAAGGTTATTTCAGGCCAGAGGTTTTGTTCCGGGTCGGTTCGCAGCTCGAGGAAGAGATCGAGCTGTTTTTCAAACTCGGCATTTTCGAGCGCGTAGGAGTAGCTGCTCCTGATGGGACGAAGTTCGTGATAGAGAAGGTAGAGTCTGCCTGGCTGTTGGGTCATCGGTATGCCTTGAGCTTGCTAGGCCGGAGCTTCGACGAGCTCGAAGAGTTGACGGGAACGAGTGTAGATCCACGCGATTCGGCGGCCGTTGAATGCTACGGCTGGAACAGGCGGACTGACGATGACGCAGCCGTTGCTTTTTGCGTGGGTCACAGCGGCTTCGATATCGGTTGTCTCGAAGCAGAGGTGGTAGGCTCCGCCTCCGCCTTTTGCGAGCATTGCGGTGATAGGGGAGTCCGGGCTCAATGGCGCGATCAACTCAATCTCGGTTGCATCATCTTTGGACTGGGTGAGGAAGTTGACGCTCACCTTCTGAATGGGATCGTCGAACGGACCGGAGATGACGCGGTAGCCGAAGAGGGTCGAAAGAGCTTCAGTTGCCGGGCCGAGCGCAGGGACGGCGACGCCTACGTGCCGGAGTTTGAACCCGAGTTCTTCAGGGGGCAAGGTCAAAGGGTCACTCCCTTGGCTACCAACTCTGCCTGGATCAGCGAGACATTGGTCAGCTCTGCGATTCGTGCGGGATCGAACTGCACGCCGTACTCGCCTTCGATAGCGAGAATGGCTTGCAGGTGGCGAAAGGAGTCCCAGTTTTCGACGGTTCCGACACCGGTTTCGGGCGTGACTTCTTCGGGCGAGATTTCGAGGATGTCGGCGAGAATGTCACGAAGCGACGACGGCACTTGCTGAGAGCTCATTTGATTCATTTCCTTCCAGGGTTAGCCATGCAGGGCTTGCGAGAGGCGATGTGGTCAGATCGAGTCGATAGAACGTCGACCCGGTTTGCGCGTTCTTTGACGACGTATCTTCGACAAAGCCGTGGTCGAGGTAGAAATCGGCGCAGGGTGCGTTTTTCTTTGTCGCGATGAACTCGCCTATTAATTGCGTGGCTCCAGCTTTTTTTGCGTTGTCAGCCAGATGAGCCAGGAGCGCGGTTTCGATGCCACGTCCGATTACTCGACACGATAATAGCAGCGAATCGACGAAGCAGGAATCACCCTGATGGCTCGCTAGAGCCAGTCCTACGACACCCGCATCGCCGAAGCGGTCGCGTACTCGTATGGCAACCGCCTGACCGCCCGATGCAGCGGCGAAGGCTTCAACTTCGGCAGCGGAGTGGCGGCGCGTGGTGAGATTGAACTGATTCGTCTTGGCGAGGAGCTGGACGGACCTTGCGAGGGGAGCGTCGAGAGCGCTGAGGAAGGTACAGACAATTTCTAGGGAGGCGAGGAATTCGTCGCGACTGCCTGCGCTGGTGGCGAGTTCAGCTCGCTGCGCCTGAGCTTTGTAGTCCTTCAGGCGGTTGACGTCGTCGTCGGTGACTACGGCTGCATCGAAGAACGATTGCGATGACAGCAGGTCAACGAGTTTCCATGGCTCCTGAACCGGAGCCTCGATGACGGCGACCTCCGGGAGTTGCTGCCGAACGGCTTCGCATTCCACGGGGCTGTCATCGACGAAGACGAACGAGTCGAGACCGAGGGAGAGTTCTTTTGCGAGTTCGCGGATTGCATCGGATTTTTCATTCCAGCTAATCCTGGTTGCGACGAAGTTGTCGAGGCTCAGGGCGAGGTCGGCTGCACGAAGTTGAAACGCTTCGCGAACATCGGCCTCATTATTTTTGGAGACGATGGCGAGCAGGATGCCGCGAGAGGCCAGTTGCTTGAGATAACGCTGGTATTCGAGGAAGCAGTTTCCGGGGAACGCGCTGCCTGTAGCGATGCCTTCGGGGCCTTCTTCGCCGAGAACGCCTCCCCAGAGAGTGTTGTCGAGGTCGGTGCAGAGGACCTTTCTGGGGGCGCGAAACAGTGCCGAGAAGGAGCGAACCAGTCCACGAGAGTACGTGCCGAACGAAGCGGCGGAGACGGAAAGACGCGAGGCGAGAAACATGCGCGCGTCGCGCCAATCTGCTCGGCCATGACGGGCGGCGAGGTGGTCGACGTCAAAGAAGACACAGTCGGAGATTGAGCCGCACAGCGCTGCGAGTCTCCGGTTCAATTGCTGTACGGCGTTTCTAAGACTGTGCGGTAGATTCGCATCGCCTACGTCGCCGAGCGAGGTCCGGTCGGGAACGACACATCCTTGAAAGAGAATTCTGGCAGAGCTGCCGGAGCGAAAGCTTCTGAGCAACTGTTCCACGCGCAGCAGAGACTCTTCGATCTCCTTGTCGACGCCCTCGCCAATGCCGTCGGCGCAGAGGTCCGGCAGGCATCCTGCAATGTCTTCGAGGTCGAGCAGGACGAAGACCAAGTCGGGCTTGAACTTTGCGAGCGCGCTCTGGGGGTTGAGCATCTCGTCGACGTAGGAGCCGTAACCGCCGACGTGCAGATCGAGGACGAAGTTCGACAGCACAGCCTCAGTGATGAGGTAGGGAAGGATCGGTTCAACCGTGATCGAGCGAACCACGTAAGTCTTGAGGCGTTTGGCGCCTGGCAGTTGCGATAAAGCATCGGCGATGCTGGTGAAGGCTGAGGCGCAGAACATCGCATCCGCGGGTTTGTTCGAGGCAGTAAGAAGTTTGCGCGCGTTTTCTACTGCAACGCTTGCGTCCCGCGCGGCGGCGGCCTCTTTGATGAGGCGGCGCAGTTCCTGGCGCTCTGCGTCATTTTGCATCTGCTGTCTCCGCTGCGGAAGGTGCAGGTGTCTGCGCAGGCTTCGGAGCGCGCATGACGATGCGTCCGGGGACGCCCATTACCGTGGCGCCTTCGGGTACGTTGGTGATGACGAGCGTGTTGGCGGCGATCTTCGCACCATTGCCGATCCTGATCTTACCGGCCAGCGTTGCACCTGTGCCGATATAGACGTTGTCGCCAACTATGGGAGATCCCTTGCGGCCCATTGCAGATGCGCCAACAGTTGTATGGTGGGTCAGGTTGCAGTTGCTTCCGATGATTGCTTCGGGGTTGATGTGGATGCCGCCGATGTGGGCGATGTAGAGACCTCCTCCGATAGAGGCTTGGGGATCGAGAGACATCTCCATGACGATCTCGGAGAACATGTAGGCGAAGAAGAAGACGATCTTGAGCGGAATGGCGATCAGAAAAAGTGGCTTGTCTGTATAGAGCCAATTTCCAAGGCGATGAATCGCAACGGCCCAGACCGCAGGGTTCAGCCAAATTCCTCTTCCGCTGTGGCCCATGGATTTGTAGCGCGCGATATCTTGTGAAAATTTAGACATATTGAATTCAAGTTCAACGGTTTTCCGGTCGCTGCAAATCTCGACTTCGGTAAGGGTGATCTTATCAGCCAGCCTCCTTGTTGTAAGGCGGCGGAACCACCCTGCATTATCCTTCTCGGTCGCCTCTTTTCTGGCTCTCCCCTGGAAGTGTTAGGCATCTTGCTCCGTTTGTGTGGGTGCGAGGAGATGGAAATGTTTGATCTAATAAACAGAAGGGTTAGTGCGTTACGATTCGGAACCCAGCTTGTTAACCTATTTTAATGGAATTGCATTAAGCTTAGGGAGTTACGTTACTGGGATGTGTGTTCAGCCATCAAGGATTGAGCACTATGGTGAGTAAGCGGGGTGTACCTGTCCCAATAAACAGAAAGGTGTCTTTTACCTGTTGTGAGGTGGCTTTCCTCCCCATGAACCTCTCATTGGTCCTGTGTTGGCAGTTTTGGTCAACCGAAAACGGACGCCGCGTCTGCTCGTGCGTTCCAATATCACATTGGGCTTCATCCAATCTTTCATTTTTTTCGCTGAAAGGGTATGCCTCCTCATGAAACTTGATGTCGTAGTGCCTACCTACAATCGCAGTTCGTTGCTGCGCAAGACTCTCTCCAGTTTGTTGCGGGCACCTATACCCGCTGGCCTGGAGGTGACTGTTCTGGTCGTCGATAACAACAGCAAAGATGATACGGAGCAAGTCGTACGCGAGATTCAAGCCAAGGCTACCCGACCTATCGTCTACCTCAAGGAGATGATGCAGGGCTTGTCGAGCGCACGAAACGCAGGCATTAGTGGCGGTACCGCCGAGATCATCGGCTTCATCGATGACGATGAAGAGATCCATGAAGACTGGTACAACGTGATCGTGCGCGAGTTTGCAGATCCCACAGTTAAATTTATCGGAGGTCCTTATCTGCCTAACTGGGGTGCCCCAGTGCCTGCATGGCTGCCTCCGGGATATCATGCAGCCATCGGGTGGGTCGACCCGAAGCCCCGCTCCGTGTTTGGCGGAGATTTTCAGGGCAACCTGATGGGTGGCAATGCTGTTGTGCGTCGCTGCGCGTTTGACCGCGTCGGCATGTATTCTCCGAAGCTCGGTCGTAGCGGAAAGGGTCTTCTGTCGGACGAAGATTCGGAGTTTTATCGCAGGCTGCGCAGCGCGAACATTCACGGAATGTATGTGCCCGACCTCATCATCTACCACTACATCCCGGCGAGCCGGCTTACGCGCAACTATCATCGCCGGTGGTGCTATTGGCGCGGAGTTTCGCAGGGAATGATGGACAGAGATATGAAGGCGCCCGTTTCATACCTGTTCGGCGTGCCTCGACACAGGATAGGGCTGGCCCTGAAATGCATGTGTACGTGGCCTTTGCACATTCTGACATTCAAACAGACGGGCGAGGCTTTTTCGGATGAGCTGGCTTCGTGGGACCTTCTCGGGTTTATCTACGGGAAGCACTTTGCCCGGATTGAACGGTACTACAGCAAGGGCTAGTTCGCATGGGGTACTGTTCGAGCGGTTACGGCAGGAGTTATACGCGGACGAGCCGCGAGGCTTGCCACTTTCGGAATAGAGTCCGAACTTCAGAGTGAAAGATTGCCATGACCGAGATTACGTACACGGGCAACGTGGCAATAATCTGCCCAAAAAAGATCGCAAGGTTGCTGGCCTTCCAATGACGATCGGCGATTATGCAGACGACGGCAAAGGGAATGGTGCACAGCGTAATCTTTGTCCAACCCTCCCATAGATACTTTCCTACGGATATCTTCAGGACCTTCGATACGTATCTAGGATAGAAGAAAGTATGGACGAACGTCATCGCGATCGTTGTGCCCCACGCCACTCCGTAGAAGCCGATCGTCTTTACCAGGATGACCGTAAGAATAAGATTTGACACCGCTTCAATGACGCCCCATTTGGCAACCGGCTTGTGTTTGTCGATTGCCATCATGATGGAAGTAGCCGTGCCGTTCGCAATGGCGAAGAGCTGGCTGACGATTAGAATCTGAAGCACGTTGCCGGAGATATGGCTGTAGCTCGGTCCCATCCAGAGATCGATGAAGGTCTTGCCGCGAAATATCAGAGCAATGCAGATTGGCAGCGCGATTCCAAGCATGGCCTGAGTTCCGCGCAACAGAAGGCTTTGCAGTTCTTCTGTTTTACCTCCTGCCTCCAGGTTGCTGGCCATCGGAGTGAACGTTGTCGAGATTGCGGAGACGACTTGTGAGGCATAGCCGACGAGGCTTCCACCGATGGCATAAAACGCCACCATGCCGATGGAGACAAATGCGCCCACAACCAGATTGTCGGTGTTGGTGATGATCTGGACGGCGATGATGAAGATGAATGTCGTCAGGCTATAGGACCAGATCGACTTCAGCAGCTTCATATCGGGCCGAGCTATCTTGACCCTGGATGGCGGAAAAACCTTCATCGCCATGATGCACGTTGCTATACCGCCGAGTGTCGCAACCGCCAACTCCCAATAGGCCAGAGAGATCAGGCCGTGCCCGCTGCGCAGAATCAGGATGACGCCGGCAGCCCGGGCCAGTGTCTGTGTGGCCGATATGGAGCTGAGGACATCAAAACGATGAATCGCTGCGAGAACTCCACCGAAGACACCGGACGTGAGAAGGACCGCGACTCCCAATGCGCACATGAGAACCGTGATCTGTGCAGCTCGCTGGAGGTCGGGCGGAATCTTGAAGAGATGCGGGAATGCCACGGTCAAAATGATGCTCAACACTGCGACGCCGCAGGAGATCAGGATCCGGACCCAGAGAGCCGCACCGATGGCTTTTGTCGCATCTTCAGGCTTCTCCTCGGCGGTAGCCTTCGAGACGAAACGGATCACGGCGCTGCGAAGCCCCATATCCAGAATCCATAGATAGGCGACGGTCGAGGTCGCGAGAATCCAGATTCCGTAGGCGTCGACTCCGAGGCTGTGAATGACAAATGGGGTCAGGAAGAACGGAACCACCATGCTCACCGCCATGGCGATCCAGTTCATCATCACATTGAATGCAAGGCGCTTCGTGTTAGCCATTTGCCCTAAATTTCTAAACTAGATGATCGTATCAGCGGTACGTGCTACGAAAGATCAACAGGAACGAAGAGAATTTTGCTCTTTCAGATTCCTGCAACCCCAATGTTCCAAAAGGCCTGTTAACGTGTCGTTAATATTCCAGGGAGGTTCGAAGAGGTATCGCGTTTGTTCTGGCGATTGGTCGATCTATAACTTTGTTACTGCACCGAATAAGCTGCACCAATACCACTTGCGTGTGACCTTCTTCCCTGTCCTGCAAAGAGAACGCCGAGTATCATCGAAATAAAGCACTTGATGCCTGACGATCGAAGGGGAACGGAATTCAAGGGGTCGTTCAATGAAGGTACTCTTTTGGCTCTGTTTCGCGCTAGTGGGTTATGCCTATATTGGCTATCCGATCTGGTTGTGGTTCTTCGTTCGTCTGCGTAAGCGGCCAATTCTAAGACAGCGCATTGCCCCAACCGTCTCGATCATCATCGCGGCGCGCAATGAAGAGGCGAATCTCCCCAGGAAACTGGAGACTCTTCGTCTTCTCGACTATCCCAGCGAGCGGCTTCAGGTGGTGATTGCTTCGGATGGATCGACGGATCGAACTGCCGGGATTCTGCGCGAACAAGGCTCTCGTATCGTTCCTGTGATTCTCGACGAGTCGAACGGTAAGGCATGTGCCCTGAATGAGGCTGTGAAGTTCGCTACCGGAGAGATACTGGTTTTTCTCGACGTGCGCCAGTCTGTGGAGCAGGATGTCGTCTCCGAGCTGGTTTCGTGTTTCGCCGATCCCGGTGTCGGTGCAGTCAGTGGCGAACTTCTGCTGGAAAGTGCTTCTAATGCTGCTTCTTCCGATGCGCTTGGAATCTATTGGAAGATCGAGAAGGCCGTGCGCAAGTTCGAGTCAGCATCCGGTTCGGTGGTGGGTGTGACCGGAGCTATCTACGCGATTCGGCGCGAGCTCTACATGGAGATTCCTGCCGGAACGATTCTTGACGATGTCTTTGTCCCGATGAATGTGGCGCGAATGGGAAAGCGCGTCGTCTTCCAGCCTTCGGCAATCGCACGCGACAAACTCTTCAGCGAAAAAGGGAAGGAATTTTCGCGCAAGGTTCGCACATTGACTGGGAACTACCAGTTGCTGCGGGTGGCGCCGTGGCTGCTTTCGCCGACGAATCCACTGCTGTTTCGCTTCATCAGCCACAAGCTGCTGCGACTGCTGGTTCCGTTGTTGCTGCTTCTTATGTTGATCGCGTCGGCGGCGGCGATAGGGCCGTTCTATCGAATTATCTTCTGGTTGCAGGTGCTGTTCTACGTTTCGGCTGCTCTTGGAACATTGATTCCAGAGGCAAAGAAGTTCAAACCAGTCGGCATCGCCAGTACGTTTGTCATGCTCAACGCAGCAGCAGCGTTGGCGTTCTACAACTTTGCTGCAGGACGAAAAAAGGTGTGGCTCTAGTAAGCTAAGAGTGCCGGCTGCATCGGGTCGACGTGAGTGGGCCGGCGTCATGGAGAGTGCATTTTGGGACTAGGGCTGACACATTACATTCCACTGGTTGCCTATCTCGGCTTCTGGGTCATGTGCCTCCTCTCGTTGACGGGGCGGCCTCTTCTCGGTCTCTACTATTTGATCCCCTTTATCCCGTACCGCACGATGCGGGACCACTTTATCAACTACCCGCTCGGCGGCAATGCGCTGACGATCCTGGTCTTTGCGGTCATCATCGGTGCCCTGTTGCACGGCAAGCGCCTGCCAAAATCGAAGCTTTATGGCATATGGCTGGTCTTCGGGGTCTACCTGTACGTATCGATGTGGTGGGGAACTCTGCTGGGAAATGGGCCGGCTCCGCTGTGGCTGGGGAGTGTCAATTTCGCTCAATGGAAGGACTACATGTTGATCCCGTTGCTGTTTGTCGCAGCGGGCCTGGTGATTGAAGATCGAAAAGCGGTGAGGATGGTGATTCTCATCACGGCGCTCGCACTTCTGTTTATCGATAGAAGCTGTTTGATGGAGAGCATGTCGAGAACGTGGGGCAGCTTTGATGAGAACAAACGCAGCGACGGCCCATTGGCCTTTGGTTCGAACCAGACGGCTGCATTCCTTGCCCAGTTTGCCATGTTCTTCTGGGGCGTAGCCCAGTTCCTTAAACGAAGGAAGCTGAAGCTTCTGTGTTATGGACTGGTTGCCATCACCGTGTTTGCGGACATGTACACGTTCTCGCGAGCGTCGTATCTTGCCATCATCGCTGCCGTCTTCGTTCTAGGTGCGTTGAAGGATCGAAAACTTCTGATCCTTGGTACGGTCTTCCTTTTGACGTGGCAGGTTGTAGTGCCTACGGCCGTCCGTGAGCGGGTTGATATGACCAAAACTGCCAATGGACAGCTCGAAGCTTCTGCGGATGAACGTGTCGAGTTATGGACGGCAGCGGAGGCATCGATGCTCAGCAATCCAATCCTCGGCACCGGCTTCTCCACCTATCAGTTTTCTCATCACGTCGACAATCTCCGAGACACGCACAACTGGTATGTCAAGGTGATGGTGGAAACCGGCATCGTCGGAATCATCCTTATTGCTTTTATGCTTCAACAGATGGTTGCGGCAGCGTACCGTCTCTACAAAAAAACGACCGATCCGCTCTATCGAGGCCTGGGCCTTGGGCTTGTACTCGCAATCACCGCCAGTATTGTGGCGAACTTCTTCGGCGATCGATGGACCTATCTTGAGATTACGGGACAGCTCTGGGTGCTGATAGGAGCTGCGGTTCGGGCGAGCCATTTTGTTGAGCCCGGGCCCACAGCTGAACCAATTGCGGCGATTGATCCAACCATTGCCGCAAACCCCTATCTGGTTTACCGGTAAACAGCATCTGCATTCGCTGCACACGCGGCACAGGTTTGCACATGTCGGCTTGAAAGAATCTTCATGAGTATGATCCAGGTTTTATCGCCGAAGGAATCGGGTCCTGAGTGGGCACATGGGGATGCATTGCCTCGCGTGCTGCTCGTGCTCGATCAGTTTCCGAAGACGCTGGGCGGCGGCGAACGCATCGCTCTGAAGCTTGCGGCACTTTTGCCTCAGTATGGATACCGCGCTTCGATCTTGACCTTTTCCGCGCATCCCGAAAGCGCGGGCCTTCACTCGCCGCCGTGCCCTGTCTATCTGCTTCCTCTGCAGAGGGTCTATGATCTTTCGGCGTTGCGAGCTGCTTTGGAGTTGAGGCGGTTTCTCAAAGAGCAACGGATTCAGATTGTTCAAACGTTTTTTGAGAGTTCCGATCTCTGGGCAGGATTTGTAGCAAAGACGATGTCCAGGGCGAAGGTGATCTGGAGTCGCAGGGACATGGGGATCCTCAGGGCGCGCAAGCATGATATTGCCTACAAGGTGATGTCGGGCATGCCGGATGGAGTCTTTGCGGTCTCGGAGCAGGTGCGGCAACACTGCATCTCTGTAGATCGAATCGACGCTTCACGTGTACAGACGATTTATAACGGACTGGACCTTGCCGATTGGAGTACAGCTTCCCGCGCTACGAAGCCTCCAGGGCAATCTGTGGTTGTGACCGTGGGCAATATTCGCCGGGTCAAAGGACATGACGTTTTGATCCATGCGGCTGCCAGCATTGTGCAGCGCTTTCCCGACGTTTCATTTCGCATTGCCGGTGAGGTGCTGGAGCCCTCTTATTTTCATGAGCTGCAAACTCTGGTCTGCGACCTGAACCTTGCCGATCACGTTCACTTTGATGGAGGCGTCACTCATCTTCGAGAATATCTTTCGGCTGCAGATATCTTCGTCCTTCCCTCACGCAGCGAAGGCTTCTCGAACGCCATTATCGAAGCGATGGCGGCTTCTCTTCCTGTTGTGGCAACCGATGTCGGCGGAAATGCTGAGGCTGTAGAGGAAGGGGTCAGTGGCTTCATTGTTCCGCCGGAAGATAGTGCAGCTCTGGCCGATGCCATTCTTCGGCTGCTGTTCGCCCCGGCGAAGGCGAAGGAGATGGGAGCGATGGGAAGAGAGGCGGCGTTTGAAAGATTCACAATCGACGCCATGATGTGCCGGATCACTGGCGCTTATGCGAGTCTGCTCGATGGAGGAGCGTTGCCTCGATTGAGATGACAGTCCGTCACCGGAGCGTAATTTCAGTGGGCAGACTCCAAATGTTATTTCACCCGGATTTCTATTCGGCCAATTTGAAAGCGCATGTATAGTTCAGGTAATTATGGCTGCGTTGCTTATCTCTATTGTTCTGTTTCTTTCGGCGTACATTTTGTTTTTTGCGATTGCGGGTCTGGTCACCTCTGCGTCCACAGAGGAGAGCGAGGCCGAACGCCGAAACGCGGGGCAGACGCGGTTCCTGGTATTTGTTCCGGCGCATGACGAAGGCGAATATCTGCGACCGACTCTGCGAAGTCTCCATGCGCTGGACTACCCGCGCGATCGATTCCACATCGTCGTCATCGCAGATAACTGCACGGACAGTACGGCAGACGTTGCGGCACAGGAAGGATGCGAGGCGTGGGTTCGAACCGATGCCGTTCTGCATGGCAAAGGGCACGCGTTGACCTGGGCCTTTGAGCAGGTCGCAGCCCTTCCATACGATGCGGTCGTGGTGGTGGATGCGGATACGCTGGCGAGCGTGAACCTGTTACGAGCGTTCGATCGCGAGATCCGCCGCGGCTACGTGGCCATGCAGGCACAAGACAACCTTGAGTTTCCGATGGACACGCCGCCGTGGCTCCGGCTCATCAGTCGCGCCACGAAGAATGCGGAAGATCTCTATGTCACGAGCCCTCGTTCAAGGCTTCGCCTATACCAGGGGTTGCAGGGAACTGGTTTCTGTTTGAGTGCGCAAACGTTGATGGAGGTTCCCTGGAGAGCGAACTCGATCTGTGAAGACCTGGAGTATGGCCTTGAATTGGCGCAGCAAGGTATTTCCGTCTATTTTGTCGAAGATGCCAGTGTCGCTGCTGTCATGACGGGTCAGGTGAAACATGCCAGCGGACAGAGGCAGCGATGGGCAGGCGGGACGTATGCTTTGATCGCCAAGAGCCTCCCCGATTTTTTTGTGCGATCCTTTCGAAGACTCGACTGGCGGAGTCTTGAGCTCTGCGTTTATTTGATTACGCTCAGTCGAATTCCCCTATTTCTATTGACTATTTTTTCCGGGTTGGTGCTGCTGATTGAACGCCACAGCGTACATCTCATCTGGTGGATTCTACTTGGCGCTGCGGTTCTGCTCCAGGGCATCTATGTTCTTGCCATCCTGTCCACTAACAGAAAAGAGAGCAGTCTTGGCAGAATGATTGCCGGGCTCTTCATCTATGTGTTCTGGATATCGTTCCAGCACCTCAGCGCATTGCTGAACCTGCGCCATGCGCGTTGGAACCGCACGGAACGGGGTTGAAGCTTCGTATCGATGCTGCCCTGAACGAAACGTTATCTAGCCCAGGAGCGAGAGCTCTTTGTTGGCATCTGTTGCGGTTGGGCTGTTAGGCGCCAGAGCTGCAGCCTTCTTTAGATGGTCCTTCGCATCGGCGCTATTGGATAACTTCGCGTACGTCATTCCCAGGTGATAGTGGATGACAGCGCTGTTCGGTGCCTGCTTGATAGCGTCCTCAAGCAGGTCGCGGGCAGAGCTGTAACTTCCCTTCTGGTAGTAAATCCAGGCCAGGGTGTCCGCGCTGTTGGGGGATGTGGGCATGCCGCGACGGGCGATCTGAGCGAGAGAGAGCGCGACGTCGAGATTCTGGCCGGAATTCGTCATCAGAACTGCGAGGTTATTAGCTGCAACGGGTTGGTCCGGCTGGATGGAGAGAGCCTTTTTGTAGCTGTCCATAGCGCCGGCCTTGTCCCCCTGCGACTCCTGCAAGGAGCCCAGCAGCGTGAAGCCGCGCACATCATTGGGATGGTCTTTTGTCCACTGCTGCCACTTGGCCACGGCTTTGGCGGGGTCGCCCGCAGCGATCTCCGCTCGACTGTAGGTGACGACGGCAGCGCTGTCGGCTGGATTGAGCTGGATCGCTTTTTCTGCCGAGGCAAGCGCGTCTTTGGAGTCGCCAGTGGACATCTGGAGATCGGCCAGCAGGCTGTACATGTCTGCGTTCTGTGGCGATTTCGTGATCTGTGCCTGCACGCGGGTGACGGCTTGATCGGACTGCTTCTCAGAGACAAGCGCGGTGGCCAGGAAGCGCAAAGCCCGTGCGGAGTTGGGGTCGAGAGTGAGTGCCTGTTCGAGAAGAGTCTTGCCCTCGGGCACCTTTTGTTGCAGCAGGCGCAACTGTCCAAGTTCAAGATAGCCGTTGGAGTTTTTCGGATCGAGAGTGATGGCCTGGCGGAAGTCCGCATCGGCTTTATCCGGAGCTTTCTGGTTGGCCTCTGCCATGCCGCGCCAGAGGTAAGCAGGCGCAAACTTCGAATCCATTGCGATGACGGAGTTAGCCACCTGTTCCAGCCCGGAGAAGTCGTGCGCGTCGATGGAGATCTGGGCAAGGCCAGACTGCGCCTCGATGCTCCTCGGATTGAGTTTTACCGCATCGCGGAAGCTCTGCTGGGCAACCGTGGTGTCGCCTTTGGCGCGTGCAGCCCGGCCGAGCCATACCTTGAGCTCGAGGTTCTCGGGATTGGCCCTGGCTGCCTTGTCGATGGTCGTGAATGCCTCGTCGGTCTTGCCTTCGTTGAGCAGAAGCATGCCGTTGAGCATTGCAACCTGAGGGACGGTGCTGTCGTTCTTGGCGAGCTCGGTGCCGATGGTTTTGGCCTTTGGAAGTTCCTTGTTCAAAATCAAAAGACGCAGATAGGAGATCTTGAGCGGAGTGCTCTTGGGATGTTTGGCGACGAGGTCGGCGTAGGCAGCCGCTCCGGGAGCAATCTGATTGGTGCGAATGTAGTAGGTGGCGAGCAGGCTGGCACCGCTCTCTGAATCCCAGAGATCTTCTGCTGCCTGGTGGAGGGTCGCTTCCGCCTTCGCATTATCCTTCTGCTGCATGTAGAGTTCGGCCAGGCTGGCGCGTGCCATTACATTTTTGGGGTCGGCTGCGATGGCGGCCTTTATCTGATCCTCAGCACCCTGAACGTCATTCTTTTTCTGTAGAATCGCGGCTAGAAAGAGATGCGCTGCGGTGTTTTTGTTATCGAGCGATACCGCCTTGCGGAGCTGGTCTTCTCCGGCTGTCGCGGTGGCAGGGTCGCCACTCTGGAGGAAGCCGAGCGAGGCGTGGAAGCTGGCACGGTCCGGATCGATGGAAAGAGCTTTCTGGATCTTGACGAGAGCGTCGGCGCGATTTCCACTCGCGATGGCAACACCGGAGAGTAGCGCATAGGCATCGGCATTGTTGGGATCGATCACCAGAACGGCGTTGGCCTGTTCGGCGGCGCGGGCCGTCTGTTTACCTGCAACCAGCATATTGCCGAGATCAATACGCGCTGGAATGTTGTTCGGCTGAAGATCGACCGTACGCATCAGCTCTCCGTAGGCCGGCACTACCATTCCTTCTTTTGAAAACACCTTGGAGAGCTCGTAGTGAGCCTCTGCGAAGTTGCGATCGACTTTGAGGGAGTTTTCAAACTGGATGGTCGCTTCCTTCAGTTTGCCCTGGCCTGCATAGCGTTTTCCACTTTCGAGATATTGCTGTTTCTGCTTGTTGGGGTCGTGATGGCAACCTGCCGTGAAGCCAAGCATGAGCGACACGGCAAGGATTGCCGAGACTCGAAGTGATGCCGGAGCTAGTGAAATTTTCATTGCCGATTCCCTCAATTGCGGTTGGAGCTGAGCCTGGGATTTCCGTACTGTAATGTTATTGTCTTTTGCCTGTCGCAGCACTGACACAACTTATGTAGATCGGCGAGCGGCAATCTACCTTTAGTTCGGAATGAACCGCGGCAGATCGGGAGCCATCTGTTGCGTAAAGCTAACGGCACGGGCCCTGGCGCTGTCCAATGATTCCGATGGCATGATCTGAGTGATGACGCGAACCAGAGCGCCATCCGTCCGGTTCATGCGGATTGCATCGGCAACCAGATATCCCTTGGCGACATATTCGTTGGGAATGCTGCGGCCGTGGGCCTGATACCAGTAGATGACAAACTCCTTGATGTCGCCATTGCTGATGATGTACTCGCCGACGTGATAGTTCTTGCCGTGAATATCCTGAATGTTTGTGTATTCTTTGGAGTCGAAGGTCCAGCCTGCGCCTGGCAGACAGTTCTGCGGCGAATGCATGGTCTGTCCGGTCCTTTGACTGGCGAAGTAGCCGATAAAAAGACTGATGGGGGGGAGTGCAGACTGTCCGGCTCGTGGTTGGAAGGCATAGACGCGATTGAGAAAGTCTCCCTTGCCGAGAACCTCCAGGGTGTCATCGGTAAGGGGAACATCCTGCGAGGTCCACGACCCATAGTTAACCGGCATCCGGCTGAGGGGCTCGCTGGCTGGAACCCTGTCCACATCTCCCCGGCTCTGGAGCACGAAGATGGTAGAGAGGAGCAGTAGAGTAACGACCCAGAATCGTGGCGATTTCATGTTGTTTTCGCCTTGAGGGGGGAGATGAGCAGCATGATGCGGTGGACCAGATAGAGGCAGGCGAGGGAGATAACGAACATAACCCAGCCTGAGAACTCGTGGAAGAAGCCCAGAGCTTTATCCGGGTCCCAATACTGGACGCAAAGACCGGTCCCAACGATGCGGACGACGTTGGCCGCAACGGCGATCGGGATACTGGCCAGAGCCAGAATGACGCGGCGCGAGGTGCTGCGCTCCAGGAAGTAACCGTAGAAGATGGCGAGGGTGAAAAGACTCATCAGAGAGCGAATGCCGCTGCAGGCTTCCGCGACCTCCAGGTCCATGATGGGCAGTTTAATGATGTTGCCTTCGTGGAGCGTGGGGACACCCAGCATAGGAAGGATATCGCTGGCGATTCTTGAAGCCAGCAATTGCAGCGGGAAGGTGATCTGGTTGAAGACGATCGCCGGAAAGGGAATGGCCAGGATGAGAACGAGCAGGGGGAACCGAAGAGCATGCACCATGGCCCGGCCGGCAAACGTCCAGATGAGTCCGATCAGTAACAAAATAAATGACATGCGGGCGGTGAACAGCTCTACGCCGTAGACGCCGAGGATCAGGACGGCAATGGAAAATACGACCAGGATGAGCCCGGTCCAGGTTTGCTTGACGGGGATGGTACTGAGCACCTTCCGCTTGTCCCATACGAGGAAGGCAGCGAAGAGGGGCACAAGGAAGCCGTGGGAGTAATCGGGGAGGGTGTACCAGTCGTGAACCAGCTTGAGGATGACCCGGTAATAGAGGACGCCGAGCAGGATGGCAATGACGGAATAAGGAAGCCAATTGAGCCGACGCGCATTCGACTGGACGGCATGAGGGAGCATAAGGTCTGCTTCCCTGACAGCGAGGTCCGAAGTATGGGGCATAACGTGGCGGGTCCCTGGAGTGGCTCGATATGACGTTATACTTCACATCGAAACCACTAAGCAATTAGCGTACCCCCTTGGCGGGTAGTTTTTCTCCTAATTTGTGATCTATCCGCATTAAACTAAAGTGGTAGACAACATACCCCCACCAGGGAAAAGCTTTTGGCACTTGGGCTGCTAATCTGCATACGAGATGTGTTATTTTCCGCTTCGGAAAGAACATTTTCGTGACTACAGGGCCGAGGATCGAGTCCAATCGAAGCGGAATGCACAAATTATTTCTCTGAGCGGAGTTTTGGCACGAAAAGTGCTCATAATTATCGTGGCGAGTGGCTTGCAAGTCGCGCAGGATTGCACGAAGATGAGCCGTATCCATCGAAGATCGTGGGTTTACGGTCGATGAAAATCTTATCGGTAGACTAGTGTTGGCAGAAGAACGCCAGCCAGAAAGGGAATTGTTCTTTCCTGACGCACTTCCAGGCATCTCAGGCTGAAGAGACCCAAAGAGTGAAGAATCGTTGGTTTGAATGGATTAACCCAGTGAAGCGAAGATGGTAGGGAGTTACCACATGAGGCAGTTTTGTTCCAAGTTGACTGTGATGCTGATTGCGACTTCTGTCGGAGTTTTTGCACAGACACCTAAACCGGCGGATGTACCGCCACCCACTCCGCCCGCGACCACCTCGGCCGGAAGCGGGGCTGAGACGCAAACGGCACCAGCTCCAGTTGCAGGAATGAATACAGGAGGGCCGATCGATTCGCAGCAGTACGTGATCGGAGCTCAGGATTCGCTGCAGATTACGGTGTGGAAGGAGCCTACACTTTCGGGCATAGTTCCCGTCCGGCCAGACGGCATGATCTCCATGGTTCTGGTTGGGGATCTGCGAGCGGCAGGGTTGACGCCTATGGCTCTTGGTGCGGACATCGGCCAGCGGCTCAAAAAATATATTCAGGACCCGGTTGTAACCGTCATTGTCCTTGGCGTGAACAGCCAGAGGATCTTTACGGTGGGCGAAGTGACCAAGGTTGGGCCAATCATGTTGACCCCCGGCATGACCCCATTGCAGGCCATCGTCAGCGCGGGCGGCCTAACGCAGTTTGCCAATTCGAAGCACATCTACATTCTGCGTACCGTGGGCGGCAAGCAGGAGAAGATCCCGTTCAACTATAAGAAGGCGCTGAAAGGCGACAACCAGGGGGTTTCGCTGATTCCCGGGGACACGATCGTCGTTCCATGAAGGACGTTATGAAAATGAGAATTGTGGTGCCTGTGCTGCTCTCGACGATGGCTTCGATCGCCTATAGTCAAGCTGTTCCATCAGGCGCCAGTACGCCTATCAGTTCCATTGGGTCGGGCCCTAACCTGCCGACTCTCGATGGAATCTTCCATTATGCTCTGAGCGCCTCGGAGGCCATCCAGTATGGGTATTATGGCCCCGGAGAGGTGACCCATTCGACGATTCTTTCCGCAGATGCGGCTTACACGGGGAAGAGTGAAGTAATGCCTTTCAACCTCGTATTTGCCGGTGGTGCGATCCTTGCCAATCAGCAGGTGCAAGGAAACTCCGGTTACGTCAGCGGGACGATTTCGCAGGGATTGGTTACACGACGGTGGGCTTTCAATATCTCCGATTCGCCCAGCTTTCTGCCTCAGTCTCCGACCGTAGGTTTATCGGGTATCCCCGGCGCCGGCGATCTGGGAGCGCTTCCGGTGCAAGGACCAGTGCAGGGACCAGCCGGCGGGATCTTCTCGAATGCCGGCAACCGTGTCGCCAACACATTGATTGGCAGTGTGGAACGGCAGATCAGCCGCGATACTTCACTCAGCGGTACAGGTGCCTGGTCCATACTTCACTTTCTCGATAACAGCAATGTGAATGGCGGGCTGGACAGTGAGCAGATTTCGGGAACGGTTGCGCTCAATCAACGGCTCGATGCACGCAGCTCGGCGAGCGTTGCCGCCGTCTATTCGACGTTCAGTTACAGCGGCCTCAATGCCGGAGTAAACGCGCCGGATATCGAATCCCGGGGACTCAATGTGGGCTATCAGCGCCTTCTGAGCCGAACCCTCAGCGCAAACTTTTCTGTCGGTCCGCAGTGGATCTCCAGTTCGAATAGCACCTTGATTCCATCGAGTCTAAATGTGGCTGCCACGGCGGCCCTGTCCTACTTGCGTGGATTTACATTTGCATCGCTGGCCTACTCGCATGGAGTGAACGCTGGTTCCGGCGTGCTGATCGGCGCCGTATCCGACAATATCTATGCATCTGCGGGGCATAACTATGGCCGCAACTGGATTGCGTCCTTAAATGCCGGATACTCACACTCGTCGGGTCTGACGCAAGTGATCGTCACGGGGATTGCTACTCCAACCAATGAGGTCTACGACAGCGTCTTTGGTGGTGTGCAGCTTCGGCGGAGGTTCGGCAATCACTTCTCCGGTTATGTCAGCTATTCGGCTCAGAACCAATCAGGCAGTATCCCCTTTGCAGGGCAGAACGCATTGAACGGAAACTCCCAGACCTTTGGAGTTGGGATCACGTTCACTCCCCGTCTTACGCGTCTGGGGCAATTTTAAGGAGTTATCATGCTTGGTCATCGTGCATTGACGGTACAGGACTATAAGACCATCTTGAAGCGTAGATGGTGGATTATCGCGATTCCGGCAATCATCTTTCCTATCGTCGGCTACGGCATCACCTTCCTGGTGCAGCCGCAGTATATTTCGCAGACGCTTGTCCTGGTAGAGCAGCCGAAGGTTCCTGAGTCTTATGTGAAACCCGTTGTGACCGAAGATCTGAGCGGGCGGCTTGCCTCTATGAAGGAGCAGATTACGAGCCGGTCGCGGCTGCAACCCATCATCGAGCGCTTCAATCTGTTTGCGGGTGGGAAGCTGACGATGGACGAGCGCATCGACCTGACGCGAAAGAATATCCTGATTACGCCGATCCAGAGTGAGATTGCCCGAACCAACGGATTACCGGGGTTCTTTATCTCCTTCAAGGCGAACGATGCGCGCACGGCGCAGTTGGTATGCGGCGAGATCCAGTCGCTCTTCGTGAATGAAAATATCAGCGACCGGGCACAGTCCGCGCAGGGAACGACTGACTTCTTACAGGGACAGTTGGCCGACGCCAAGGCGAAACTGGATGAACAGGACGCAAGGCTCGCAAAATTTCAGCAGACCTACATGGGCAAGCTGCCCGGTGCGGAAGCAACCAACGTCAACATGCTGACAACTCTCAATACGCAGTTGGATGCGGCGACGCAGGCCCTGACGCGCATGGAGCAGGACAGGACCTACGCGGAATCCATCCTTGCGGCGCAGATTCAAAATCAGGCATCAACAGCCCCTGAACATAACGGCATAGCACCGCAAGCCCAACAGTTGGAGCTGCAACAGCTACTCTCGCAGGAAGCCGATCTGACGGCGCGTTACACCGACGATTATCCGGATGTCGTCACCGTCCGGAGAAAGATCAAGGAGTTGCGACAGAAGATTGCCGCTTCCGCTGCTGCGCCGGCGGTTGTGTTGCCTACAGCTCCCAAACCTACCGATTCTCCTGGCGTCCAGCAGCTTCGCGCTCAGATTCACTCGATGGACACTGGCATTACGCAGAAGAAACGCGACCAGGCCTCTATCCAGGAGCAATTGCGGATCTATCAGGGACGTGTCGCGGCCAGTCCCGCGGTTGAAGAAGAGTACAAGAGCATCACGCGAGACAATCAGACTGCACAGGCGTTCTATGACGACCTCCTTAACAAGCTGAACTCGTCCAAGATGGCCACCGATCTTGAAAAACGCCAGCAGGGCGAAACGTTCAAGGTGATGGATGAGCCGAACCTTCCTGAAGAGCCAACGTTTCCCAAGCGGTCAGTCTTTGCCGCCGGAGGCCTGGGCTTCGGTCTCTTCCTGGGCCTGTTCATCGTTGCCTTGTTGGAGTACATGGATACGGCGGTACGCAGCGAACGCGACATCTGGGCGTTTACCAAGCTGCCTACGCTGGGCGTTATCGGCTTCAACGGCGAACCGGAGGCGGCTCCGAAACGAGGATTGTTCGGACGCCGGAGTCCAGATCTAACCGCGGGCACTAAGCCGCTGATGAATGCGGGTGGCTAAGCATGTATAACAGTTTCTTTAAACTGCAGAGCAGTCCGTTTGGAACCAGTCCCGATCCGCGGTTCCTCTACATGATGCCGCACACGCGTGAGGCGCTCGCGTGCCTGGAGTACGGGATCTCGGCGCGAAAGGGCTTCACGGTATTGACCGGTGAGGTGGGCACGGGCAAGACAACGCTGCTGCGCCGGGCGTTAAGCTCATTCAGCAATCGCCGAGTATCGACTGCGTTCGTCTTCAATCCGCGCCTGGATGTGCTGGACTTTCTGGAGTTCGTGTTGACTGACTTCGGACTTGTGCCGCAGACACGGACTAAATCGGGGATGTTGCTGCAGTTGAACCGCTGGCTGATCGAGCGGTTCCGCATGGAAGAGACCTGCGTGGTGGTAGTCGATGAGGCGCAGAACCTCTCGTGGGAGCTGTTAGAAGAGATTCGCCTGCTCACCAACCTTGAGACTTCGTCGGAAAAGTTGTTGCAGATTGTTCTATCCGGGCAGCCTGAGCTTGATGAGAAGCTGCGCCACCCGAGCGTGCGGCAACTGCGTCAGCGGGTCTCGCTCTGGTGCAGGACACAGGCCTTGACGGAGAGTCAGACTCACTCCTATGTCGCCGAGCGGCTGCGAATTGCCGGAGCGAGCTGGCCGCTGTTTTCTCAGGAGGCGCTGGACCTGATACATCGCTACAGCCGTGGCATTCCGCGCATCATCAACCTGCTGTGCGAACACGGTTTGATCCTGGCCTACGTGGAGCAGGTGCAGCAGGTAACGGCGGCAATGGTTGAGAGCGTAGCCGCGGAGCTGGAGTTGGAGACGCAGCCATTCATGCTCTCTTCAGCTGCGCTGGGCAATGCAAGATCGTCGTCGCGGCCCACAACGGAAGACAATTTTATGGCGGGTTTTAACAGAGAGATCCCGGGAAGGCAAGATCGATGAGCCGAATCTACGAAGCACTTCAAAAGGCCGAGTCCGAGCGGAAGCTGGAGCAGCGTGATCCAGAGACGCGGGTACCGGAGGAGCAGCCGTCCGGTGTAGGAATAAGCGCTGCGACCGCGGTGGCTGAACCGCACGAGCCGATCTACGAAGCGCAACCCTTTGGCGGCCCGCAGATCCACACTGAACCATATGCGGAGCCCTCTGCACATCGTTCCGGCGGAGAGTCGCTGGATCTGAGCAAGATTCCAACGCGACCCTGGATGCCTTCCATGGAGCAACTGCCTTCGCTGCTTGAGCGCGGCCCCGCTGTAGAACAGTTTCGCAGCCTGCGTTCGCGGATCTTCGAGCTTCGCGACATCAGTCCGCTGAAGACAATTCTGATTAGCAGCGGTTTGCCGCAGGAGGGCAAGAGCTTCGTTTCGACCAACCTGGCGCTGAGCCTGGCGCGCCATAAGAACAGCAAGGTCCTCTTGATCGACGGCGATATGCGGAGATACACGCTGCATCAGATTCTGGGGTGCGAAGCGCATCCGGGGCTGGCGGACTATCTTGCGGGCAAGGCGACTCTGCTTGAGGTGATGCAACGTCCGGAGATGCCGCAAACGGCAATCAAAGGAGTCGCCCAGGTGTTGCCCAACCTGACCTTTATCGCGGGCGGCAACGGCGGAGACAAAGCTGCCGATCTCTCAGGCAGTCCGCGCTTCGGAGAACTGATTCGGCAGGCGGCGCCATACTTCGATTGGATCGTCGTGGATTCTTCCCCTGTACTCCCCGTCTCCGATGCGGTCAACCTTGCCCGGTCCTGCGATGGCGTCCTGCTGGTTGCGCGTGGAGGAGTGACGAAGTTTCCAGTCGCTCAGCGTGCGCAAAGCGAGTTGAAGGCGTCGAACATTCTGGGCTTTGTGCTCAATGCCGTGCAGGATACCCCAGAGGTCGGCGGCTATTACGGTTATGACGCCAACAAGCTGTAAGAGGGAGCAATCGAACCGATGATCCGGCTGTTCAATGTGTACTACCCCACCCGTACCATCGTTCTGCTGCTGTGCGAAGCGCTGATTGTCAGTGGCTGCTTCCTTCTGGCGGCGGTATTGCGTCTGGGGCCGGACACGTACCTCGTTCTGAACTACGAGTATGGCGGCCTGAAGATACTCGGCCTGACAGTCCTGACGTTACTTTGTTCCTACTACTTCGATCTCTACGAGCCTCAGCGCATCTCCGCACGCTGGGAGATCTACTTTCGTCTGTTACTCGTGCTTGGGTTTCTCTCGTTCTTACTCTCAGCCATCATCTATCTGTTTCCCGATGCGGATATCGCGCACTATGTTCTACTGCTGGGGCTTCTCTTCCTTACCGCTGCGCTGGTAGTGTGGCGCAGTGCATACGAATGGATCATCGGGAGGGAGATCTTTCGAGAGCGGGTGTATGTTCTGGGCGCGGGAGGCCGAGCTCAGTCGGTCGTCGAGTTGCTCAAAATGCGCAAGGATGCAGGCATGCATGTGGTCGGCTGGGGCGGGGTGGTGGCCGACAAGAACGAGCGCAAAGAGGCGTTCAATGCCGCACTGGAAAGTTTTTCCGGGACGAAGCCACGGGTCGACCGTGTCATCGTTGCGCTTGAAGACCGTCGCGGCGAATTTCCAGTCAATGAACTGCTCAAGCTGAGATTCAACGGAGTCGTCATTGAAGAGGCGGGCAGCCTGCTGGAGCGGCTGACCGGCAAGCTGCATCTCGATGGGCTGCACCCAAGCAGCTTCATCTATAGCGAAGGATTTCGGGTGAAGCCATCGCAGCAGATCGCGCGACGCATCGTATCGACGCTGACGGCCGCAACCGGGCTTCTTCTCTTCCTCCCGTTTTTCCCTTTTGTAGTACTGTTGGTCCGTCTCTCTTCTCCAGGGCCGATCTTCTTCCGGCAGACGCGTGTTGGTCTCGGCGGAAAAAACTTCAGTGTTTACAAGTTTCGTACGATGCGAACCGACGCTGAAGCAGCCGGAGCCAAGTGGGCGACGAAGAACGATCCGCGCGTAACCCGCATTGGCATGTTGATGCGTAAGACTCGGCTGGATGAGGTACCGCAGCTATGGAATGTGCTGCGCGGCGACATGGGCTTTGTCGGACCGCGTCCGGAACGGCCGGAGTTTGTGCCCTGGCTCTCGGAGCAGATCCCCTACTTCAATCTTCGCCATATGATTCGCCCGGGACTGACGGGATGGGCGCAGGTGCGTTATGGATATGGCTCCACGCTGGCCGAGGCTCGCGAAAAGCTTGAGTTCGATCTCTACTACATCAAGCACATGACGTTGGGACTCGATCTGCTGATCATGTTCGAGACGGTGAAGACGATCATTCGACGCCAGGGCGCGCAATAAAGCAGTTCCCCACCTGGGCCTCGAATTTCCTTGCGCGAGGCTGACTACTTCAAAAACAGAGACGGTCTCGTTAGAGACCGTCAACTGGCATACGCATTGTTAGAGGTTAGTAGATGCGGGTTCGCGAAGAGAGAGCCGGCTTCAGCGTCCGCTCCTCTTTCTTCACCAGATGAGGTATGCGGATGGGCCGTGGCGGAACCTCCGGCATCCCAACCTCGCTCAGCTTATACAGCAGCGACCGATAGCTGATCTGGAGCCACTTTGCAGTCTTTTGCCGGTTCCAACTGTTTTCCTGGAGCACCTTTAGAATGATCTGACGCTCGAGGTCCTGGGTCGCCTTCTTGGTGATGTTCTTGAGCGAGACAGGTTCGCTGAGATCGATCTCAGTGACGATGCCGCGGGGCGTCTCAGGCATCAACTCTGCAACCAACGCCTCTTCGCTGCCGATCAGCACATAGCTGCGGATGAGGTTCTCCAACTGGCGGATGTTCCCCGGCCAGTGGTAGTTCTGCATCAGTCGAACCGCACTCCGCGAGAGCAATTCCGGCGTGTTATGGAAAACTTTTGCATAGTAGTCGATGAAATAATCGATCAGGATCGGCAGATCGGCGATCCGCTGGCGCAAAGGCGGCAGATTGATCGTCACCGCATTGATGCGGAAGAGGAAGTCCAACCGGAAGGTTCCATCCTCCACCTGACTGCGAAGATCGCTGTTGGAGGCAGAGACCAGCCGGGTTGCGATCGAGCGAGGTTCATGGCCGCCAACCCGGACGAAGGTGCCATCCTGCAAAACCTGGAGAAGTTTGGATTGAACCGCCAGATCGAGGCTTCCGACCTCATCCAGAAAGAGCGTGCCGTTGTGCGACTGTTCCACGCGACCAAGTTTGGTCGTCATGGCACCGGTAAAGGCACCTTTTTCGTAGCCGAAAAGTTCGGTTTCCAGCAGGGAATGAGGAATAGCAGGGCAGCTCACCTTTACCAGGGAGCCGCGGGCGCGCATCGAAAAGGCGTGCAGCAGACGCACGCAGATCTCTTTACCCGTGCCGCTCTCGCCCTGAATAAGGACGGGGACATCGGTCTCCGCTACCCTCTCGAGCTTGTTTCGGACAGCCTGCATTGCAGCAGTCTTGCCGAAGACAATGTCGAGTGGCGGCAGATTGAGAGCAGCGACGGATTCAGCATGGTGAACCAAGGTCATTTTTTCCTATCGGCGTTCGGCAGAACTGCAAAGCTTGCAATACGTTTCACATCAGCACGTATATTGCCATTCAATACAGTTGGAAGGAAAAAACCATTGGACAACCTAAGTTTTCAGAGGAGATGTACCTTATCTGATACCTTTTGGCGGTCAGGAAGTAGCAATTTTGGGTCAATTAGTAGAAGTCATATGCATTCTTGCAACCAAAGTAACCTGTCAAAAAAATCGCCAATTTTCTCGTTCCAGGGTGCCTGCAACCATGTAAGCTAGGCCTACCTGAGATCAGGAGTGGTAAACCTTTATCTCTTTTGTCGGCAAAGTTCTTAACATTTTGATGCAAATTGACGTTGAACCATCTAGAATTTGCTAGAGAAGACGTTGCAAAGACTCCCCACTCTGCAACTTTTTTCAAGCTTTGTACCAGATGAACTCTTTGGGTTAGTAAGAACGAGCCTGATTTAAGAATCATCGCCAGATTTGGGCATCTGACCTGGGTCGGCGAATTAGGGGTATCCGTATGTCAGCTGCGCTGTCGTATCCAGTTTCTGCCTTGAAGTCTATTGCCAGGTCGCGAGCCAGAGTTCTTATCCTGGAGCCGGATCTGGCCGTACTCGACTATCTCCGGTTGACCCTTGGGTCTCAGTACGCCCTCACCTTGTTCTCCGAGGAGCAGGCTTTGCTGGACCGGCTGGAAAAGTCCGAGCAACCCGACCTGCTGCTGCTCGCGCTGCATACCAGCCGGGATCCGCTGCCGCTCCTCACTCATATCCGATGCACCAAGCCCAATCTTCCTGTCATCGTCCTCTCGTGTTCGGCAGAGTTGCGCGATCTTGAGATGGTGATCCGGCTCGGAGTTCGCGGCATCGTGATGAAGCCGTTTATCGGAAGCGATGTGGAGCAGGCGATTGAAGAGCACCTGTCCTCAGCTGAGAAGAACGTGCCTGCTGCCGACGCTCTGAGAGAAATACCGCTCAACGAGACCCACTCCTTTGTCCGTTCGAGCAAGCGAATGCGTGACCTGGAGGCTCAGGCAGCCCTGGTGGCGCGCGCCGATATTCCATTGCTGATCCTGGGAGAGAGCGGCACCGGCAAAGAAATTCTTGCCCTCTATACCCACAAGATGTCGGCCCGCAGCCAGAACATCTTCCTGAAGGTCAACTGCGCGGCTGTACCTGCCGATCTGCTGGAGAGCGAACTGTTCGGCTACGAGCAGGGAGCCTTTACCGGCGCGGTGAAGACCAAGCCCGGAAAATTTGAGGTCTGCAGTGGAGGAACCATCTTCCTCGACGAGATCGGCGAGATGCCGGCCATTCTGCAGGCCAAGCTATTGCAGGTCTTGCAGGATGGAACGTTCTCCCGGCTGGGTAGCCGTGCGCCGATGAGGGTCGACGTGCGTGTAATCGCCGCCACCAACATCAACATGAAAGAGGCGATGGCCAACAAGACCTTCCGCGAAGACCTGTACTACCGTCTGAACGGATTCACCCTGAGCATTCCGCCGCTGCGCGAGCGCAAGGAAGAGATTCCGGTATTATCGGAGTACTTCATGCGCAAGGGTGCCAAGCGCTACAGCCGTGAGCCTCTGCCGTTTTCATCGAATCTGCTCAATGTGCTGAGCGAGCACACGTGGCCGGGCAACCTGCGTGAGTTGGAGAACGTCGTCAACCGTTATCTGGTACTGGGAGATGAGAGATCGATCGTTGAAGAGCTTTCTCCTTCGACAGCCTACCAGGGCGGGGTGGCCACGCCTCAAGAGGTGTCGAGTGGCTCAGGGCTCAAAGCCATGGTGCGCAACCTCAAGGGTGATGCGGAGTCTACGGCGATTGCACAGGTGCTGGAGGGAGTTGGATGGAACAGGAAGGCCGCGGCAAACGATCTGCAAATAAGCTACAAGGCGCTCCTGTACAAGATCAAGCAGTACGATCTGTCCCCGCGGAACCACGCGTCCTAGTGCCGAAGAAGAACGACAAAGAAGAGTCGGAAAGTTATCGCATCGTTATCCGTTACGAGAACCACGCTGTCCGCGGGCTGGTGGAACCGGGTGAACTGGGTTCGATCGAGCAGTTGCTGAGCAACAACCCGATGTATCCGCTGGATTCCATTCGATTGAAGCTTCTGGAAACAGGCGCGATGGAAGAGGTGTCGACGAAGGACGCCAAGGCGGTGTTTTTCGTCAAGACCTTTGATGGCGATCTAAAGCATCGGGCTCTTCACTTTCATGAACATGCGCCTACCGTGCCGGGATTGTGGGTCCGGGTGTACTTCTACGACGGCGAGATGATCGAGGGCATCATCAGCAATGCCAAGGACTTCGTGCTGGAGAGCGGCTTCTTTCTGCGGCCGACGGATCCGAATGGAAACAATCGGCTGGTCTATGTGCTGAAGGCCGGGTTGAAGGACTTCCATGTACTCGGGATGAGAAACCACTCGAAGAACTCGGTTTAACTTTACAAAATTTTATGTGGTGGTGAACCTCGGAAAATCGTGGTTTATCTGGGCTTTTTAAGGGTGGTTTTGGAAAAAGTGTATGTTTTCTGCTGGTGTTTGTATGGTGAATCTGTGGTGATCGGGTGACTTAACGTGGTCGTTCGGCGCATGTTTTCCGACGCCTGAAAACACGCCAACTTTTAGAGATATTTCTGTGGATATCCTGCGATCGCTTCGCGGTGCCGGTTGCTCCTGTTTTGATGACTGCGATTCCTTTGCCCAACATCAAGAGGGCGACGTATCCGGAGGGATTGGGTTAAGATTTCATATATCAATGTTGCAAAGAGATGGTTGTGGCCACAGAAGAAGAGAGGATGTGTCTCGTGTCAGAGGAAAAAGATCAATCGAAGGTAAGCCGCCGCAAGTTTCTTGAAGCCGGAGGCGCGGTTTTCGTCGCAGCGGCGGGTATGCAGGTTGCCCAGGGACAGCAGCAGAGCAAGATCTATCCGACGGATACGCATACGGGAATCAACGAGAGTGATCGCGGGCCAAAGGGAAATACGGCCCTCGATGAGCAGAATCCAAACTCGTTGTGGCCGCCTGTGACGGATGCGGGTGGACAGCCTCCCTTCAAGTACTCTTTTTCGCTGGCGCACAGGCGGATTGAAGAGGGCGGATGGACGCGGCAGGTGACGGTGCGCGATCTGCCGCTATCGAAGACGATGGCCGGGGTAGAGATGCGGCTGATCTCGGGCGGCATTCGTGAGCTGCACTGGCATGTTGCGTCGGAGTGGGCGCTGATGCTGTACGGTTCGGCGCGGATTACGGCTGTCGATCAGCAGGGACGCGGCTTTGTCAACGACGTGCATGAGGGCGACCTGTGGCTGTTTCCGGGGGGGATTCCGCACTCGATTCAGGGGCTGGGGCCGGATGGATGCAAGTTTCTGCTGGTGTTCAAGGACGGTAACTTCAATGAGTTCGGAACGTTTCTGCTGACGGAGTGGATGCACCATACGCCGAAGGAGGTGTTGGCGAAGAACTTTGGCGTGCCGGAGTCGACCTTCGATAAGGTGCCGCCGAAGGAGCTGTTCATCTTCCAGCGTGAGTTGCCGCGCCCTCTGGCTGAGGAGAAGAGACAGGTGGAAGATGTGACGGGCGCGGTGCCGCATCCGTTCGACTTCAGGCCGAGTGAGATGAAGCCGACCAAGGTGTCGAAGGGTGGTGAGGTGAAGATCATCGACCGTAAGAATTTTCCGGCGACCGATATTGCAGCTGCGATCGTGACGCTGAAGCCAGGTGGACTGCGCGAGCTGCACTGGCATCCGAATGCGGATGAGTGGCAGTACTACGTGAAGGGCAAGGGCCGGATGACGGTGTTTGCCGCTGGTGGACTGGCGCGCACGATGGACTTCCAGGGAGGGGATGTGGGGTACATCGATATCTCGATGCCGCACTACATTGAAAACACCGGCGATGAAGACCTGGTATTCATCGAGGTGTTTCCAACGCCGTTCTACGAAGATATTTCGCTGGCGGAGTGGCTGGCGCATACGCCCGCGCGGCTGGTGGATGAACACATTCGGGTTGGCGAGGACTTTCTGGCGAAGATCGGGAAGAAAGAAGCGGTGATTACGCCGGAGTAGATGGATGTGAAGTCAACAACCGTGAAGGGCCGGAGACATTCTCTGGCCCTTCAGTTTTTCAGCGCGGCTCGACATTCTCAATCTCGATGTTCTCAATCTCGCCGATGTGGTTGAGCGTTAGGAAGAATTGCGGAGCGCTGCGCACCATCCATGATGGAGAGCGATTGGAGCGGAGCCGCAATCCGCTCCCTGAAGCTTTGCGGTTGTAAATCATCCTCAGTTGCCGCTTTTCCATCACGAGACGTTGCAGCAGTGATCGCGTGTCTCGGGAGGTGTTTATTTGGCGATTAAGCACTTGACAACACCAGCTTAAATCTCTATTGTAGTGGTATGGCAAGCACAGTTCAAACCGGGAAAGACCTTACGTTGCTATCGGTTACGGCTCGCTTCTCTACGGAAGAGACGGCCATTAAGTACTTCGAGGCTATCCGCTGGCCAAATGGCCCCCACTGTCCGCATTGTGGTAACGCGGATGAGAAGCGGATTTACTCCCTGTCGGCTAACAAGGCTAAGAAGATTCGCCTCGGCCTGTACAAGTGTGCAGAGTGCCGTGAGACATTCACGGTGCGTGTGGGAACCGTTATGGAGGACTCCCATGTTCCCCTGCATAAGTGGCTGATTGGGTTTTACATGATGTGCGCCAGCAAAACACAGGTGTCGGCGCCCCAGTTGCAGAGGCAGCTTGAGATCGGCTCCTACAATACGGCGCTGTTTCTCTGCCATCGCATACGGTTTGCGCTCATGGACTTGTTTCCCGCTGGCAAACTCGGCGGCACGGTAGAAGCAGATGAGACGTACATTGGTGGCCGGATTAAGGGCCGGGGACGCGCTTACAAGAAGAACAAGACCCCAGTGGTATCGCTTGTTGAGCGTGGTGGTCGGGTTCGCTCGCGTGTAGTGGATACGGTGACCGGCAAAGCCATCACGCGCCTACTCAAAGAGAACGTAGCTGATACAGCTCGCCTGAACACTGATGAGTCTCCGCTCTACCGCGTTGCGGGTAAGGGTTTCGCTTCGCATGACAAAGTGAATCATCACGACGAAGAGTATTCCCGCTTCGACCCTATAACGGGTAGACTGGCGACGACCAACACGGTCGAAGGATTCTTTGGCAACAGCAAGCGCAGCCTTGATGGTACGCATCACCATATAAGCAGGAAGCACACGAACCTCTACATGGCTGAGCTTGACCACAAGTACAACACCCGCAAGGTTTCCGATGGAGAACGCACCGTGCTGGGGATCAAGGGAATGGAAGGCAAGCGGCTCATGCTTCGGATACCCAAGAACGGAAACGCGACAGTTTTGAGCGAAGGGGTTTAGCAATGTCGTTGCTGAACGTAGAACGTGATACCGAAATTTTAATTGACATCCAGCTCAACAATCTTGGCTGGCATCGAGAGCCACATTCCGCGCTTAGAAATGTGTTTCAACAGCGCGTCAAAACTGAAGAGCAGAAGCGCAGCTTAAAAGGCACAGTTCCCGATTACGTTCTCTACCCAACGAACTCAAATACACCACTAGCGATTATCGAGGCTAAGCGCAAGGGGCGGAACATCTACGATGCTCTGAAACAGGGTGTTGGATACGCTGAAAAATTGAAGGCTCCTATTGTGTTCGCAACCGATGGAGTTTTCACTAAAACCATTCATACAGCGTTTGCCAAGCCGCTGATGGTAAATGGTGAGGAGTTGGATGAATTAGTAAGAGAAACACTAGCTCTTAAGTTTCTAGCAACAAACGAAATAAGCACACTAGGTAAGCGTGTAATCAAGTCACGAGCTGACCTGATCTCAATATTCTCTACTGTCAACGATCTGTTGCGCGAGGAAGGTCTGCAAAAGGGGCTTGAGCGGTTTACCGAATTCGCCAACATTCTTTTTCTGAAAGTGTTAAGCGAAATCGAGGACATCAAAGAGCAACAAGGCGAGAAGTCAACGGTCGATGCAGCTTACAGGTGGGACTATTTCAAAGACAAAAAGGGTAAGGAACTTCTTAGCTACGTCAGCGACACCGTGCTCAAATCATTCTCAAAAGAGTACAAAGATGAGAACATATTTCAGCCGTTGCAGATCAAGCACCCTGACAACCTAAAGCAGATCATCGACATGCTTGATGGCTTGCAGTTGACGGACATTAACGCCGATATTAAGGGTGATGCCTTTGAATACTTTATCCGCTCTTACAGCGCGCATAACCCGACAGATTTAGGCGAGATTTTCACTCCCCGTCATATCGTCAAGACGATGGTAAGGCTCGTAAGGCCGGAGATCGGCGAGAAAATATGCGACCCATTCTGCGGAACGGGTGGCATGTTGATTGTTGCGTTCAAGTATCTAATGGACACGATGCCCCGCAACGCTGGAAATTTGCGGACGCTACGCGAGCGCACTGTCTACGGTAGCGATTTAACGAAGGCTGCAAGCATCGCTAAGATGAACATGATTATCGCTGGTGACGGCCACAACAACATCCAACGTCGCGACAGCTTGGCTACACCAGTAGACGATGAATACGACATTGTTCTTACGAACATGCCTTTTGGACAAAAGACGCGGTATGGAGACATGTACGCCATCCCTAGCAGAAACGGGGACATCATCTGCCCCCAGAATTGCTTTCGATCGCTGAGAGATGGCGGACGGATGGCAATCATTGTCCCGGAGGGATTCTTATCAAATACTAATGACGGTGCGTATCAGTCTGTAAGGAAGTACCTGCTCGACAACGCAACATTGAAGAGTATCGTATCCCTGCCGCGTGGAGCTTTTGAGCCATACAATCGCGCCAAAGCTGACATCCTCTATTTCACTGACGTGAAAACGTCCCGAACCAAAGGACACTACTGGTTCTTTGATGTTCATAATGATGGATACACGCTGGACAAGCGTCGCAGAAGAATTCCTGGCTGCAATGATCTTGAGTTGGTTTTATCGGAGAACAATCTGGATCGACAGGTTGGCGATTATCTGCTGTCGCTCGGTATCACGAAGATAGACGTTAATGAAGTGAAGGCTAATGAGTACAAGCTCAGTGCCGCTTACTATCGAGATGACCAGCGTTCGACACTCAAATATCCAACAATAAAGATCGGCGAGTTGTTAGAAAAATCAGGGACCGACAAGATAGGGTCCGCAGATGATGCGCCTATCATGTCATGCACGATGGAATTTGGCCTGATCGATCAAGGAGAAAAGTTCAATAAACGAGTTGCCAGCCAGAATATCTCGAACTACCGAAAGGTCTATAAAAACGAACTTGTTATCGGCGTTCCCATCGATGAAGGGCCGCTTGGCTTTCAGGTAAAGTATCCGTTTGCTGCCGTCAGTCCATATTATTCTGTTTGGAAATTGAAGCGCACCGATATAGAGGTAGCGTTCTTAGACTTATTGCTTCGTTCGCCCGCTATGCGCGAGGTCTACAAATCCAAAATGGATGGTAGCCCTGCGGACAGGCGGAGAAGTATTGATGACGATGTGTTTCTCGATATTGACATCCCGATCCCTCCTCCGAATATAAGAAAGTCGATCATTAAACAGCGCGAGGAGATTGAGAGCACCATCGCTTCCGTGAAGGCAATGGAAAACGATCTGGGCGAGAGCTTTAAAGAGTTGTGGGAAGAAGATGCAAGCGAAGAGGATCGGCGGGATATTGAGATAGCTAAGACGAGGCTCAAGCAGATTGATGCTAATCCACACATGTTGGTATCTGGGGAAGCACTAGACGCAGAGTTGAATGAATTGCTGGCCTAAGAACGCATGTCAAAATACTGTGGTTTCGCCTACGCTCCTCACTCGCTCGACTATCTTCGGAAGATTCCGCAGAAAATTCGGAAACAGATCGTTAACAAGATCCAGCAACTTGCGTTTGATCCTTACCCTCCAACCTCTAAACTTATTCAGGGAATGATGGATGGCGAGGAGCGGGTCTATCGCATACGATCAGGTGATTATCGAATTTTGTATGTGGTTAGAGGAGAACTTGTAGCGGTACTCGACATTGACCACAGAAAGGACGTGTACAGATGAAGACGGAGATAACCGAACTGCGAATGCCTGCCGATGAGTTTGACCGCATCATGCGTCAGGCTCTACAGACTGCGCCTCCGCCAGCCAAGAAGCCGAAGGCATCCCCAGTCAAGAAGGCAACTCGCCGGACGAAGTAAGCCAGCGCAGAGCGCAGCTACTAACCGTTTACACTTCTAGTGTTGTTAAGTGCATAGCCGCCGTTTATTTCGAGAGGGCCGGTGGCGCGTCCTCCGCCTTCTCCCCATCGATGGCCGAGGCTCTGCGATTGCGGATGCGGTAGAAGGTGTAGCCGACGATGTTGCTGATGAACGTGGTGCCGAGGATCTTGGCGGCGTAGGCTCTGGAGTTGACGACGGTGACGAAGGGGTACGCGGAGATCAGGAGGCTGAAGAGCGTCGCAGTTAGACCGGCGATGGAGGTCCAGCGGATCCAGCCCGGTAGTTTTGTGCGGAGAGCTTTGGCTCCGACGAGTGGGATGGCGAACATGGCGAGGTAGGAGAGCTCGTAGTGTGTGATGGCGGCGTTGGAGAGGACCTGGAAGGCCTCCTGTGCGTGGACGCCCACGTTGGCGAGGAAGAGCAGCAGTAGAACCAGGGCGCAGGTGAAGGCTACGGAATTTGTCGGTGTGCGGAAGCGCGGGTGGAGACGGGTGAACCATGAGGGGATAAGGTGGTCCCAGCCTGCGACGAGGGGGAGACGAGTGACTCCGGTGAAGATGAAGCTGGAGGCGGCGATGAGACGGATCTGCACGAGACAGATTGCGGTCATGGCGAAGAGATTGCCGATGCCGGTTTCGCCGAGTGCGTAACGGAGCGTCTGCGGAATGGGAGCGATGAAGTCGATGTTGCCGCGAGAGAAGGCGACGACTGCGCTGGTTCCGGCGATGAACATGGCGCAGATAGTGGGCGAGGCAAAGACGACGGATTGGCCGATGGAGCGGGCGGCGTCTTTGCTTTCGCCGGCGAGGATGGCGATGTATTCGAGGCCGCAGAGTGCGCCGAAGAGCATCTGGCCAAAGAGTGCGAGAGAGACCATGTTGGGTTGAGGGAGGTGGAGCGGCAGCAGCTCGTAGTGAATGTGCTGGTGATGAAAGATTGCCCAGAGCGGCAGCAGGATGAGCGCGGCGTAGACGATGAGGATGGAGATGCCGCCGATGTTGTGGATCCACTTGCCGAGCTCGAGACCACGGACAGCAGCGGCGGTGATGGCGAGAACGATGGCAGCAATGATGGTGAAGGAGGCCAGGTGGTTTTCCGGCAGCCACGCGGCGGAGGGGCCGATGAGGTAGGAGAGCTCCGTGGGGATGGCGTAGAGGATGGTGGCGGTGACCGCGACGCCGTAGAACCAGAGGTTCCAAGCGGTCATGAAGCCGCCGAGATCGCCGAACGCCGTGCGCGCCCAGACGTAGAGGCCGCCTTCGAGAGGCATCTCGCGATTGAGGTAGATGACCGAGACGGCCATGGGGAGGTAGAAGAGGACCATCGCCGCGATCCAGGTAAGAGCCTGGGCGCGGCCAAGTCCAGCGGCGATTCCAACCCACGAACTGCCGACGACGCAGAGGATCTGCGTGAGGACGAGGTCGCGCAGACGGAGTTGGCGGTGAAGGTGATGTTGTTCGACTGCAGAGGCCCGCTTTCGCATGGTTCAGGAATGGTCGCATGGATGGGGAGGAAGGCGACAGATGTACTACAAAATAAATCGTTGACAGGATGACGTATTTACTCTACATTGCAGTAATTATGAATGAATCTCTCGGTGAATTCGAGCAAATCGTGCTTCTGGCAGTCCTGCGGTTAGGCAATGGCGCATACGGCGTATCGATTCGTGAAGAGATTTTGAAATGTACAGGTCGGCAGGCTACCCCTGGCGCGCTCTACACCACGCTCGACCGGCTCGAAAATAAATCCATGCTCACATCCTTGATGGGCGAGCCTACTGCGCAGCGCGGAGGCCGCGCAAAGCGCTATTTCAAAGTGACGAAGACCGGCACGGCAGCTGTCGAACGCGCGCAGAATGCATATCGGAGATTGCTCGATGGATTGAAATTGTCAGGAGGAGCCCATGCGTAGTTCTCTGGCTGAATGGTTGCTGGCAAGGTTTATTCCAAGGTCTCATGCCGAAGCGATTGTAGGAGATCTTCAAGAATCTGTTGGAGGAAAGAGCGGTGGAGAATTCTTGAGGCTCATTCTCGGCGTCTTATGCTCGCTTGCGTGGCGGCCTGTCGGAGGATTTCTATTGGCTGCGTTCGGTGGGGCGTTCGTTTTGTTCCAACTCCAGGCAATGTTCTTCGGCTCAGCGCATCTGCCTGCTGCTAACGCGCTCCAGCAGGCATGGGTTAGTTCACTCGCTCTGCTCGCCGCTTTTCTTTGGGTGATTGCCCTCTATTCCTCCATACGTTTTGGTCTATGGGATGCGATGACATGGATGTCGGCGAGTTTCGCTCTGCCAGCGACGGTGGCAGTGTGTTTCTGGTGGCAACAGTGGATGCCCTCCCTCGCCGTTGGAGCAGTTATTGCGTTTCTGATTTCGGCGATGTTTTTTCGCAAAGGCCGACTTGGCGTGGCCGCAGTTGCCGCCACCGTAGCGATAGAGGCTTTCGTGTGGATGATCGGACTGACTCTTTCCATGACTCTGCTCGCGACTGGCGCCAAGCGCCTTGGATTCACAGAGTCCACCGTCAAAACGACGTTAGAAATTTGGCTGCCTGCCTCCTATTTGTTTTTGACCTGGCTTATCTGCGCAGCCTGTGTACGGATTCACCGGCTGGTGCTGGAAGGGCATGGCACGGCAAGCTGTTTTTCTCCAGATGAAATTCACTCCTAGAAAGACACTCGATATGATGATTAGATTCGTCGCCAGTCCCCGTTTCCTTGTTCTCTACTCGGGCACCCTAACAGCAGTGTTTGCAGCCACCGTCGTCTTTGGAGTGGGGCGCGGCATCCTCTTTCCTCGAACCGTATCCGGGACCGAGCGCAAAGATTGGCGACATGCTGATTTCGACCAGATCACGGTTCACCGCATCAATATCGTCGAGCCCGACGGCACGCCGCGCCTCGTCCTTTCCAACAAGGCCGAATATCCCGGCTCGTTTTATCACGGCAAAGAACAGGCGCGCCCCGATCGCGCGGGCGTAGCCGGGATGCTCTTTATCGACGACGAGGGTAGCGAAGATGGTGGGCTGTCCTTTGGCGGCTACAAGGCTGCGGACGGCTCCCTGCACTCCTGGGGACATCTGTCGTTCGACGAATACGAACAGGATGAGACCTTCGATCTGATGATGCAGCAGAATGGCAACGAACGATCTTCTGGCCTGCGACTCTATGACAACGGGAATGGTTTGCTTACACCAGAAGCTATGGACGAAATAGAAAAGGCCAAAAAACTGCCGCACAATACACCAGAACAGATTGCGGCAGGGCAGAAGGTTTTTGACTCCTTGCTCGCCAAGTATCCGATTAAGGAGACCTCGCGCGGATACTTCGGACGCGACCCAGACAAGTCTTCAGTACTTCGATTGCAAGACCAGGGGCGCAATCGAATTCTGCTACGGGTCGCAGGTGATGGCACTCCGACTATGCAGTTTCTCGACGCGACAGGAAAGGTTACCCAGCAGTGGCCACAAGGAACAGGAGATACGCTCAAAATTGAGCGGTGAAAGATCATCAAAAAAGAAGAGGCAGCCATGGCGGCTGCCTCTTTCTTTTGTAACTGTATTGGTTACTTATACTGCGACGGGTTCGGCGACCTTTACGTTGACCGGGGTGAGCCAGTTGTAGCGGTCGGGCCGGGTGCCGTTGACGATGCCGAAGAACTCGTCGTGAATCGCCCTGGTGACGGGACCCATGGAGCCGTCGCCGACCATGATGCGATCGACCGAGCGGAGATGGGTGACCTCGGCGGCGGTGCCGGTGAAGAAGGCTTCGTCGCAGACGTAGATCATCTCGCGCAACAGCGCCTGCTCGACAACTTCGATGCCGAGTTGTTTGGCGATCGTCAGAACCGAGTTGCGTGTGATGCCGTTGAGCACAGAGTTGGCCAGCGGCGAGGTGTAGAGGATGCCGCCGCGGACGAGGAAGAGATTCTCGCCCGAGCCTTCGGAGAGATAGCCGTTGGTATCGAGACCGATGCCTTCGGAGTAGCCGTTGGTCTCGGCTTCCATGCGGATGAGCTGCGAGTTCATGTAGTTGGCGCCGGCCTTGGCGAGGGTAGGCATGGTGTTGGGAGCGAGGCGGTTCCAACTGGAGATGCAGACATCGGCACCCTTGTCGCCATGGACGTATTTACCCCACGGAAAGTTGGCGATGTAAACCTCTACCGGCGAGCGAAGAGGGTTGACACCCATCTCGCCGTAGCCGCGGAAGGCGATGGGGCGGATGTAGGAGGGGGCAATGCCATTCGCCTCGACGACATCGACGACTGCTGTGGAGAGCTGGTCGAGTGTGTAGGGCAGGGGCATGCGGTAGATCTTGGCAGAGTCGACCAGGCGGGCCATGTGCTCCGGCAGGCGGAAGATTCCTGCGCCGTGGGGCTGTGTGTAACAGCGAATGCCCTCGAAGACCGAGGAGCCGTAGTGGACGACGTGGGACATGACGTGGATATTCGCCTGTTCCCAGGGGATGAGTTTTCCGTTATGCCAGATATTTTTGGTGGATTGTAAAGACATTCGTATGCTCCTCAAGGCTGAGGGTTAATTATAGCGGTGGTTGCAGCAGACGGTCGCCGAGCGGGTCTGATGAGTCCGGTCGAACGAGGCTGATCAAGTTGGAATTTATGGCTTGACATCTTCCGATCGTAAGTTGTAACTTACCGTAAGTGGATACTTACCAACAGCGACAACTCGATGCCTTCGGTGATGTCACTCGCCGTGCGTTACTGGAGCGTCTCCGGCACAAGCCCCTGCCGGTCGGGGAACTGGCGCAGGGGGTGCCTGTAAGCCGTCCCGCTGTCTCGCAACACCTTCGCGTGCTGAAGCAGGCACAGCTTGTGCGGGATGAGGCCGTAGGGACAAGGCGCTATTACCGGCTGGATCCTCGCGGCTTCGCTGCGCTGCGAGCGTACTTCGACAGGTTCTGGGATGAAGCGTTGGAATCATTCAAAACAAAGGCAGAGGAGAAGTGACGATGGCAGAGACGGGGATAGTCCATAGCGAATCAACGACGGGAGCCCAACAAGAAGCCTTGGCCCCGGTGCGCAAGAGCATTCACGTTCATGCGAGCGTAGAACGCGCCTTTCGCGTCTTCACAGCGGAGATGGATAGCTGGTGGCCGAGGACACACCACATTGGAAAGTCCCCGATGAGAGAGGTCGTCATCGAGGGACGACAGGGCGGCGCGATCTATACCGATCAGGAAGATGGAACGCAGTGTCCATGGGGAACCGTGTTGGCCTGGGAGCCGCCTCACCGCTTTGTGATGGCCTGGCAGGTGAGTCCTGAGTGGCAGTACGAGCCGGACCTGGCAAAGTGCAGCGAGGTTGAGATACGGTTCACGCCGGTCGATGACGGAACGACATTCGTGGAGTTGGAGCACAGAGATCTGCAGCGCCACGGTGGGGCGTGCGCCACGATGCGGGAGGTGATTAACGCGGACGGCGGTTGGGGCGGCCTGCTAGCGCTGTTTGCGACGAAGACAGGTGGCGTTGCATGAGAGCGGTCGTATGGTTTCGAATCGCTTCTATCCTTCTGCTCTTATTCGCCGTAGGACATACGTTCGGCTTTCTATCCTTTCAACCTTCAACCGCGGAGGGTCGCGCGGTGTGGACTGCGATGAACGACGTGCACTTCTCCGTGGGACACTCGACTTTCAGCTATGGAGCTTTCTATAAAGGCTTTGGTCTGTCTATCACCGGGTTTCAACTGTTCATGGCGTGGCTGGCGTGGCAGCTTGGATCCATGGCGAAACGCGGTGTGATGGACGCTCGCGTGATTGCATGGGGAATAGTCGGGCTACAGATTGTTGGAGCAGGATTGGCGCTCCGATACTTCTCGGTTGCTCCTGCACTCTTTTCGGTTGCGACTCTTTTTAGCTTTGTTGCAGCTACGGTGTCGATGCGCCGCCAGCCATTGGAAAGTGGACTGTAGTTTTTGTATCGCTCCGGCATGGGAGAATAAGAAGTGATCTTCGATCCCCATTCCGTCAGCCTGGCGGGGCTGAAGAGTTCGGCGTACGTGCGGTTTTCCGTGCTGGCGCTGAGCTCGATCTTCTTTCTCGTCGATCCGTTTGCGGCGCTGCCGACGTTTCTTGCGGTGACGACTGGCTCGGATGCGCACCGCCGGCGCAAGATGGCTTGGAAGGCATCGGTAACGGCGCTGGTGGTGTTGAGCGCGTTTGCGATTGCGGGGCAATACATCTTCAAGATGTTCGGCATCACCCTGCCGGCGTTTGAGATTGCGGGCGGCGTGATTCTGCTGCTCATCGGGCTGGACATGCTGGAGGCCAAGCGGTCGCCGACACAGGAGTCCAGCGAAGAGTCTGCAGCGGCAGCACAGAAGGAAGATGCGGGGATCGTTCCGCTGGGAATCCCGATGCTGGCCGGGCCGGGCGCGATCACCAGCGTGATGGTGCTGGTGGGACAGGCGGATACGCGATTGAAGATGGTTGCGATCCTGGCATCCATCTTCATTACTGCGGTGATCTGTTACCTGGTGCTGGGCAACTCCGACCGGGTGGCGCGGGCGCTGGGCGAGACCGGCGTGAGGATCCTGGTGCGCATCATGGGTTTGCTGCTGGTAGCGCTGGCGGTTCAGTACTTTGTGAACGGTATGGTGGATCTGGGCGTGATCTCCAGGCCTTAGTGCGCATAAGATCGAAGGCTGCGCTGTAACTTTTCAGCAACGCAGAAGTCTCATTCGGCATCACAACTTAGTTCGCCGTTGTTCGCTATCTCTTCACCAAGCGAGAAGACCAATGTCCCTGACCGCAGAAGCCACCGCCGCAATCTCCCTGCTCGCCCGCTACAAGGCTGTGCGGCAGGCCAGCCAGCGTCTTTGCAGCCCGTTGTCGCCCGAAGACATGATGGTGCAGTCGTCTCCGGAGACGAGCCCGGTGAAGTGGCACCTTGCCCACACCAGCTGGTTCTTCGAGACGTTTGTCCTGCGTGAATTCGCCGCCGGTTATCAGCCCTTTCATGCCGAGTTCCATTGGCTCTTCAACAGCTACTACAACGCGCTGGGCGAGATGCCGGAGAAGAAACTTCGCGCATCGTTCTCACGGCCGCCGCTCGATGCGATCCTTGCGTATCGCGCGCATGTCGATGCCGCCATGATCGCGCGGATGCAGCATCCGCTGGAGGATGAAGCTGCGCGGCGCATTGCGCTCGGACTGGAGCATGAGCAGCAGCATCAGGAGCTGATCGCCACCGACATCAAGCATGCGCTGTTTACGAATCCTCTGCACCCGGCCTACATTGAAGATCTCGCGCCGAAGAAGCATGAGACGATCGCTCCGCCTTTGGACTGGATCGACTTCACTCCGGGCCTTACTGAGATCGGCCTCACACTCGATCCTTCCTCAACCGACACCTTTGCTTTCGACAATGAGACGCCGCGTCATCCTGTGTATCTGCCGCCGTATCGACTTGCGACGCGTCTGGTCACCTGCGCCGAGTATCTCGCCTTCATCGAGCAGAACGGTTATAACCGTCCCGAGCTGTGGCTCTCTGAGGGCTGGACGACGATGCGCGCTGAAGGGTGGCAGGCGCCGCTCTACTGGCAGCGCGACAACACGACCAACTCCGGCTGGAACATCTACACGATGCACGGCATCCGCTCGCTCGACGACCTGAGTGAGACGCCGGTGTGTCACCTCAGCTTCTTCGAGGCCGATGCGTATGCTCGCTGGGCAGGCCATCGTCTGCCGACTGAGTTCGAATGGGAACATGCCGCGAACCAGCTTGGCCTGTTGCACAAAGAGGTCGAATCGCGACCTGCGCTGTTGACCTACATGAAGCCTGACCCGGCGAAGAAGCCCGGAGTTCTTCCGGCCACGGCAGCGAATATGCTCGAGACCGGGAACCTGCACCCGATGCCAGCCAGAGCGCTCTCCGGTCTGCAGCAGATGTTCGGCGATGTGTGGGAGTGGACCGCCAGCGGCTATACGGGCTATCCCGGTTATAAGCCGCTGCCGGGCGCGCTGGGCGAGTACAACGGTAAGTTCATGTCATCGCAGGTAGTGCTTCGCGGAGGCTCCTGCGTTACACCCGCGACGCACATTCGCACGACGTATCGCAACTTCTTCGGTCCGGCGACCCGCTGGCAGTTCTCCGGGCTGCGGCTGGCCCAGGATGTAATTCTTTGAGGATATTGCCGCACAATTTTCGCTTCAAGTGCATCAAACTCACAGCGGTGGAGAGAGAACCCTTCGAGGTATGCCGCCTACAGGTTGCAATAACCCCAGGGGGGATCTAATTGTCGACATTCGCCATCGCTCCTGGAGTTGTACCGATCAGTACCAGCGAAGCGGTGGCCCGTGCGGCCCGCTCCGGTCTGGCTGCGACACCGAAGACGCTCTCCCCGTGGCTTTTTTACGATGAAGCAGGCTCCGACCTCTTTGAACAGATCACGAAGCTGCCTGAGTATTATCTGACGCGCACGGAACGCAGCATCTTCGCCGCTCATGCCGAAGAGATTCTTCGCGAAGCCGCCAGCAATCGCGGTCCACACCCGGCAGGGAAACTCACCCTGATTGAGCTTGGCGCAGGGACGGCAACCAAGACCGGGATTCTGCTCGCCGAGGCGGTTCGTCAGCAGGGGAGCGTTGTCTATCAGCCGGTGGACGTCTCGGAGACGGCGCTTGCCGAGGCGAGCGAGAACATCCTGAAGAATATTCCCGGCGTTACCGTGCGTTGCCAGGTGACCGACTACACGCGCGAAGCGCTTCCGCTGGATCGTCTGCCCAATACGCGAACGCTTGCGCTGTATATCGGTTCGAGCATCGGCAACTTCACGCCGAAAGGTGCCAGGGAGGTTTTGCAAAATCTGCGTGCGCAGTTGTTGCCCGGCGACACGCTGCTGCTCGGCACGGATCTCAGGCCGGGAGCGCACAAGACTGTAGCAACCCTGTTGGCTGCCTACGATGACGCTGACGGTACGACTGCCGCGTTCAATCTGAACGTACTGACTCGTTTGAACCGCGATCTCGGCACGGACTTCGATACGGAGAACTTTCGCCACAGAATCATCTGGAGTCCCGCTGAATCGCGGATTGAGATGCATCTGGAGTCTCTGACGACGCAGCGTGTGCAGATTCCCGCGTCTGAGGGCGGCGCTGCATTTACAGTCAAATTTGCGGCGGGCGAAACGATTCATACCGAAAACAGTTACAAATTCACAGCAGAGGCCGTCGCAGCGTTGCTGGCCTCGGCAAGCTTCAAGGTGGCGCGATCGTGGCAGGATCCGCAGCAGCTCTTTGCAGTCACGCTGGCCACGGCTCTTTAGATTCTGCCTTAGATGATCTTGCGCCGATACTCTCCACTCTTGCCGCCGCTCTTGCGCAGCAGCACGACCTCACGGATGCGAATCCCCTTGTCGAGCGCCTTGGTCATGTCGTAGACCGTGAGCGCGGCGATGGAAGCCGCTACCATCGCTTCCATCTCGACGCCGGTGCCTGCGACAGTCGCTGCTGTCGCTTCAATCGAAACACCGCCTCTGACGACCTGCAACTGCACATCGACGAAGCTTAGCGCGAGCGGATGGCACATCGGGATCAGGTTGGAGGTCTGCTT
>JBDTEQ010000008.1:0-2941 GCA_039922475.1 Edaphobacter sp.
TCTCCTGCTCCACCATCTCCGCCCCGCCGCGGTCGCTCTTGTTCACCACAAACACATCGGCCACCTCCATCACCCCGGCCTTCAAACTCTGCACATCGTCTCCCATCCCCGGCACCAGCACCAGCACTGTCACATCGGCCAGTCCGATCACCTCGACCTCATCCTGTCCCACTCCAACCGTCTCAATCAGAATCGTCTGCCGTCCCGCCGCCTCCATCACCGTACAAACATCCGCGGCCGCCCGAGCCACTCCACCCATCGCTCCCCGCGAAGCCATGCTGCGGATATACACCCCATCATCCCCGGCGAATCCTTGCATCCGGATTCGATCTCCCAACAGCGCCCCACCCGTATAAGGACTCGAAGGATCGACCGCCACCACCCCAACCGTCTGCCCCTCCGCCCGCAGCCACCGAGCCATCTGGTCAACCAGCGTGCTCTTCCCCGCCCCCGGAGGCCCCGTCACTCCAACCCGCAGCGCACTCCCTGCAAACTCTCGACAAGCCGCCAGCAACTCCACTCCAGCAGCCGAACCGTCCTCAACCATGGAAACCGCCCGCGCCAAAGCCCGAACATCCCCCGCGCGCAGCCGTGCCATCATCGCCGCAATCTCAAACCCATCCATCGTTCCCATCCATCTTTAGAATCTTTGCTCACGCGTTGCATCATTACTCACGTCAGCGATGATACTGGGTTCGCCCACGCTCATCTACTTCCGCCGTTGCTTTTGCCTTTCTTGTTGTCATCCCCGGAGGGGATCTGTTGTTATCGTCGCTTACCTTCTTCCAAATCACCAAAGAGTCGTCATTTCGACCGAAGCCCAGGACAGTCTCACCGTCCGGCTCTCGTGTTACTCTTCTCGAACTTAGGCGCAAGGAGCTTCAACCAGCGTGAAAAAAGAGGTAAAAGAGCGCCACGACGAGAGCACTGGCCACAGCCAGCTCACCATGCTGGTCGTCGAGCACGTTCGCTCCCTCATCAGCAGCGGAGAGGTTCATCCCGGTGATCGGCTTCCTCCTGAACGTGAACTCGCGCGCAAACTCAAGATCAGCCGCTCCAGCCTGCGCGCTGGCATCGGCTTCCTCTCTGCCATGGGTGTGCTCAGGAGCCGCCACGGAGCTGGAACCTTCGTGTCTTCAGGGCCTCCAGCGCTTGATTCCAGCTCACTTTCGGTGCTTGGCGTGCTGCATGGATTTCTGCCGTGGCAGATGTGCGAGGCGCGGCTGGTGCTCGAATCGAACGTCGTGGCGCTGGCTGCGGAGCGCGCTACCGATGAGCATATTGCCGAGTTGGCTGAAGAAGTTGCGGAGATGTACGCCGCTCTTACCGATCCGCATGAGTATCTGATTCACGATGTTCGCTTTCATCGGACGATTGCGCGGGCGTCGGGAAACCCGATCCTTGGCGCGTTGATGGAGACTATTACTGCCAATCTTTATGACTACCGCAGCAAAACCATTGTGAATGCTGGGGATCTGAAGGAGTCGGCGGAGATGCATCGCGAGATCTATCGTGCAATTCGCTCGCATAATCCGACGCAGGCTCGGGTCGCCATGGAGAAGCATCTCAATCTGGCTCGTATTGGGCAGGCTGCCGCCCAGGCAAAGGCCGCCGCTCCGTCTCAAGCCGCTCCGGCTGAAACTGCCAAGTCTGCCAACTAATTTCTTACCCGTGGTGGAGTGGTGCTTTTACAGGGGGTTTTGTCGAAAATGGGTGTGCAGAACGTGGTTTTCTGCTGGTAAATGTGTGGTGAAATGTGTCAAAAACGTGGTGAAATGACGCACATTTTTCGACGCTGAAAAACACGCCAACTTTTTCAACTTTATTTTCCTCCCCTTCAGCGATCCCCCCTCTTCGTCATGTCGGCTTCTTCTGCCCACCCTGCTAAACTTGAGTTCTGGCGCCATGTCCAAGCAAAAGTTCTATCTCACTACCCCGATCTATTACGTCAACGCGCGCCCTCACATCGGCCACGCCTATACGACCATTGCGGCGGACGTGATCGCTCGCCGCCATCGGCTGCTTGGGGACGACACCTTCTTCCTCACCGGCACCGACGAGCACGGCCAGAAGGTCGAGCGCTCGGCTGCCGCCGCCGGCATCTCCCCTCAGCAGTTCGCCGACCAGGTCTCAGATAGCTTTCGCGCCCTGTGGGACCGGATGGGCATCACCTACGACGACTACATCCGCACCACCGAACCGCGCCACACCCAGGCCGTCCAGAAGCTCTTCCAACTACTCTGCGACCGCGGTTTCATCGAACTGAGCACCTACACCGGCCAGTACTCGGTCGGCGAAGAGATGTTCGTTGACGGCCCTCCAGGCACCATCGGCCCCGACGGCAAGCCCACCGAGACAGTCACCGAGGAGAACTACTTCTTCAAGCTCTCAAAGTTCCAGCGCGAACTGATCGACCGCATCGAGAGTGACGACCCGAATAATAGGCTTCATATCCAACCCGAAGTCCGCCGCAACGAAGTCCTCAGCTTCCTGCGTGGCAATGTCAATGAAGTTCTGAACGAGCGCATCAGAGTATTACAAGAAATTGAAATCAATAGCCCTGACCAAGTTAAATCGGAAGGTGAAGAAGATTTATTTGTGCCTGCTGGACGAGCTTGGGCAGTAGAGGCTCAGTTTGGATGTCTACAAGACGGAACCATTGCGCGCTCTAATAAGAAAGAGCTATACGTTCCCGGAGCCCTCAAGGACCTGAGCATCTCGCGCACCAGTTTCAAGTGGGGAATCCCTGTTCCCGGCAATGAGAAGCATGTCATCTATGTGTGGCTCGATGCTCTCGCCAACTACATGACGGCCATTGGCTATGGAAGCGATGATCCCATTGAGCAGGAGAAGTTCAAAAAGTACTGGCCTGCAGATCTTCACCTCGTAGGAAAAGAGATCATCCGTTTTCACTGCGTCTACTGGCCCGCATTCCTTCTCG
>JBDTEQ010000009.1:0-30348 GCA_039922475.1 Edaphobacter sp.
GTCCGGTTGCGGTTGAACCTTCGCGTTCAGGCTGCGAGGGCGTGTTGTCGAGCGTTGGCTTGGCGCTCGAACTGAGCCGGGCTGAGATAGCCGAGAGTGGAGTGCAACCTCGATCCGTTGTACCAGAGCAGCCACTCGACGACTGCATCCTTTCCCTCTCTGTGGGTTTTGAACTGCTCGCCGTGCAGCCGTTCGACCTTCAACGAGCCGAACAGCGTCTCCGAGCAGGCGTTGTCCCAGCAGTTGCCCTTTCGCCCCAGCTTGTCCGCCTTCACCCAGTTGGCCAGCGTCTGTTCGACGATGCCCAGAGCCTTAGCCACTGCAGACACCCGCTGCCCGGAATGCACGAGCCGAACCGCCTCCTGCTTGTACTCCAACGTATACCGACGACGTATCGCCTTCTCCATCTCAGTCTCCTCTTCACGATTACATCAGCTCGCTATGAGAGACGTTTGCCGGGGGCAAGCTCATACTCTTACAACTTTCAGGGCAGGGATGCGCCCGAAAGGGTCAGTGATCAGTGTGTCAATTGCAGATAGGCTGCAAGACGAATAGCTACTGATTTTCTGCAGCATTGAAGACCTGGAAGGCACGCCTTATCTCAAGACAAATGTGGAGTTTTCATGCGACAGAGACTTGTGCGCTCTTGTTCATTGAGTGTGATATTGCAGTGGGGATTTCTTGCTGCCGTTGCAGTACTGATGACTGGGTGCGGCCACGGCTTCGATAAAGGCTACGCATCCTTTATCTCTGCACCAACGGGGACCGTTCGGGTAAGCCAGACGCTACAGTTGAGCACCCAGACGATGACGACCGGCTCGCCGATGAGCTTCTGGGTGAATGGCGTGCTGGGAGGAAATGCTACAGTCGGAACGATCGATAGCAAAGGGTTGTACACCGCGCCCGCTATTGTTCCGACACCAAGTAATACCGTGACGATTACAAGCCTTGCGACGAATTTTCCAGGAGATACGCCAGGATCGGTCACTGTCAACGTGCTGAACCCGATTCCGATCATCACCACAGTGATGCCCTCCAGTTTTTCTGAAGGTATGTCGACTATCACGATCAACGGCTCGCAATTTATCTATGGCGCGCAGATCATATGGAACGGCGTGGCGGTGCCGACAACCTACGTCTCCGGTACGGAATTGGCGGCTTCCATCGCGGCACCGAATCCTGGCACTTACCCACTTCTGGTGAGCAACCCCGACCCTGGACCAGCGAACTCGGCAACGATCTCTGAGCTGGTTGGGCCCGGCAAAGTGATACTTGCCGTGGTTCCAAATGCAGGCACCAGCGTGCGCGTCACGAACAGTCTAAAGATCGGGCTGACCGTCACAGGGACTAACAATACGGCTGTCACCTGGTCGATCAACGGTATCGCAGGCGGCAACGCACTGATAGGAACGATCGTTGCCAATGCCGACGGCAGCGTCACGTATACAGCGCCAGCGGTGGTTCCTACGCCGAGCAATATCGTTCAACTAACGGCTGTCAGCGCCGATGACCCCACGGTGTCGATCAGCCAGAACATCGCGGTGATGAACCCAATTCCGATTCTTACGTCCGCTGCTCCAATGACCTTCAACGTTGGGCCGTCCACGGTCGTCCTTACAGGCAGCAACTTTATCAATGGCGCGCAGGTGCTGCTGAACGGCGCGCCGGTCTTCACTACATTCAACAGCGGGACACAGTTGACGGCTAGCATTAGTCCGACCGATCCTGGCAATCTCGACCTGCAGGTTCTGAATCCCAGCCCTGGTCCTGCAACCTCGACCGACCTGATCGCAGAGGTGAACGGAACGCCGCCGATGCTGCTCGTAAGTCCAGAGGATGCTTCGCGATTCCTGGCCGAGGCTACGTTTGGAGCGACCGATGGTGACATCCATCACCTGTCGAAGATTGGATACACAGCCTGGCTCGGCGAGCAGTTCAACATGCCTGCGACTTTGCATGAACCAGTGGTCGAGCAATCTCTTGTCCTCAATAACCCGCCGTGCAACGCTGGCGATCTGAAGTGCAACACTGCGCTCTTTGTTCAGAACGCCGAGCAAGAGAATTACTTACAGCAGACGTTTTGGCAACAAGCGATGACCGGAGACGATCAACTTCGGCAGCGCGTGGAATATGCCCTTACGGAGTTGTTTGTAATCTCAAGTACAAACCCTGCGGTAGCGAATATGCCGCGCGGCATGGCGAACTACTACGACCTGCTCGGAGCAGATGAGTTCGGCAACTTTCGGCAACTACTGGAAGATGTGACGTTGAATCCGATGATGGGGCAGTTCCTTTCCATGCTGGGCAACGACAAGGGCGATGCCAACCGCGATCCAGACGAGAACTATGCGCGCGAGGTCATGCAACTCCTCACTATCGGGCTCTATCAACTCAATCCCGATGGGACGCAAAAGCTGGACCCGACTGGGCAACCGATTCCTACATACTCCAACAACGACGTGCAGGGTCTGGCGAAGGTTTTTACCGGCTTTAGCTGGAATGTACCCGGCGACTCCAGCAACAATGCGTGGTCTAACTGTTGTGAGTATGTTGGCACTGGCTTCGGCGAAGATCTGCTGCAGATGCAGAATTATCCGGGTCATCACTCGACCGCAGAGAAGGATTTTCTGGGCGTTACGATCCCTACGCAGGCGAATCCCGATCCGGTGGGCGACCTTAAGATCGCTCTCGACACTCTGTTCAATCACCCGAATCTTCCGCCATTCTTCTGCAAACAGATGATTCAACATCTCGTCACCAGCAACCCAAGCCCCGCTTATGTAGGGCGTGTGGCAGCAGTATTTGAAGATAATGGGGCGGGCGTTCGTGGCGATATGAAGGCCGTGATCCAGGCGATTCTGCTCGACCCGGAGGCGCGCGACTCCGCAACCGCAAGCAATAACCCGCAGTATGGCAAGGTTCGCGAGGCGCTGGTTCGCTACACGGAGTGGGCGCGTGCCTTCACGGCACAGTCGCGCAATGGAGCCTTCCATCTTGGGAGTACGGAAGATCCGATCTTTGCACTGGGTGAGATGTCGCTGCGATCGCCGAGCGTCTTCAACTGGTTTGCCCCCGGCTACGTTCCACCAGGTACAAGTCTTGAGAAGGCTGGTTTGCTGGCCCCTGAGATGGAGATGACGGACGTATCGACCGTTGTGGGCTATCTGAACTATATGCAAAGTGCTATCGGCGCCGATGCGGTCAATGGGCCCGATGTATTTTCGAACTATTCGGCAGAGATTGGGCTGGCCGCAACACCTGATCTATTGCTGGATCGAATCAATTTGCTCCTGATGGCCGGCGAGATGGACGCCACGCTTCGCAGCCAGATTCTCGCAGCCGTCAACTCTATCGCGATTCCTGCAGGCGATCAGAACGCGATCAACGCTGCACTCGCCAATCGGGTCAAGATGGCGATTTATCTCACGATGGCAGCGCCATCCTACAGCGCACAGTTTTAGTGGAGTCAACGATGAAAACTATGAACCGACACGAGCTCTCCCGGCGGCAATTTCTTCGAACAGCATCGTTGGCCTCCATGGCCGGAATGTCCGCGAGCCCCTTTCTTCTCGAACTCAACTCTCTCGCAGCCATGGCACAGCAAGGTACGCCTACTGACTATAAAGCGCTCGTCTGCGTCTTTTTATCCGGCGGCAACGACGGCCATGGGACCGTGATCGCGACGGATACGCCATCGTTCAGCGCATTCACAACAGCACGGTCAGGAGCACCGGGGCTTGCTTACAATCAAACTGACCTTCTTCCCATCGTTTTAAAGACGCCACAGAGTGGCCGCACCTTCGCGCTGAATCCTGCTCTTGTCGGTGTGCAGAATCTTTTCAATTCGGGACGTGCTGCGATCGTCGCGAACACCGGAACGTTGATTGCTCCGACAACAAAAGCACAGCTCCAGGCACGGTCAGTCCCATTGCCAGCGTCACTGTACTCGCACTTCGATCAATCTGCCGCGTGGCAGGCCATTATGGCCAACGGAGGGAGCGCGGTCCACACAGGATGGGGTGGCGCGATGGCCGATCTGATTTCCAGCATGAATACGAACTCGGCGTTCACATGTATTTCGACATCGGGTGTCGCTCTCTTCCTATCCGGCGAGACTTCCTTTCAACTGAATGTCACATCAGCCGGGCCGATACCCATCTCCGGCCTGGCCAAGCCACTGTTCGGGCAGCAGGCTGGATCAAATGCACTCTCCTCGATTCTCACGGCTGAAGAGACAAACTTGTTTGCCAAAGAGTATGAGGTCATCATCAACCGTTCGACAGCGGCGCAGGCAACTCTATCAACTTCGATGCTGACTGCCGGGCCCGGTGGAGTGGCGAACCCGCCTCAATATCTAAACCCGATGACCAACAAGCTGGCGAACAATAACTTCGCCACTTCGCTGCAAACCGTAGCCAGAATCATCGGCGGTAGAAGCGGCCTTGGAGTTAGCCGCCAGATCTTCTATGTAACGCTCGGCGGTTTTGACACGCACGACAATCAAGCACCGCAGATTGCGCGGCTGCTCACACAACTCGGACAGGGTCTCGAATACTTCGACGCAACCCTGACGTCGCTTGGCGTGAACAATCAGGTAACAACCTTCACCGCATCCGATTTTGGCCGCACGTTGACGGCGAACAGTGATGGCACCGACCACGGATGGGGAAGTCATCACATCGTTACAGGCGGAGCGGTTGCAGGAGGGGATATGTATGGACAGTATCCTGTGATTGGTTCCAATCAGGCGAACGACACGGGTGCCGGCCGCTTGATACCCACCACCTCGGTCGAACAATACGCGGGCACACTTGCTCGATGGTTTGGACTATCCGATGGTCAGATTAAAGAGGTCTTTCCGAACTTCGCTAACTTTGGTTCGAACCCGTATCTGGGATTGATGGGCTAAGTCGAACCGGATTCGCCGGATATTTCTTGCCCTGCGGTATGTATTGGGCCGCAAGGGCTCGAAATGCGCTAACCTGCGCTTCAGCCCACGCTGAGTCTTTGCCGAGTTCAGCAGCGAGCAGTGATGCAACCATCGGCGCAATGGCAACTGCCACGCGTGCATTCAATAAAAGCGCGCGCGTTCGCCGCGATAGAGCATCGTCCACTGTGCGGGACATCTCATTCCGCGCAGCCCATACGATCTCAGCTGCAATGTATGGCAGATCGGGATGAAGCAGTTGGGCCAGCTCTGGATTCTCTTTCGTCAGTTGAAGGATCGCCGCCGCGTCCGATCCATACACCGACAAACTGCCGAGTGTTTCAGGATGCTGATCGTAGCCATGAATGTGTGTGGTGGCTGTCACACACGGCCTCTCGTCCAGCCCGCCAAGTGTGATCGCATGATCGATGCAGTCTTCTGCCATGTGGCGATAGGTTGTCCATTTTCCTCCTGCAATCGTCAACAGGCCAGTGTGATCGATATGGATCGTGTAGTCGCGAGATATCGCTGAGGTCTTGGCATCATCTCCTCCGGCGGCTTTGGCTAGTGGACGAATCCCGACGAAGACACTCAAAATATCGTCGCGCGTTGGCTTGTGGCTCAGATAACGGCCCGCCGTTTCGAGCACGAACTCAATCTCTTCTTCGAAGGGTAAGGGCTCGTACGAGATTGTTTCAATTGGCGTGTCTGTAGTGCCGACAAGAGTTCGGTTGTGCCATGGAACGGCAAACAGAACGCGGCCATCGTCAGTATGCGGCACCAGCAACGCCGTATCGCCGATCAGGAAAGAGCGATCGAAGACGAGATGAATCCCCTGGCTCGGGACCATCATCGATTCAGCCATGGGTTCTGCAAGGCGACGGGTCTCATCCGTAAAAATTCCTGTCGCGTTGATCACAGAGCGAGCCTCGATCTCGTAGTGTTCGCCGGTCTCGCCATTTACGGCAATTACTCCTCGAACAAAACCGTCCTCGTCCTTCGTCAGTTCCGTGACGCCGGCGTAGTTCAGCAACGTAGCGCCATGTTCGGCTGCCGTCATCATCAGATGAATGAGCAGGCGTGTGTCGTCGAACTGGCCGTCGTGGTACATCACTCCTCCGCGCAAACCGTCCTGGCGAATGGTAGGCAGCAGCGTCAGCATCTCCTCCAGCGAGAGCGTCTTCGAAGAGCCAAGGCTATATTTGCCGGCGAGAAGATCGTAGACCTTCATGCCGATGCCGTAGAACGGAGCCTCCCACCACGAGTAATTCGGCACAACGAACCGTAGATTTCGAACGATGTGCGGTGCATTCTGGAGAAGTCTTCCGCGCTCTTTCAATGCCTCCATTACGAGCGAAAGATTGCCCTGTTCGAGATAGCGGACTCCGCCGTGAACGAGCTTGGTGGCGCGGCTGGAGGTTCCTTTGCCGAAGTCCTCGCGCTCCAGCAGCAGCACATCATAGCCGCGTGTTGCAGCGTCGACCGCGATCCCTGCGCCTGTCGCTCCACCACCGATGACTACGATGTCCCACGGCTCCTTGCGGCTGCGAACGCGAGCTACCATCTCGTCGCGATTCATCGGCTCTCCTTATTCCAGTTGCGCGAGCGGTGGACAGCTTCTTTCCAGTTTTCCTGCAATCGCTCCATCTGTCTTTTATCTGCCTTGGGTATGAAGACTGTGTCCGCTGCACGATGCTTTTTCAACTCGTCGACATTGTTCCAAAAGCCGGTTGCAAGCCCTGCAAGATAGGCTGCGCCGAGCGCGGTCGTCTCGAGTACTGCGGGGCGATGCACTGGCACACCGAGCAGATCGGCCTGAAACTGCATCAGCGCATCGTTCGCTGCAGCTCCTCCATCCACACGAAGCTCTTTGAGCGGGCTCTTCGAGTCTTTATCCATAACGTGCAGAACATCCGCCACCTGAAAGGCAATGCTCTCGATTGCGGCGCGTGCGATGTGGCCAATCTGAGTGCCGCGCTGCAGGCCAATGATCAGCCCCCTGGCCTGTGCATCCCAGTATGGCGCACCAAGACCGGTAAACGCCGGCACGAAGACTACGCCATCGGAGTCCTTCACCGAATTCGCGATCGCCTCCACTTCAGAGGACACGCGAAAGAACTTCATGTTATCTCGCAGCCACTGCACTACAGCGCCACCAACGAAGATACTGCCTTCCAGCGCATAAGCAGGATTCTTATCCGTGCTACATGCCAGCGTCGTGATCAGTCGCTCCGCAGAAAGCGTGAAGGTGCCACCAAGATGCTGAAGCAGGAAGCAGCCTGTACCATACGTATTCTTCGCATCGCCCGGAGAGACGCACAGTTGACCAAACAATGCCGCCTGTTGATCGCCTGCAATACCTGCGATCTCAACTTCGCCAAGCCCTAGCGAAGTCGTCACCTGCCCCACAGCTTCACAGGACCAGACAACCTCGGGCAACATGCTCTTCGGTATCTTGAAGAGCTTCAGCAGATCGTCGTCCCACTTGTCTTCGACGATGTTATAGAGAAGAGTGCGCGCAGCATTCGTGCGATCGGTAATGTGCCGTCGTCCGCTCGTCAGATTCCATACCAGCCAACTATCCACCGTACCGAAGATGAGCTTGCCGGCCTCGGCGCGTTCACGGGCTCCTTCAACGTTGTCCAGTATCCATGCAATCTTGCTGGCAGAAAAGTAGGGGCTCAGCAGCAGCCCGGTCTTTTGTCGGACTGCCTCTTCCGCTTCTTCGTCGAACAATCGCTTCGTCAGCGCGGCGGTGCGGCTGTCCTGCCATACGATGGCGTTGTAGACCGGCTTGCCTGTCCCACGATCCCATACAATCGTCGTCTCGCGCTGGTTGGCGATACCGAGTGCAACGACGTCCCGCGGCCTCACTCCAGTCTTTCCCATCACCTCGACCGCGGAGCTGAGTTGCGAGGTCAGGATCTCGAAGGGATCATGCTCAACCCAACCGCTGCCTGGATAAATCTGCGGAAATTCATGTGCTGCTGTCCCCGCGATCTTCCCATCATGATCGAAGAGGATGGCGCGCGAGCTTGTGGTCCCCTGATCTAGCGAAAGCACATACTTCATGGTGTCTCCTTGCACGCTTCCTTTTTCGATGCATCTCTCTGGATTCATCCGTCCCACCACATCGCAGAACAAACCCCTTCCCTACCGAGAAAGCTACCAGCAATACCTCGATTCGACTATCTGCCTCAAATCGCAATTCCTTCAGAGCCGCGTTACTCTCAGCGTCGCATTCACCTTCTGCCGCCGCCCGCATAGCATAATGGATATTGAGAACGTGTCTCAATGAAACCTGCGCAGTCCGATTCAATCGATTAGCCCATGCAAAGCACCCGGTCATCGAAAAAAAATCCTCTCTTTCGAGCACCCTCGTCCATGTTCTGGGCCGGCTTCCTTATCCGCGTTCTCTACATCACCATCGTCCACACTTATCGCATTCGCCCACAGGAGGACCATCTCCAGTTTGGATGGGAGATGGGCCGCATTGCGCGCGCGCTGGCCACAGGGTTTGGCTATGCCGACCCATTTACTGGTCACTCCGGCCCCACAGCCTGGTCTCCGCCTCTCTACCCGCTTCTCATCGCCGGCGTCTTCAAAGTCTTCGGTGTCTATACGGCGGCGTCCGCATGGGTGCTCCTTACTATCAACAGCGTCTTCTCGGCCGCCACCTCTTCCGTCATCTACGAAATTGCCGCACGTTGCTTCCACCAAACAGGGCGCGCAAAAAAGATTGCCCTCTGGTCAGGGTGGCTCTGGGCTCTTTATCCGGCTGCCATGCAGTTCGCCGTCCGCTGGATATGGGACATGTGCATCACGGCGTTTCTGCTCTCGAAGATTTTCGTCATCGCATTACGCGTCCGTGAGGTAGGAGAAGAACCCTCCCCTTCCGGAGCTTTGCCTCAAGGACAGACCACGGCACGTTGGGCAGCATTCGGCATTCTCTCAGGGCTTGCGGCGCTTTTGAACTCCACGGTGCTTCTGTTCCTTCCTGCATGCGGCTTGTGGATGCTCGCAGGTGCATACAAGGCTAAGGCTCCTGTCGTTCCAACGCTCCTTCGCGGATCCCTCGCCTGCATTCTTGCTCTTGCATGCATCGCTCCATGGATGATTCGCAACTACACCGTCTTCCATGCCTTCATCCCAATGCGGGGAAACCTCGGTGCAGAGCTACACCAATCCGTTCTGAAAGAACACGAAGCCTTTCCTTGGGGCGCGACCATCCCGGTTTGTGAGGTGTGCCCTGTCTTCCAGCAGTACCGGCAGATGGGTGAATACGCATACGTCCATCGCGAAGGCGAACTTGCCAAACAGGAGATCCGCGCGCACAAGCTCCGCTTCGTGGAATACAGCCTGAAACGCTTTTACTTTTTCTGGGTGAGCGTTCCCAAGCCACCTGAGCACGGTATCCTCAACGAAGCTATTCGCGAGGCGAACTACTTCTTTCTCAATCTAGCCAGCCTGCTCGGCCTGGCACTCGCGCTAAAACGACGCATCCCAGGAGCCTTCCTGTTTCTATGGGCCTTCCTGCTGCTGCCTCTAACGTACTACTTCGTCACGGTACAGGCGCGCTTTCGACATCCGCTCGAACCAATCATGGTCATTCTCATGGTCTTCCTCTTTCAGTCTGCGACGAAGCGGCAAAAACCCGTACTATCGAACTGATATGGCCCACGTTCTCATCACCGGCGGATCCGGCTTCTTCGGCGGCATCCTCAAACGCAGGCTGCTTGCCGAAGGCTACTCCTGCACCAATATCGACCTCGTTGCCGATCCAGACGTCAATCTGAATCTCGCCAGCATTCAGGGAGATATTCGCGATACTGAGCTGCTCCAACGGATCTTCGCCACGCAAAACTTTACTGCCGTCCTTCACTGTGCAGCGCAACTAGCCCACGATGCCATCGACGACAACCTCCTCTGGACGTCAAACGTCGATGGCACTCGCAATCTAGCCGAAGCTGCGAAACAGTCTGGCGTCAAAAAATTCATCTTCATCTCCAGCAACTGCCTCTGGGCAAGCGATCTGGGCCACGACGTCGCCGAGGATGAGCCACCAAACCCCATCGAATTGTATGGCCGATCCAAGCTCGCTGGAGAACAGGTTCTCTCCGAATACGCAAACGACCTAGACATCATTACCATTCGCTGTCCCACCATCATCGATAGCGGGCGTCTCGGCCTGCTCGCCATCCTCTTCGAATTCATCGATGATGGAAAGAAGGTCTGGGTGGTCGGTGATGGCAGCAACCGCTATCAGTTCATCTATGCGCAGGATCTCGCCACGGCCTGCATACAGTCGCTCAGCTACGAAGGCTCCAATCTCTTCCACATCGGTTCGGACAACGTCGTCTCTCTTCGGCGCGTCTATGACGCAGTCATCCAGGCGGCCGGAAGTCGCTCTCGCGTCGCTTCGTTGCCTAAGCGTCCTACGATTGCGGCCATGCAGCTTGCACACAAGTTGAATATCTCGCCCCTTGGTCCCTATCACTACCGCATGATCGCCGAGAGCTTCGTCTTTGATACAACCCGCATTCGCACGCAATTAGGCTGGACCCCTACTGTGACCAACGAAGAGATGATGGTCCGCGCCTACCGGTACTACGCGGAGAATCGCAATGAGATCCATGCGCGCACCGATGTCTCGGCACATTCTCGCCCAACCTCGATGGGCGTCATCCGCATGCTCAAATGGTTTTCTTAGCTGACAGCTCGGCGCTAAACGCGTTCCCGGCTGCTGATATTTCGCCCTATCTGCCAGGCCTTCGCGTACTTCCAGCTGATATACACCGAGTGATAGAGATGCAGCAACAGTCCCTCGCGTCCATCGAGAAATCCTAATCGGAAGATATAGTTCCAGAAAAACGTCAGCTTGGGAATCATCACCGCGTGCCACAAAAATGCTGGCCAGGACTTGCTGGTCTTTCCCTTCCCTGCAGCGATGTGTGCACCCAGCGTGCTGTACCGGTTCATGTGTTCTATATAAATCTCGAGATTGGGATACCCATGATGAAGGAAATCCTTCTTCATCGTCTCCACTCGCCCTGCGACTGCAATCGACTCATGCACTGGCCGCTCCGTAAAGTGAGTCATCCCAGATCCTGTTACACGGCGAAATAACCGCAGCTTCCAATCGGGGTAGTAGCCGCCATAGCGCATCCATCGCCCAAGAAACACATGGCGCAAGCGAAGCCGATACCCATCCACCGGCGGCTCAGTGGCTCCATCGGTCTCCAGCATATTGCGAATCTCTGCCTGCAACTCCTCTGTCAACTCTTCATCCGCATCGAGCGACAACACCCAGGTACTCGTGCATCTGTCGATCGCAGAATTCTTCTGCAGCGCAAACCCCTTCCACGCCTCGGTGAACACCTTCGCTCCCAGCGCCTTCGCAATCTCCACCGTGCGATCGACCGAACCGGAGTCGACGATAACAATCTCGTCGGCGAACTGGACACTGGCCAGCGTTCGCGCAAGGTTTCCTTCTTCGTTCAACGTGATGATGGCTACAGAAAGTGTCGATCGAGGCATTCCTGCCTATTCTATTTGCCAAGTCGGCTTCGTCGAATTTAAAAGGCCTAAAGCTTGAGAAATGGCCGCTAACGTCGTCTTTTGCTAACACGTAGGTGGTATTGGCCCCCTCCCCTGCCGACTCTACAGTTATGAATGGCGAAGTACCTATCAGGCATATTTGTCTCGTGCCGCTTTGCCTGCTGAGCGGTATGAGGCACCAATGACCGAACTAATCGAACGGTACAGGCACGCGGGCTCCGGAATTGTAGCGACCTCAGCGACACTCATCGCACTGGTTGGTTGCATCGCTCTTTTCCTGCAGTCTCGCCTTGGCTCACTGCTGCAATACCCTGGCCTGGTCCTGACGACAAAACTGACCGCGAGCCTCGCATTCGAAAAGATCATCTGGGTCGCCTGGTTTGCGTTCGCTGTCTCTCTGGCCCTCCTCGTCTATGAATGCAGAAAAGATGTCTTCATACGCTGGGTCGTCGGCGCCTTCCTTATCTTTCTCCTCGCCGACCTTCTCGATCGCGAACTTGTCCTAAGCTCCTTCTCCACGAACTACCCCTGGATGGTCAGGCTCTTTGCAGGAGCAGGCTCCATTGCAGCAACTGTCTTCGTCGCTGGACTTCCTATCTCCATACGTCGTCTCACTCTCATCATTCGCGATGCAACACGTTCGCGAGACAATGAGATTCGCCTCATCACCGCCGCAGAATCGAGCGCCGACTCCGTCATCCTGTATGACAGCGTCTACGATGACGTGGGCGAAATCAGCGACTTCAAATTCATCTTCCTCAACGGCAACGCCGAACGCATGATCGGCATGGATCGAAGCCAGGTACTCGGTAACAATCTCTACGACGTCTTCCCCCTAATACGGACCGCCGATATCTTTGAGCGGCAGAGAAAGGTTGCAGAGACCGGCGAGCCGGCATTGATCGAGTTGACCAGCTCCGTCTTTCAGTCCGAAGGCAAGCCCGCTCGCTATCAGATTCAAGTAGTAAAGCTATCCAACGGCATTGCCACCACGATCACTGATGTCACAGCACGTTATCAGCATAAAGAAGATCTGAAGCGCGCTCTCAACTTCAATCAATCCATCATCGCCAGCTCCCCGTTCAGCATCATCGTCACGGACAAGGCCGGAACAATTACATCTGTCAATCCCGCCGCGGAGAAGATGCTCTTGTATCAGGAGAGCGACCTGATCGGCCGTAACAGCATTGAACTTCACGATCCCGAGGAGCTGCGCCAGCGCGCACTCGATCTCTCCACTCAATTCGACACCGATGTCAATCCCGACCATCATGTATTTCGTCTCGCTCCGGAAAAGGGCCTTCTTGACGAACGAGAGTGGAGTTACATCAGAAAAGATGGATCGCATGTTCCAGTGCAGCTTGTAACTACCGCACTGCGCGATAGCGAAGAGTGCATCACCGGCTTCGTCGGAATCTCTTACGACCTCACCGAACGCAAACGCGCCGACGAGTACATCTACCACATCGCGCATCACGACCCGCTTACCGGCCTTCCCACTCGCACTCTGCTTCGCGATCGTCTGGAAGTCGCCATCGAGCGGGCCAGACGTACCCAGGACACTCTCGCCGTAATGATGGTCGATCTCGACAACTTCAAGCGAGTAAATGACTCTCTTGGACACCAGGCTGGAGACACGGTCCTCTGCGAAATCTCCAAGCGGCTTCAGGCCTGTGTTCGTAAATCCGATACCGTTGGACGAATGGGTGGCGACGAGTTTGTTGTGCTGCTCCCCGATCTTCGCTCCGACAAAGACGCCGAAGAGATATCGCAAAAACTCCTGGCCGCTGCCGCACAGCCAATTCGCATCGGAAAACACGAGATCATCGTTACCGCGAGCATCGGTATTAGCTTCTTTCCAGGCTGCGACGACGTCGACAGCCTCTTCAAGAATGCTGACTTTGCCATGTACCGCGTCAAGAACAACGGACGTAACGGCTCTCAGGTTTACACCGCAGGTATCGGCATGCAGGGCTTGCAGCAACTGCAGATGGAATCCGCGATGCGCAACGCTCTTGAGGCTTGCGAATTTGAGATTCTGTACCAGCCGCAAGTCTCCTTCGCAAATGGTCAACTCCTCGGCGTTGAATCCCTCCTTCGCTGGAACAGCGCGGAGTTCGGGCTCGTCGGGCCCAACACCTTTATTCCGCTCGCAGAAGAGACTGGCCTCATCGTATCGATCGGCGAATGGGTCCTTGTTCAATCATGTAAAGAGATTGCCGCACTGCAGCGCCGGCTGGGCATCGAGTTTTCCGTGGCCGTCAACATCTCCCCCCGGCAGTTCCAGCAGAAAGACTTCCCTGCAACCGTGGAACGCGCCCTGCATACCAGCGGGCTCAAACCTGAACAACTGGAACTGGAGATCACCGAACATCTGCTTATGGTCGACTCCGAAGAGTCACTCGAAATCATGCAGCGTGTGCGCAAACTCGGCGTTCGCTTTGCCATCGACGACTTCGGCACCGGGTTCTCCAACATGGGATACATTACGCGCTTCGCTGTCGACCGGATCAAGATCGACCGCTCCTTCGTCTCACGCTGCGATGTCGACGAGAACAGCCGCGCCGTAACCGCTGCGATTATTGCACTGGCCCACAGCCTCCAGATCGAAGTTATCGCAGAGGGTGTGGAATCAAACCAGCAAGTACAGGTGCTCCGTCAGATGTCCTGCGATCAGGCGCAGGGGTACTTCTACTCCCGCCCGCTCAAACTAGCCGACATGCAACATTTCTCTTCCAGAAACCTTCGCGAATACCCGTACCGCAACAAGTCCGTGCCTCGCAGCTCTGAGTCGAGCCGGTTGACCATATCCGCCGCAGGTTCAATGGCACGCGCATGATTTGCTCGCTAACCGGCGCACAAGAGGATCCTCGCGAATGAGCGAATCGAATAAGAACCGATGCGTTGTCTTACTTCCCTTTGGCCCCCACTTCGAACGCCTCTACAACGAAGTGCTCGAGTCTGCTATCACCGAAGCCGGTCTCATTCCTTTTCGCCACCGGCAGAACGCCCGCCTCCCAACGCCCATCAACATCTTTGTGGACGAGATCGAGCAAGCTGGTGCCCTCTTCGCAGAGATCTCCGAGAACATCCCTGAGATCTGGCTTGCAATCGGTTGCGCTATCTCGCTTGGCATACCAGTCTGTCTCATCTCTTCCAGTCTGCAATCAAGCATGCCTCTGGGAGTCCAGTATCTGCCCCTCATTCACTACCCCGCAGATTCGTTTCCCAGCGATCACCTTCAGCTTCAGCAGAACATCCTCGCGCAACTCTCGGCGATCCTGCCGCGGCCGGAGATACCAGCGCAGGCGCCGACGCACAGCACTTCGAGCGCGCCATCTACGCCGGACCCCGCGCCATCCGAAGAGTTGGCTTCCTACGAAGTTCTCGCGTTGACGATCCTCGATCTCAATGCCTCGCGCAACGGCCTCAGCCCTCGCGAACTCGCCCTGGAGATGCGGTCACGCAACTCCGCACACCTCACCAGTCACGCCATGAACGCCCTGAGGCGCAGAGGCTTTGTTGAACGAAAGCAAGTTCAGATCAATGAGGGAAACGAGCAGCATATCTCGGAAAACCTCTTTCTCACACACCTTGGTGACGAGTGGCTCGTTCGTCACGACAGAAAGACCTCCATGCATCGCTCCACCAGTCGCATCCGGGCCCTGATGCGCAGCAGTAAAACAATTTAGAGAAGAGGACAAAAGTCGCCGACAAAATTAAGCCGCTATTTCAGATCCTTCAAGGCTCCACGGCTTGGCTCGATGCAACATGCCGATACTCCGGCTCGTAACCAAGCTCGCGCGCGTAGTTTAATATCCGCTCGAAGTCCAGACTGATCGTCGCTCCAGCCTTCTGCGTCACCTCGTCTTCAATCGGCAGGTCGAAATCGTCTGCCCCGTAGTTCAACCCCTCTAACGCCTGCTGGTTCTGAGTCAACACCGAGGTGCGAATGCGAGGAATATTGTCAAGATAAATCCTGCACAGAGCAAGGTGGCGCAGATACTCTGCAGTTGAGATTTCAATCCCGCCAATCTGCGTGAAATAGGGCTTGAACGTCCAGGAGAGAAAGCTCGCCAATCCGCCCGTCTCATCCTGAAATTGCCGTGTCCGCTCCAGATGCTCCAGCCGCTCATCGAGGCTCTCATCGAACCCGATCACCATCGTTGCCGTCGTCTTCAAACCGGCCTCGACGATAGCTTTCTGCGCAGCAAAATACTCCGCAACCGTGTACTTGAACTTCGAGTGGCGCGCTCGGAACTCCTCAGTCAGAATCTCTGAACCGCCTCCGGTAATCCACCGCACTCCGGCATCTTTCAAACACTTGGCAGCCTCCGTATAACTCAACTTCGCGTGATCGGCCAGGTACATGAATTCGGCGATTGTCAGCGCATAAAACTCGAGTGCGTCTCCGTAATGCGCACGGATCGCCGCAAACAATTCGCAGTAGTAGCTCAACGGCAGATGTGGATTGAACCCTCCATTGAACGCCGCCAGATCCCCGCCCAGCGCCAGCAGCTCATCGAGCTTCGCGAACACCTGGTCCTGGCTCAGCACATATCCGCCATCCTGCGTGGGCAGTTTATAGAACGCGCAGTAGTCGCACTGCGCAACGCACACATTGGTGTAGTTGATGATCCGCATCACCATGTACGTGCAGGCTCCCGGTGCATGAAACCGGCCCCGCACTCCGGCAGCAAGCGACCGCAGCTCCGCATCCGAGGCATTCGTCCAAAGCCATCGCGCCTCATCGCGTCCGACCCGCGAACCTCGCGCAATCTTCGCGGCAATCGCGGAAACAGACGTATCGAACGATGCAGCTGAATGGTTCATCCCCTCTAGTGTAGTGTGCCGGTCCCTTATGGGTCTTCCTGCCCAAATTCCCCGTAAGAAACTATTTCCGACACCAGAACTCGCACGCAAAAAAACGGACAAGAACAATCAAATCGTTCTTATCCGTCTTTCATCTCTTTGATCACCGTTACGCCTTCACTCAACCCCGGCTAGGACTCTTCCCGAGCAGCTCCCGCGCGATCACCATTCGCTGAATCTCGCTCGTCCCCTCGCCAATCGGGCACAGCCGCACATCCCGATAAAACTTCTCCGCCGGATAGTCCTTGATAAATCCATATCCGCCATGAATCTGCACACCTTCATCGCAGATCTTGCAAGCAATCTCGCTCGCATACAGCTTCGCCATCGCGGACTCGAGCGTGACCTTCTTTCCCTCATCCTTCATCTGTGCCGCACGCATCGTCAGCAACTGCGCCGCATCCCACTGCGTTGCCATGTCCGCCAGCTTGAACTGTATCGCCTGAAACTCGCTGATCGCCTTCCCAAACTGCCGCCGCTCCTGCGCATACTTCAGTGCCGCATCCAGAGCGCCGCGCGCCATGCCCAGACTCAGCGCTGCGATTGAAATTCTTCCTCCATCCAATACACGCATCGCATCTTTGAAACCCTCGCCCAACTTGCCGATCAGGTTCTCCGCTGGAATCTCACAGTCCTCAAAGATTAGCTCCGACGTATCGCTCGCCCGCAGCCCCATCTTGTTCTCTTTGCGCCCTGGTCGAAAGCCCTTCGTCCCCTTCTCCACTACAAACGCCGAGATTCCCCCGCTAGCGCCCTTCGACTTATCCGTCACTGCCAACACAACCGCACAGCCCGCATAGCTCCCATTCGTAATAAAAGTCTTCGACCCATTCAGCACCCACGAGTCGCCCTTCTTCACCGCCGTCGTCCGCGCGCCACCCGCATCCGAACCCGATCCCGGCTCCGTCAAGCCCCACGCACCCAGCCATTCACCGCTGGCCAGCTTCGGAATCCACCGCTTCCTCTGCTCATCGTTTCCCGCCAGCATGATGTGGTTCGTGCACAGCGAATTATGCGCCGCAACGATAATCCCCACGCTGCCATCCACCCGCGACAGCTCCTCCACTGCAAGCACGTACTCCACATATCCCATCCCCGCGCCGCCCAGCTCTTCAGGGAAGATCACGCCCAACAACCCCATCTCTCCCAGCTTCTTCACCACCGCGTGCGGAAACTCGCTCTTTTCATCCCACTCGCTCACATGCGGCGCAATCTCACCCTCGGCAAAGGCCCTTACCGAGCTCTGCAACTGCTTCTGTTCATCGGTCAACCCAAACATTTTCTGACTCTCCGTTCACATAACGATCACTTATACAAGTATCACATCCACGCATATCCTGGCAGGCACACGCCCAGCAAGGCGGCGCTCTCGGCAGCCGGCATCAACACAGCCGACGCCCACCCCACGAAGTGGCCGCTCGCCAAGCAGGCAGCCCGTCTAGAAGGACAGTCCTTTAAATCTTCTCTAAAGCCTGCCCCAGGTCCGCCACAATATCCTCGACATCCTCGATCCCCACCGATACCCGCATCAGCCCATCCGTAATCCCGAGCCGTGCGCGTCCCTCCGGCCCGACAGCCGCATGCGTCATCGTCGCCGGGTGGCAGATCAGCGTCTCCACTCCTCCGAGCGATTCCGCCAGATACCCAAGCCGCAGTGCACTCGCAAACCTGTTCGCATTTTCGAGCGATCCAAGCTCCATCGAGATCATCGATCCAAATCCGCGCTGCTGCAGCTTCGCCAACTCATGGTGCGGATGCTCTGCCAGGCCCGGATAAAACACCTTCCGCACCTTCTTGTGCTGCTTCAGAAAGTCCGCAACCACACGACCATTTGCATCATGCTGCTTCATCCGTACCGCCAGCGTCTTCACTCCGCGTAGTAGCAGATAACTCTCAAACGACGACAGAATTCCCCCGGTACACTTCTGCACGAAGCGGAACGTCTCCGCCTGCTCCGGCTTCGTACACACCAACACGCCACCCAACCCATCCGAATGCCCATTCAGAAACTTTGTCGTCGAGTGCATCGCAATATCGGCCCCCAATGCAATCGGTTGCTGCAGATACGGCGACAGAAACGTATTGTCCACGCTCAGTTCAACTCCCCTGGCATGACAGATTCTTGCAACCGCCGCAATGTCCGTAATCGACATCATCGGATTGGTCGGCGTCTCGATATGCACCAGCTTCGTCGCCGGTGTAATCGCCGCAGCCACGTTCTCCGCTACACTCGTGTCGACATAGGTAAACGTCAGCCCATAGTTGGACAGCACCTTGTCGAAGAGTCGCCCAGTTCCGCCATACATGTTGTCCGTACACACAACATGGTCGCCCGACTTCATCATCGTGCACAGCGCCGTAATCGCGGCCATCCCGCTCGCGAACACATGCGCGCTCGTGCCGCCTTCGAGCGAACACAAGCTCTCCTCCAGTGCATCCCGCGTCGGGTTTGTCAGCCGCGCATACTCATGCCCCTTGTTCTTCCCAATCGCCTCCTGCCGATACGTGGAGGTCAGATAAATCGGCACATTCACCGCTCCAGTCAACTCATCGGGCGCCTGCCCATCATGAATCGCCCGCGTCGCAAAACCCATCTTCTTCAATTCAGCCATTGCGCCAGCCTCCGTTTCCTATTCCTTACCTTATCGCCTACGCCTGCCTTACTCCAGCAATCCCTTCGATAGGTACCGCTCTGCCGAATCCGGGATCACGGTCACGACTCGCTTCCCTGCACCCAAATCACGCGCCACATCAACCGCCGCGCACATCACCGCGCCGGCACTCGATCCGGCGAACACACCTTCTACCGTAGCCAGCCGTTTCACCATCGCAAACGCCGGTTCATCCATCACCTTCATCACGCGATCGCACACGCTGCGATCAAACGTCGCAGGAATAATGGACACGCCGATTCCTTCCACCTTATGCGGCCCCGGCTCGCCACCCTCCAGCACGCTCCCCTGCGGTTCCACCGCCACCGTCAAAATATCCTCACGCTTCTTCTTCATAAATCGAGCCACCCCGGTAAACGTCCCCGCCGAGCCCACCCCGGAGATCCACGCATCCACTCGTCCACCCATCTGCTCCCAAATCTCCACCGCGGTTGTCTGCTCGTGAAAGTCCGGGTTCGCCGGATTCTCAAACTGCAGCACAGCAGACGCTCCTGGCGTCTCCATCTCATATCGCAATGCCTGTCGAATCGCCCCTGCCATTCCTTCAACCTCAGGAGTTCGTACTACCGTCGCGCCCAATCCGCGCATCAGCTTGCACTTCTCCTCCGCAAATCCCTCCGGCACATACAGCATCACCTTGTACCCGCGATTCACCCCGATCAACGCCAGCCCCACACCAGTATTGCCAGCCGTTGCTTCAACGATCGTACCTCCCGGCTGGAGCACGCCGCGCCGCTCTGCATCGAGCACCAGACCCAGTGCCGCGCGATCTTTAATGCTTCCACCTGGATTCAAAAACTCCAGCTTCGCCCATATCTCCGCACCATCTTCCAACTCAAGCCGACGCAGCCGCAACATCGGGGTCTGCCCCACCAGCTCCAGAATATTTTCAACAACCCTCATCGAACAAAACCTCCCACACACAAAACTTCAAATTCGCACCGCGGAGTTTCCCCCGAAGCGCATCACACTACACTGGTCTTTTTTACATCAATCGGAACAGAACTGGCTCGCTGATGAACGGACCAAACAAAAGTTAAAAAACCTATCTGGCATCACGGCTTCTTCGTCGGATCGCTGGATCCGGCATCTCCCGCGCCCTTCGACGCATCGGCAATCACCCTCGGATAGTAACCGCTGCGCGTCCGCACTGACAGTCGTCCCATACCCTTCGCCTTCGCCTCTACATGAATCTCGCGATACCCACCCAGCGCAGGCGACTTCGTCGAGTGATACGCAATCGTGTACTGCGTCCGAATATCCTGCGCGACTTCCGCGGCGATCGCATCCACATCCTTCAGCGACTTCGGGAAATAAGCCGCCCCGCCCGTCTGCTCTGCAAGCGTCTCCAGTACCCGTCTTGCATGCCGCGACTCACGCTTATCCGTATCGTCCCCAAACAGCAGCCCCACGCAGTAGATCACCGGCCCGTCCAGATCCTGAATCCTGCGGATCGTCTGCTCCAGCGTCGCGCTCGACGCATTGTCTTCTCCATCGGTTACCACCAGCAGCACCTGCTTGGGGTGCTTCGCATTTTTCGCCAGATAGTCCGCCGATGCCACCAGCGCATCATAGATCGCCGTACCGCCGCTTGATTTGATGTACCCCAAACCCTGCTGCAGCTTGTCGATGTTGTTCGTAAAGTCCTGATCGATGAAGGCCTCCCACGAGAAGTCCACCAGAAACTCCTCATCTTGCGGATTCGACAACTTCACAAAGTCGAGCGAAGCCTTATCCACCGCCGCCCGCTTGTCATACATCGACCCTGAGCTGTCGATCAGCAGCCCCAGCGAGACCGGCAGGTCCTCATGCCGAAACGACGCAATTGTCTGCTGCACGCCATCTTCGTACACCGTAAACGCACTCTTATCCAGCGTCTGGATCGACCGTCCCGATGAATCCAGCACCGACGCATTCAGCCGGACCTCATAGGCGTCCTGCCGCAGCGTATACTTCCCGTTCTCTTTTTCAATCTTTCCCAGAACGACGCCCTGGGGCAAACCCGTCTGGCTCTGCGCCGGCGGATCGACATCGGGCGATGCGACCGGATCGTGGTCCACCGTCAGCGAAGGCTGTTTTGCAGGAACCTGCGCAGTCGCCGGCTGCTGAGCCCATCCGCTCATTACCCCGGCCATCGCCACCAACCATCCCACCGCGGCCATCCGAGGCCAGAAACTTCTACTGCGAAGGTGCATAGTACCCCTGGCGATTGTGTACCGTCAGGAGCGGAAGTCCTGGCGGCGGCACGAGCCGTATCTTCAATTTACGCCAGTTTCCATCCTGCTTCACCACGGATGGTCTGTACCCGATCACATATTCGTTCCGCAACTCCGCGCTGATTCGCGACGCTATGTCCCCCAGATCGTTGATGTCCAACACCCGAAACATCCGGCCTCCCGTCATGTCGCAGATATCGTTCAGCAGCACCGGCCCCATCTGCTCCTCGGTCGTCGGCGCATACAGGTCGAAGATCCCGATCGAATAGATCTGCACATCGCTCTCCCGCACCACTCGCCGCAGCTCGCCCTCCGTATACCGGCTCCGGTTATCCCCGCCATCCGAGATGATCAGCAGCGCCTTGCGTTCATACTTCGCCTGCTTCAACTTGTCCACGCCCAGATAGATCGCGTCGATCAGCGCCGTTCGGTTCTCCGGCTTCAGCATTGCCATCCGCGCCTCCACGTCATCCACATCCGACGTGTAGTCCACGATCACCGCTGGCCGATCGTTGAACCCAACTACAAAAAACTCGTCCTGCGGGTTAGAAGTCCTCAGAAACTCGCTCAATGCCTTCCGCGCACGCTGGTACTTCGACGACATGCTTCCACTCAGGTCGAAGATGATTCCAATCGTCACCGGCGCGTCTTCCGTTGAAAAACTTTTAATCACCTGCCCGACGTTGTTGTCGTAGACCTCGAAGTTCTCCTTCTCCAGCCCTGTCACCAGGCGATTCATCGGATCGGTCACCGTCGCCGGAACCAGCACCAGGTTCACATCCACGCGAATCCGAGCATCCCTCCGCGATGTCGCCAGTGCTGCTGCATTCTTTGCGCCCTCGATCACCGGCTTCGTACTCTCCGGCGTCTTCGGGGGAGGAGGTGGAGGAGGCGTATGCACCACACCCAGCGGATTCTCCTGCGCCCAGCCGACTGCGCTGCCCGGCCCACCCCAAAGAACCGCCCCCACCATCATCACCGCAAGCCCCAGCGCCACCCGCCGCAGCCCGATCCAGCTTCCCCGTCGTTCTTCTCCGTTTTTCAGATCCCTGTCTTCCATACTGGTACCTATGCCATTCCGCGCCCCGTCGCCTCAGCGGTCTCCAGCAGATTCCTCAAAGACCTTCACAACCGCCACGCACACCCATCCTCTACAACTCATCAGATGCTTCGTGCAAGGAAATAATAGACCTGGCTCTAAAGCCTTTTGTCACAGTCTTGTCTCGCGGTCGATTATTCGACTTACGCCGAACCCGCTCTGGATTCCGCCCAGCTCCTTGACTGCCTTTTACACCGTACCCCGTACAATCGCTACATAATCTAAGACGTCTGGAGACTCAAAACAGCATGGCCCGTCTTTACCCCTTCCGCGCCCTCCGTTACGATCCCGCCCTCGTCAACATGGAAGCCGTCGTCACCCAGCCCTACGACAAGATCACCCCGGCCATGCAGCAGCGTTATTACGAAGCCAGCCCCTACAACCTCGTCCGCATCATCCTCGGCAAACACGAGCCTGACGACACCTTCGATGGTCCAGACCAGCACAACGTCTACACCCGCGCCGCCGAATACCTCCGCAACTGGCGTCGTGACCGCATCCTCGTCGAAGAGTCCGAGCCCGCCGTCTACGGCTACTCCCAGACCTATGTCGTTCCCGGCACAAGCGCTGCGGCAGGAGGACCGGAGACCCGCGAGCGCCGCGGCTTCATCGCCCTCGGCCACCTCTACGACTACGCCGACAAGGTCGTCTACCGCCACGAGCAGACTTTTCCCAGGCATAAATCCGACCGCCTCGCCCTCTTCAAGGCCACCCGCGCCTACTGCGAGCAGATCTACATGCTCTACTCCGACCCGGCCTTTACCGCAGAAAAGCTCATCTTTGGAGCGAACGATTCGGGCGGAGCCGATACCAACGCCCCCGACCTCGCAATAACCGATGAGTACGGCGTGGTCCACAAGGTCTGGAAGCTCACCGACCCCAGCCTTATCAATCTCCTCCTCACCGCCATGGCCGACAAGAAGCTCATCATCGCCGACGGCCATCACCGCTACGAGACCTCCGTCGCCTACGCCAAAGAGCGCAGCACCCAGCTCAAACTCCCGCTCAATCAGCCTCTCGACCCCGACGAAAAGCTCAGCCGCAGCCATCTGCCCATACCAGCCTTCCCTGAAGCCGCCATGATGATGACCTTCGTCAACATGGACGCCCCCGGCATCACCATCCTCCCCACCCACCGCGTCGTCCAGGGCATCGAAAACTTCTCCTCCCCCGACTTCATCACCAAAGCCAGCGCCTTCTACACCATCAAGGAGATCGCCGAGCACGCACCCTCCACCGACCTCATCGCCCGCCTCAACCAATCCCCCGGTGACTCCTTCCTCGCCGTCACCGGAGACGGCAACTACATCCTCACCCCGAAGCCCGAAGCCATCGCCCCACTCCTCAAAGATCTCCCGCCCCGTCAACGCCAGCTAGGCGTAGCTCAACTCCACACCGTCGTCCTCGACCAGCTCCTCGGCCTCACCGAAGACAAGATCCGCGCCACCGGCAACATTCAATACCTTCGCGAAGCCGCCGAAGCCGTCGCCCTCGTCGAATCCGGCGAAGCCGACATCGCCTTTCTCATCAAACCCATCACCCTGGACCAACTCCGGGATGTTTCTCTCTCCGGCGAAGTCATGCCCCAGAAATCCACCGACTTCTACCCCAAACTCCTAAGCGGCCTCGCCATCTACGCCCTGGACTAGACAACCTTGCCCCTCCCCATCAAACACCTCGCTGCATGCCTCGCCGCCGTTCTCGCAACGACCTGCGCCGCCCCAGCCCAGCAGCCGCGCACCACCGTCCTCCTCGACCCCGCCCACGGAGGCCCCGACACCGGCGCTCACCTCCCCAACGCCCTCCTCGAAAAGGACATCGCTCTCACCTTTGCCGCCCGTCTCCGCACTGTCCTCGCCTCCAGCGGCTTCACCGTCATCGCCACCCGTGACACCGACCCCACCACCCCCTTCACCCCCGACCAGCGCGCAGAGATCGCCAACCACGCTCACCCCAGCGCCTGCCTCACCCTCCACGCCACCTCCAGCGGTACCGGCGTCCACGTCGTCACCTCCGCCCTCACCCCGCCCGCCAATATCGACGACACCCACGCCCCCACCCCCTGGGACACCGCCCAGGCGGCCTCCATCCCCCAAAGCCTCAGCCTTGCCAACCAGATCGGCTTAGCCCTCCAGCATGCCAAACTCCCCGTCATCCTCAGCCGCGCCACCCTCCGCCCGCTGGATAACTTCACCTGCCCAGCCGTAGCCATCGAGATCGCCCCGCTTACCCAGGTGGACTCCGGTCCAACGCCCGTCAATGATGCTGCCTACCAGCAAAACATCGCCAAAGCCATCGCCGCCGCCATCACCTCCTGGCGCAGCCACCAGGCCGCCCCCGCTGCCGGAGCCCAAAGATGATCCCTCGTTACCAGCGCATCCTCTTCTGGAGCATCGTCGCCGGCATCGTCCTCATGACCGTCTTCCTCCTCCACGGTCGCGAGCAGGCTCATGAACGCCTCGGCGCACCCAACGACTCAACTCCCATCGCAGCACCCGTCGCCTCCGACACAGAGGACGTCACCCTCTACCTCGCCAGCGACGCCGACGCCTCGATCACCCCAACCTCCGAATCCATTGCCCTCCCGAAGGACCCCACCCTTCGCGCCCGCGCCCTGCTCGAACACCTCCTCGCCGCCTACGCCCTTCCGTCCTCCAACCACCCGCTTCAGGGAGGCCCGGCCGTAGACGACGTGTTCCTGCTCCCCGACCCACAGCCCCGCCCCGGTGCCCAATCCGGTGCGCAATCCGGCCAGCTCGCCGTCATCAACCTTCGCGGCACATTCGTCGACAATCACCCCTCCGGCATCCAGGTCGAAACCCTCACCGTGCAGTCCATCATCGGCACCCTGCACGCCGCGTTTCCACGGGTCACCAGTATCCGTTTCCTCGTCGACGGCCAACCCCACGACACTCTCGCCGGACACGCTGATCTCCTCCGCATCTACGCCGCAACCGACACTGCAACCAAACCTATGCCGCCCATCGAAAAGAACAACTAAGAACGGAGAACGGAACCTGAACCCGCACAAGCAACTCACCATCGGCGTCTTCGACTCAGGCTGCGGCGGCCTCAGCGTCCTGCGCGCCCTGCTCCCTCTCATCCCCAACGCCCGCTACATCTACCTCGGCGACACCGCCCGCCTCCCCTACGGCTCCAAATCCCACGAGACCATCGCCCGCTACGCCGTCTCCAGCGCAAAGTTCCTCCACGAACAGGGCGCCGAACTCCTCATCATCGCCTGCAACACCGCCACCGCCCTCGCCCTCGAAGACATCCAGCAAGCCCTCCCCATCCCCGTCATCGGCGTAGTCCAACCCGGAGCCCAGGCAGCCCTCGCCACAGGCAAAACGATCGAATCACCACAGAACCGGGTGCCCCATCTTCGCGACGGTCTGAGCGGAGGGACTCACGGCCGGGTGCCCCATCTTCGCGACGGTCTCATCGTCGCTAAGGTGGGTGAAGCGCCACAACTCTCAGGGGCAAACGAAGTCCTCGTCCTCGCCACCGTCGCCACCGTCCAGTCCCACGCCTACACCCGCGCCCTCAACGCTCTCGGTCTCAAGGCCACCGAAAAAGCCTGCCCCCTCCTCGTCCCTCTCGTCGAAGAAGGCTGGATCAACCACCCCGTCACCGACGAAGTCCTCAAGATCTACCTCGCCGAAGCCCTCACCGCAGCCCCAGGCACCCACACCCTGCTCCTCGGCTGCACCCACTATCCGCTCCTCGAGCCCGCCGTCCACCGCACCCTCGCCGCGCTCCACCACCCCCTGACAATCATCGACTCCGCCCGGGCAACAGCCCACGCCGTAGCCGCCCATCTGGGCCTCGACCCTCAAAGCTCAACCCGCCCGGCCCAAAACTCCGAATGCATCTTCTACGCAACCGACTCCATCGAAAAGTTCCAACATCTCGGCTCCAGCTTCCTCGGCCAGCCCATAAACGAAGTTCACCTCATCGACCTCGGCGGTTGAATCCTCTGCCGCTATGGTTCCGGTGGCGTATCCTTACTCACGACAAAGGCTTCCCGCAAACGATCCTTGCAACCCTCCAAAAACCCCGTCCACAGGTTGAGATAACATGTTTGTTTAGAAGACTTTACAAAGCTCAGACATTCAAAACAAAGACTTTCCCCTCGACCGGCGACATCGGTCCGGACATAAGTCCCCTCTTTCGAAGACTTTGACAGAAATCGGGGGAGAGCGGGGGTACCCCCAACCATAGCAAAAGCAACCACAGCAAAGGAGCCAGACCGAAATGCCCTACCTGCTCAAGACCGAACCCGACAAATACTCCTTCGCCGACCTCGAGCGCGACGGCGAAACCACCTGGGACGGCATCTCCAACAACACCGCCCTCCTCAATCTCCGCAACATGAAGAAGGGCGAAAACCTCGTCATCTACCACTCCAACGTGGGCAAAGCCGCCATCGGCATGGCAAAGGTAGTCTCAGTGGACGCCACCGACCCCAAAAATCCCAAAGTCGTCATCAAGCCGGTCAAGCGTCTGAAGCACGAAAAGACACTCGCCGAGATGCGCGAAGCCTCCGTCTTCAAAGACTCCATCCTCTTCCGCCAGTTCCGCCTCTCCGTAGTCCCCCTCACCGAAGCCCAATACGATTGGCTCATCCAACACTGAAAAGATCCCTGCCATCCTCCGTGTTATCCATAGAGATCCGCGATGGCCCGAAACCAATCTGTGTCATCTGTGAAGATCCGTGTTAAGCCGCACACTGCTATCCTTACCCACGGAATCCAAAGAGGAGCAAACAGCAAAATATGATCGACCTCAAAGGCAAAGTAGCCGTCGTCTTCGGCCTCGCCAACAAACGCAGCATCGCCTGGGGCATCGCCCAGAAGCTCTCTGAAGCCGGTGCCACCCTCGCCATCTGCTACCAGAACGAGCGCCTCAAGAAAGAAGCCGACGCCCTCATTCCCGAGCTGCGCGACGCCAAGGCCTACCAGTGCGACGTCAGCTCCGACTCCGAGATCGACTCTCTCTTCACAACCCTCAAAGAGACCTACGGCACCCTCCACATCCTCGTCCACGCCGTAGCCTTCGCCCCCGCCGACGCCATCAAAAACGACTTCCTCCTAACCACCCGCGACGACTTCCGCATCGCCCAAGACGTTAGCGTCTACTCGCTCATCGCCGTCAGCCGCGCCGCCGTCCCGCTCATGACCGAAGGCGGCTCCATCCTCACCCTCACCTACTACGGCTCCACCAAGGTCTTCCCCAACTACAACGTCATGGGCGTCGCCAAAGCCGCACTCGAAGCCACAGTCCGCTACCTCGCGGCATCCCTCGGCAGCAAAAACATCCGCGTCAACGCCATCTCCGCCGGCCCCATCAAAACTCTCGCCGCCCGCGGCATCGGCGACTTCACAAAAATCCTCGAAGCCGTCGAGCAGCGCGCCCCGCTCCACCGCAACGTCGACCAGCTCGAAGTAGGCAACGCCGCCCTCTTCCTCTCCAGCCCACTCGCCAGCGGCATCACCGGCGAAATCACCTACGTAGACGCCGGCTACAACGTAACCGGCCTCTAAGAACAGATTGAAATGGAATTAGCAGAAATTTAAGGATTTGGACTTACTTCTTTGTTCGAAGGGTCTGACGGAGGAAACTATGGGGATTTGGGATCAACTCGGACACTTTATAGGTAAAGCTGCCGACATAAGCGAAGACGCCCTAACCGAGGCAGCAAAGAGGATGGCCCAAGCTGCCCAAGAACTAAAAGCCGGAAAGAAGAGATTTGATCAGGCTTATAGTGAACGTAAGAACGCCTATCATTCCGCACAACACAAGAAATCAACGGCAACCTTGCCGCCCCATTCCAGTAGTCGAGCAAACGCAGAGCTAACAACAAATCAAGAAAGGTTTTGTTTGCAGGATGGCTGCTGGGAACGAACTGCCTTTGGCGTAGACTTTTGTAAAAGTCATCAGGGCATACGGGAAGAACCTCATCCACCAGAAAAAGAGAGTCCACTTCGCGCATCTCCATTTGTGAACTCTCTATGTACTTGGCAAGGATGCACAAAACTAGCAATATGTGGCGGTTACTGTGTACATCATGTTAGAGAGAGACTCGATTTTATTGAGCGGCATTGTGGCTCGAAACGGAAGCATCGAACGGAAGGCGCGGCAATCCTTCACAAAGCTGAGATGGAAAGTATTGACCGAACAGAATACAACGTATACCAATGTCAAGTCTGTTCAGCTTTTCATATTGGTCATGCGAATGATTAAAGTTGAAGGAAAGGAAAAACACCAAATGACCATCTCCGAGATCCTCCTCCAGGACTACGACACCGAAGTCTCCAACACCCGCCGCACGCTCGAACGCGTCCCCGAAGGCAAGAACGACTGGAAGTGTCACGACAAGTCCATGCCTCTCGGCAAACTCGCCATGCACTGCGCCACCATCCTCATGTTCGGCTACTACATCCTCGAAGACGACAGCATGGACATGGCCAACTCCACCCGCCCTCACATGGCACTCGACTTCACCACCCGCGAGAACGCCCTCAAGCAGCTCGACGAGACCTCCGCCAAGTGCCGCGCCGCCCTCGCTGCCGCCAGCGATGAACGCCTGTCCACCCCGTGGAAGTTCAGCTTCGGCGACCAGCTCATCTCCAACACCCCCCGCTCCCTCAGCTTTCGCCAGATGTGTTTCGACCATCTCATCCACCACACCGCGCAGCTAGGCGTCTACCTGCGACTCAACGACATCCCGGTCCCCGCTCTCTACGGCCCATCCGCCGATGAGCAATGGTCGCCCAAATAAATCGCCTGCGATGAGTTTGCGGCAAATCGCAGACTCATCGCTCAAGGCCGCTTGTAAACCACGCCACCCTTCATCACAAACCCCACCTTCGTCACCACCGAGATGTCCTCCAGCGGATTCCCCGGCACTGCAATCACATCTGCAAAGTACCCCGCCTTCAACTCCCCGATCTGCCCGCTCCAGCCCAGCACCTTCGGCCCATTCACCATATCCGCCTGCAACACCGCCGCCGGCTTCATCCCATTCGCCACCATCAGCTCCAGTTCGCGCGCCTGGGTCCCATGCGGAAACGGCCCCACATCGCTTCCCACCGCCATCGGAACTCCCGCCGCAAGTTGTTTCTTGAACTCGGCATCATGAAAAGCTATCTCCGCCCGCTCATTCGCCGCTCGCGCTGGAGTAGCCGCATGGTCGGCAAAGTACTCCGCAATCGCAAACGTCGGAACCGCATAGATCTGCTTCTCCTTCATCGCCCGCATCGTCGCATCGCTCAGTTGATACGCATGATCGATAGCCACCACTCCGGCAGCGACGGCATACGACGCCCCCGGCTCCCCCGTGCAATGCACGCCAATCACCTTCCCCACCCGCGCAGCCTCCGCTACTGCCGCTTTCAGCTGCTCTTCCGTGAATTGATACGGCGTCTTGAACACACCATCCCGATACGAATCCGCTCCCGTCTCATACATCTTGATGAAGTCCGCTCCCAGCTTGATCTGTTCGCGTATCACCTTGATCAACTCATCGGTATTATCCGCATAGGTTGCATTCGACAGCACATGCTGGTCGGGATTGTAGTGAATCGCATCCTCATGGCCTCCCGTAATTGAGATCGCATTCCCACTCATCCGCATTCGCGGCCCCGGAATCATCCCTTTATTGATCGCATTCCGCACCGCCGAGTCCGCCGCCCCCGCACCTTCTGTCCCCATGTCGCGCTCAGCCGTAAAGCCCGCCATCAAATCTGCCTTCGCCGCTCCAGCCGCGATCAACGTTCGCTCCGGCACACCCTCCTCCACGGTCTGCAGGTCCTCCGCCCCCGGATGCAGAAACAGGTGTACATGCACATCGATCAGCCCAGGCATCAGCGTTGTATCTCCCAGGTCGATCACCTCGGCCCCGGCAGGCCGGTTCACATGCTCCCCCGCCGCAACAATCCGGTCACCCTCCACCAGCACCTCGCCCGGCGTCACAATCCTCGCGCCCGCAACATCCAGCAT
>JBDTEQ010000010.1:0-34538 GCA_039922475.1 Edaphobacter sp.
AGAATGTAACTGTTCCCGTTACACCAGGAGGTACAGTCTCGGTGATCGTTACCGGCGTATTGGGTGGTGGGGTAGAAGAAGAGACAACCGGCGGCGGTATGACAGGGGTTGCCTTGTTCACGATCTGCGTGAGAGGCACGGAAGTAGCTGGGCTATTGTTGGTATCGCCGCCGTAGCTTACGGTGATCGTGTGAGAACCAACGCTCAAGGTGCTGGTCGTCAGAGTCGCTACGCCGTTGGTCAAGCCGCCCGTGCCAAGGATGGTTGCTCCATCATGGAACGTTATCGTGCCGGTCGCACTGGAAGGCGCAGTCGCCGTAAAGGTTACCACCTGGTTGAAGATCGAAGGGTTGAGGGAGGACGCGACTGCTACCGTTGGAGTCGTCTGTCCTACCGTCACTGAAACCGGAGGTGAGACAGCGGGATTGTTGTTCGTGTCTCCCGGAGTGCTGGCTGTGATCTGATTTGTACCAAGCGGCAGGGTGGAGATGGTGATCGTAGCGATTCCGCCTACAATCGGAGCCGTCCCGATTGGCGTTGTACCGTTGGAGAATGTCACTGGCCCGGAGACGCCTGGGGGCACTGTCTCTGTGATCGTGACAGGAGTGCCGACAATTGGATCGGTCGATGAGACCACAGGAATCGGCAACACAGGAGTGGCCTTGTTGACCGTCTGCGACAGGACAACTGAAGTAGCTGAATTGTCGTTCGCGTCTCCACCGTAGCTTGCGGTGATGTTATGAACTCCTACAGCTAATGTGGATGTAGTAAAGGTGGCTGCGCCACTGCTTATCGTCCCCGTACCGAGAGTTGTTACCCCATCGAGGAAGGTGATTGAGCCCGTTGCAGTGGCAGGCAAAGTTGCGGTAAAAGTTACCGACTGATTGAAGGTGGATGGATTTAGCGAGGACGTTAGTAAAACGGTTGGAGCACCCTTCGTTACGGTCTGGCTTGTAGTGCCACCGGCGGGATTGCTATTCGAATCGCCACCGTAGGTTGAAGTTATGGGATCGGTGCCCACTGGGAGAGAGGTCGAAGTAATAACTACGGTTCCGGTTGTCGCACTGACTGGGCCGGAGCCTAAAGTTGTGCCGCCACTGGTTATAGTTACTGTACCGCTTGTGCCGATTGGCAAAGTAGTTGTGATGGTAACAGTGGCACCGAAGTTACTGGGGTTTGGCGCAGAAACTACAGTGAGGACAGGTGCCGCTTTATTGACTGTCTGTGTCAGGCTTGCGGTCGCTGTGCTGTTGTTTGCATCCCCGTTATAAGTTGCAGTGATCGGGTCACTGCCAGCAGGAAGAGTAGAGGTGTTTATCGAAGCAACGCCGTTTACCAGGGTCCCTGTCCCGATAACGGTTGTTCCAATGGTGAAGGTTACAGTGCCCGTCGTATTACTGGGGAGTTTCGCCGTGAACGTGACAGCTTGATTGAAGGTAGAAGGATTAAGTGAAGAAGTGAGAGTCTCGGTCGGCGATGCTTTCGTCACGATCTGCGTCGCCGTTCCGGTTGCAGAGTTATTGGTTGTATCTCCGCCGTATGATGCCGTGATTACATCCGATCCGACTGGAAGAATAGTTGTGGTAATCGTCACGGTTCCATTGGAGGACGTAATAGTTCCACTACCCAGCGTTACTCCGCCACTGGTGATTGTGATGGTCCCAGTGGGACCGACTGGTACCGAGGCTGTGATTGTGACGGGCTGGCCGAAGGTACTTGGACTGGATGTGCTTACGGTCACTATCGGGGTCGTCTTCGCTACCGTCTGCGTCGTGGTCGCAACGGAAGAGTTGTAGCTTCCATCACCACTGTACGTCGCCGTGATCAGATTACCGCCGAGGGGTAGCGTGGAGTTGACGAGAGTCGCAATACCACCGGATACGGTTGCGGTGCCCAATGTAGCGGAGCCCGTGGTAAATATCACGGTACCGGTGGCACCACTTGGCAGGAGCGTGTCAGTAAGGGTGACAGGGCTACCTGGAAGGGACGGATTGGGTGAAGAGGTCAGCGTCGAAGTGGAGGCGGCCTTGTTTACGGTCTGAATTACGGTTCCCGTTGCAGTGTTGTAGTTTGTATCTCCACCATAAGTTGCTGTGATTGTATCGGAGCCAGCCGGCAGCACCGTCGAAGTCACAACTACGGTTCCGTTGGACGACGTAACTAATCCGCTCCCCAGGGTTACTCCCCCACTTGTGATCGTGATTGTGCCGGTGGGCCCAAGCGGAATGGAAGCTGTGATCGTGACAGACTGGCCAAAGGTGGTTTGTCCCGAGGTGCCAACCGTAACCGTCGGGGTTGCTTTGTTGACTACCTGAACGACGATATTCGAAGTGTTGGAACTAAACGTCGCGGTGATATTGTGCGAACCGACGGTTAGTGCAGAGGTTGTAAATGTCGCAGTGGTGCCGGAGATTCCACCACTTCCAATATGAGTTGGACCGTCAAAGAAATCGACCACTCCACCTTTACCAGCGGGTAACGTGGCAGTGAACGTCACAGATTGCAAATAAGTTGAAGGATTCAGCGAAGAACTCACAACAATATTGGATACTGTTGCTGTGACAGTGTTCGAGGTGCTTGGGTTGTAGTTGGAGTCTCCAGGAAACACGGCACTTAGAGAGTCCGCTCCGGTCGGCAGGGTGGTTGTCGTCAACGTAGCGACTCCACCGAGCAGGTGCCCAGAGCCAAGCAACGTAGCACCATTGAAAAAATTAACGAGGTCACCGTCTGTGGTCGTCGTTGGAGGACCAACTGTGAAGGGAGACAGAGTAGCAGTCAAGGTGACGGATTGTCCCGTCAAGATCGATGAATTTGGTGAAGCAGATAAAGCAAGGGTGGTATTAACCGGCGCCGCCGTAAGTAATACAGTGTTGGAAAGGCTACCAACAAAAACCGAGTCACCGGAGTAGCTTGCATCGACATTGTGAACGCCACTACCCAAAGGGAAGACGCCAACGCTTGTGAGAGCTGAGGCCGTCGAGGTTTGTGTAACCTGGCTCAGCGAGACTGCAGCTCGAGGAGAACTGGCGTCAGTTCCAATCAAGTCAGCATTGCCATCATTGTTGTAATCTCCGGCATTGACCGCATAGGTAAATAAAAATCCGCCTATGACCGGCTCAGCACTGGGTAGCGACGCTAGGGTGTAAGGAACAAATGTGCCGTCGCCATTCCCCTGATATACCAGAGCTCCGATGCTTCCCCCTGCGATAATGTCCGGTTTTCCATCGCCATTGACATCAGCAAGATGCGGGTCAGATGGAATATCAGAGAGATAAGCGGTTGGAGCCTGGAAGCTTCCGTCGCCTTTACCCAGAAGAACGAAAAGAGTATTGCCGAGGTCTGTGTTAAAGGGATCGGGATAGGGTCCCGGGCGAGTAATTGTGGCAGACACAATATCCGCGTTGTTATCAGCATTCGTATCGCCGGTTGTTAGAAACTCACCGATCTGGGTCGCAACAGGAGTAGTTGGCACCTGGAACGTACCATCACCGTTACCATTCGCAATATAGAGATCAAATAGCAAGCCACTAGCGATCGCGTAGGCAATATCGTCTTTGCCATCCTTATTGAAATCTGCGACAACAACTCCACGAGCGGCGGTGCTGGTCGAGATGCTGGTGGGTTCCTTCGCGAAGGTTCCATCACCCTTTCCAGTAAAGAACACGACATTTTGTTGCGCATTGTCGGTAAGGACTATATCGAGCAACCCGTCTCCATTGAAGTCGCCCATTGCGATACCGGCTACATCGCCTGTCGAGTAAAGAGTTGGGGCCTGGAATGTGCCGTCCCCATTTCCAAGGAGGATGACGAGACCACCGTTTGTTCCACCGTTGCCGCCGTTGAGGTTGATATTTTTACGGTCAGAGCATCCAAGAGCGATGTCAGTATGTCCATCACGGTTGAAATCGGCTAGGAGAACCTGCACAGCGCTGCCAACGGTGCAACCTGGGTAGTTCACCTGTGGCTTGAAGGTGCCGTCACCCTTGCCGAGAAGCACTGTGATCGTCGAAGAGTCAGGTGGCGAGGGATTCGAAAGAGTTCCAGTTACAACAGAATCCCCCGTCACAACGTCGAGATTGTTATCTCCATCCAAATATGCAGATGCGATAGCTACTGATCGGTTGTTCGCTTTAGGACCACCAATGGCAAAGGGAGCATTTTGAACAAAGGTAGTCGAAAGCGTTGAAACAACAAGGCTCTCGGTCCCAAGCACATTGTTACCAACGCTCGCGTCCCGAAATGAGAGAGTACCGGTCGGTCCGGTGGTCAGTGAGCCAACGCCTGCAACCGTTCCGGCCAACGTGTAGTTGCCGATGGACCCTGCAGAGGTCAGTGATATCGTCGAGAGATAGGTTCCAGTCACCGCATACGTGACAGTGTTCGAAATGCTGGCCGCATAGTTATTGTTTGCTTTGAATACAGCCTTGTAGCTATGATTGCCGATCGGCCCGCTGCCTAATTTTACTGACGCGGTTGCTTGCGGAAACGTCAATTGAGCAATGCCCAGTGCGGAGTTGTTTTCACAAAATGTTGCCGTAGCTACGCAAAAAAGGACTACTCCTGCTGTGATAGGCGCGCCGCCCGAAGTCACAGTTGCAGTGAGAGTAATAGGCGTCTGGTATGGAATGCTCGTTGCTGAGATCGCCAGGTTTATCTGTGTCGCCGCAGGCGCAGCAAAGGCTGGGGAAGCGATCATTGTCACCGTTGCCAGGACAAAGAGGGCTTTCGCGTAAAGATTACTAACCAAGGAATGCACCAAAGAGCAAGAGGGGCTGTGGGCCAAGCGTGTCATAGGATCCCTTTTTTTGGCTCGCTACTACAGGCCGAAACTTTAGTACCCACAGTAACCTTCGGTAGGGAGTCATACCTATTGCACGAAAGTTGCATCGATCGGCTCTATCGATTGGCCCTCGTCTCGCTGACAGACTCAGAGCTACTAAAGAAACCGGATACCTGAGATCCCTTGATTGAAGCTTTGACACGAAAGATGCATTACTGCCTCAGTTAAGAAGGCACGCTCCGCGAAGCCTCGGCTTTCATGGACCATTGCAAGGAAAGCGGATGACTCCCTCTGGTTCGCTTCTTAGAGGAGTTGAGGTCTTGCGTTTGGAGGAAGGTAAAGCAGATACAACGGAGCGCGCCTATCGATCACTCCTCGACAACGGCCTTGACCAGGTTTCTCGGTCGATCGACGTCGATGCCGCGGCTAACCGCCAGCATATAGGCGAGGAGTTGAAGAGGCACCACCTCGAGCAGGGTAGAGAGAAGATCGTTGCTTGCCGGGATGAAGATGCAAGCATCGCAATGGTTTGGGACTTCGCAGTCGCCTTCCGTCGCAAGAGCGACGATCCTCGCACCCTGCTCGTGCATGTCTTTCATAAGTTGAAGCACTTTCGAATAGCGTAGAAGCGAGTCAGGATCGTTAACGTCCCCGGTAGCAATCATGATGAGGAGAGCATCTTTGCTGACCAGCGCGTTGGGTCCGTGCTTCAACTCACCAGCAGGGTATCCTTCGGCGTTTAGGTAAGCGGATTCTTTTAGCTTGAGTGCACCTTCCCGTGCGATTGCATAGTGTGGCCCGCGACCAAGATAAAGGAGCGTGCGGGAGTTCGCGAGTTGGGGTGTGAGTGCCTCAATCTGCTTTTGCCAGATCGGGAGTGCGGCGTGCATGAGCACGGGGATTTCGCCGAGCTGGTTTCCATGCATCTCTGCCGCCTGCTGCGTCATGCGGCCGCGAAAGCGAGCAAGGTGAAGAGCAAGCGAGTAGAGAACAACGAGCTGGGTTGTGAAACTCTTTGTTGCAGGAATAGCCTTCTCTATGCCGGCAAAGGTTGGAAGCGAAGCGTCAGCCTCTGCCGCCATGGTGGAGTTAGCATTATTGGTGATTGCGACCGTGGCGAGCCCGCGCGCCCGGGCCTCGCGCAGAGCAGCCAGGGTGTCTGCAGTCTCTCCCGACTGCGAGATGACAAGCACGCCAGGATTGTGCAACGTATGCGTCGAGCGGTATGTGTATTCACTGGCATATTCGACATCGACCGATATACCGGCAAGATCTTCCAACATGATTTCGCCAGCCAGGCCCGCATGACGACTCGATCCGCTGGCTGCGATGACAAGTCGTTCCCGTCTTCCGAATGCTTCGATAGCTGGCTTAAATATTTCTGCTGCTGAGGCACCAGGAGCGTAGCGTTCGATGGTCGCGGCCAAGGCTTGCGGCTGCTCGTATATCTCTCGCAGCATCGAATGAGGGAAAGTTATCATCCTGGAGGGTACGCGCTTCAGTTTCATCCAACACTTCCTGATTCGACTAGCTATCGACTAACTGCAACGCCAGGCGCAACGTGGCAAAAGTCTTTTCGATAAGTGTTAACACTTTGAATAAAAGAGGGTTGCCGCTATTCGCAGGATTTCTTATCCATGCCTGTATGTACGACTATACTTGAAATGGAAATTCGAATGCAAAAAGTCTCGAGAATCTCCTCCGAGGCTCATCAAAATCGGACCTCGATAAAAACTCATGCTCCTTTTGAGCATGTCAGATTCCGAACATGGTTAACTAAAACGTATGTTCACCATGCGGAGCAAGTGAAAGGGCAGCAATGATCGGAACGATAGCGGCAAGGCAGCTTATGGGTGCCGATGGAATAATCGAGTACCCGCTGATAAGCATAGAGGACGGTCTCATCCTTGGCATCGAAAGCCTCCCGGCGCGGGAACACGAACTCGTCACTGCATCGTATCGCTTTCCTGGGGCAACTCTCATTCCAGCCTATATCGATATCCACATTCATGGCTGTGCGGGGCACGATGTGATGGAAGCAACCCCGAAGGCGCTCCATGCGATTGGGACCTATCTTGCGAGCCGAGGCGTTGGAGCCTATTTTCCTACGACGGTTACATCTTCCAGAGATGAAACAATGCGTTCCCTGAGTGGGCTGGCGGCTGAAATTGGACGGGGGTCAGAGATTGACTACCGTGGGGCAAGTCCTCTTGGAATCCATCTGGAGGGGCCATTTCTTTCCCACTTGAAACGTGGAGTTCATACGGACGCGTTGCTCGAAGCACCATCGATTGCTCTGTTCGATCGTTTCTGGCAGGCCGCGGAGGGAAAGATATCCCTGATGACCATTGCGCCAGAGTTGCCCGGAGCAGAGGAACTGATCAAACATGCAACCACATTGGGTGTGCGTTGCAGCATGGGACACAGCAATGCAAAAGTTTGTGAAGCGGAAGCAGGCTTCGCGGCTGGAGCGCGGTCGGCGACACATACTTTCAATGCAATGCGCACGATCGACCATCGGGAGCCTGGCCTGGCGGGCTATGTGCTCGACAAGCGATCCCTATTTGCCGAAATTATCTGTGATGGAATCCACGTCGATCCCCTAATGGTGCGACTTTACTTCAGGGCAAAGGACGAAGACCACATCATCCTGGTAACGGACGGCATCAGTGCCACCGGTATGCCCGATGGAACCTACATGTTGGGCGACATGGAAGTTGAGGTCCGCAATGGGCGCTGTACCTCAAACGGCATTCTGGCTGGCAGCGTGTTGACCCTGGACTGCGGAGTGCAGAATCTCATGGAGTTCACTGGAGCGAGCATGAGAACAGCCGTTGCCGCTGCTTCTTACAACCCCTCGCGCCTAATGGGCGTCGATGATCGGTGGGGAAGCCTCGCTGCTGGCCGAGTGGCTAATATTACCGTACTGTCGCCAACTGCAGAGGTTATCCAGACCTTCCTGGCGGGACACCCGACCATCAATTAGGCATCGCCCTGGTCTCTGCAGGTCAATCCATTGCGTTTGCGGCAGGAACGTATAGACAACCAAACCGGGATGCGACTAAAAGTGATACGTATGGAGATATCGTATATCTGGCTCCGTATTCCTGCCTGTCGGCTTCGCTTTTATGGCAGGTAGTACACACAGCGATGCAAACGTTTCAGGAGATAGAGTGCCAAAGTCTCAGGTTCAACCTGTTTCAACCGTTCGTCCGTTAGACAAGAGCGGATTCATTCCGTTGTACTACCAGATTCAACGTGCGTTGATGGAGAAGATCCACTCCGGCGAATTGGCAACTGGCGATCCGCTCGCCTCCGAAGAGGAGCTGGCGCGCGTTTACCAGGTGAGCCGCATGACCGCACGCCAGGCTCTGCATGGGTTGAAGACCCGTGGCTTTGCAGTCAGCCAGAAGGGACGTGGAACGTTTGTAACCCGCCCGAAGCTGGACAAGAACATCATGCACCTTCGGGGTTTTACCGAAGACATGAAGCATCTAGGCATGGTGCCGAGTTCGAAGCTGCTGGAACAGACGGTGGTGAAGGCAGCCGAAGAGCTGGCCGAGAAGTTGAAGGTCGAGACGGGGGACGCTGTCATGCGGTTGCGTCGGCTGCGGTTGGCCGATGGAATCCCAATGGCGCTCGAAGAGTCGAACACTCCGCTGAAGCAGTTTCCAGGACTCGACAGGATCAGTTTCGTGAAACAGTCTCTGTACTTCATCCTGCGTGAGACATTCGGAGTGCGTGTGGGATGGGCCGATGAGGTGATCGAGGCACTGCCGGCGACGCACGAGGAGTCGGAGCTATTGACGATTCCAAAGAGAGCGAGCATCCTGTCGATCTCACGCATCATTATGACGACGGAAGAGACACCGATCGAGGTTGCCTGTTCTCGCTATCGCGGCGATCGCTACAAGGCTTCGATTCGCGTACCAACCACCACTATTGAATAACTCCCGGACCGAGAGAACGGGTTGTTTCAGCCATATTGCGAATGCGATATCCTCTGAGCGCAAAAAAGAGGATATATAGATAGCAGAGCAGGACGATTGCGAAGCTAGGCTGATAACCGAATTTATCGGCGAGGAATCCTTGAACTTCGGGGATGACGGCACCCCCCACAACCATCGTGATGAGGATTCCTGAGCCCTGGCTGGTGAATCGTCCGAGGCCCTCTACAGATAGCGGGAAGATGCAGGGCCACATCACGGAGTTGAACAGTCCGCAGGAGACGATTGCCCACATCGCAACGTGTCCATGTGCTGCGATTGCAGTGATTACCAGCAGAGACGCTGCCAGAGAGACAAATGCAAGGGCGCGTTGCGCCCTGATCTGTTTGAGCGCTGCGAAGCCGATGAAGCGGCCGACCATCGCTCCGCCCCAATAGAGAGAGACATAGCGGGCGGCTGCTTCGTGGCTCAATCCACCCATCGAGGGTTGGCCCAGGAAGCTGATCATCATGCTGCCGATAGCAACCTCTGCTCCGACGTAGAAGAAGATGGCGAGCGCGCCGAAGCGTAGATGAGGAAACTTCCAGGCGCTGCCTTCGGAGGCGGACCTTGTTTCTCCCTGCTCAATCACGTCGGGCAGTTGGACGAAAGCCGTGACGATGGCCATGGCGAAGGCGCAGATCGCCAACAGGAGATAGGGTGCTCTTACCGAACGTGCAAGCTGTGCGGTTGAAGCTCCGGCGGCGATGAAGATGAATGCCGCGCCGATCTTCGGTGCAATCGCGGTGGCGAAGGAGTTGAAGCCTCCAGCGAGATTGAGTCTCGATGCGGCAGTCTCCGGAGTTCCCAATGCTCCGACGTAAGGGTTGATTGCTACCTGAAGGAGAGCGAGACCGCTGCCGACGACGAAGAGAGCGAAGAGGAATAGCGGGTAGAAGATGATGATCGAAGCGGGCAGGAAGAGGAGCAGGCCGAGACCGATGACGGACAGTGCGAGGACGATGCCTCGCTTGTAGCCGATCCTGCCGACGATCCAGCCGGAAGGAAGCGACATGACGAAGTAGGCGCCGAAGAAGCAGAACTGAACCAGAAGTGCAGTGACGTTGGTGAGATGGAAGAGGTCTTTGAAGTGCGGGACCAGAATGTCGTTGAGCGCAGTGATGAAGCCGATGCCGAAGTAGAGCGAGACCATCAGGATCAGTGGGATGGTGTAGTTCTTTTTGGCAGCTTGAACTACAGTGATCGAACCTTCTCCTGCTGTTCCAATTGCCATCTCAGTCCTTTGTCGATTGGAGTTCCAACGTCAACGTATAGATGACGATACCGATTTCTTATTCGACTGGGCAAGAATCATTCTTTTGCTGCACTCTCAGCTGCTTTGACGAAGCGTGCCGTGATGGTTTCCGGGCGGGTGATGGCGGAGCCGACCACTACAGCGTGGGCTCCGAGAGTGAGCGCCTTTTCTACGTCCGCCGGGTCAACGATGTGACCTTCTGCAATTACCGGGACTGTCAATCGCCCGACGATGGACTTCAGGAGAGGCCAGGAGACGGTGCGGCTGTTGGCGGTCTCGGCGGTGTAGCCGTAGAGGGTGGTTGCGACTGCGTCGGCTCCGGCACGCTCGGCGGCGAGGGCGTCTTCGAGGGTGGCGATGTCGGCGAGGACTGGGCGGTTGAGTTCGGTGTGGATGCGGCGGATGAGTTCGGGCCAGGGTTCAGAGGCGGTGAGGCGACGAGAGGTGCAGTCGAGGGCGATGATGTCTGCTCCTGCATCGCCGATGGATCTGGCGGAGTGGAAGTCTGGTGTGATGTAGACTTCTCCATTCGCGTCGTGCGTCTTGAGGATGCCGATGATGGGGAGTTGCGTGAGTTTGCGAAAGGCGGCGATGCGCGGGACGCCTTCGGCACGGAGCCCGCCTGCTCCTCCGCGCAGAACCGAGGTCGCGATGCGGGTGAGCGTGTTGAGGTCGTCTAGCGGATCCCCCTCGGAGGCCTGACAGGAGACTACGAGGCGGCCACGAAGGGCTCCGATGGGTGACGGCCCGAAGACGTTCGGGGGCTGCGATAGGTTGAGCTTGCCTTTATCCATTCCAGGAACCCCTCCCCCACCCCCTATGTAGCATTTCGCATTTTCATTTAGAATCAGCGGTTTAGGGTAAGCTGGTTCCTGTAAATTTGTGCTACGAAAAGGGTTATCGGCAAATTTGTCCAAACAAAGGAGTTAGCCCCGGAACCACCCCGGGGCTTTTTCTTTTAATCCCTATATAAAGTATAGCGGTTTGAAGGTAACTTATACGCCAACTCGATCTTCTTTCGTTTGAGGAGTTTAGGTGCTTTTGGGGCTTGACATGCGATTTCTGGGCCAAAAACGCAAAAAATAAGTTGGCAGAAAAAATCGGCCTATCGTTGCCCAGCTGATGTTGGGAAGTTGCTGGAGCCTGAGGGTGCGCAATTTCGTTGGTTCTTCTGACCGTCCATTGACGACGACTCGGTTTTTTCACAAGGCGGATGAGGCCGCTGCGGGATCATTTCAGACGAACGCTTGTCTTTGGTCTCTGCGATTATTCGGGGAGCAGGAGAATCGAGCCCCAGTTGAAGCCTGCGCCAAAGGTGGCGAGGACGATGGGGGTGGTGGGTGGGGTGGGATTGGCGGCGCGCCACTCGGATGCGGCGATGAGGAGAGAGGCGGAGGACGTGTTGCCGTAGTGGGAGATGTTGCGGAAGAAGCGGTCTTCGTGGACCTGTAACGCGGTGGCTACTTTGCGAATAAGGTTTGCGTTGGCCTGGTGCATGAGGAAGACGCTGACGTCTGAGGGCTTGAGATTGTTTTTGGTGAGGAGGTCTTCGATGGAGCGAGGGATCTTGCGCGAGGCCTGGATGATGACGTCGAGACCCTTCATCTGGATGACGCCGTTGTGCTGGAGCTGGAGGGCGTCGGCGTAGTTGCCATCGGTGGAGAGGGAGATATCGGCGATCCTTGCGAAGCCTTTGTTGGGAGAGACGATGGCGGCTCCGGCTCCGTCGCCGAAGAGAATGGCGGTGTCCGGGTCAGCGTCGGCGATGCGGCGAGACATGATCTCGGCACCGACGACGAGGACGTTGCCGTAGCGGGGGGCGAGGTCTGCAGCGAAGGCGAGGGCGATGAGAGAGCCGGCGCTGGCGATGGGGATGTCGATGGCGGGGGTGGCGGTGAGGCCGAGTTTTGCGGCGAGCTGGGAGGCGGGGCCAGGGAAGGTGCGCTCGGGTGAGCCGCTGGAGACGAGGATGAGGCCGATGTCTTGTGGGGTGAGGCTGGCGTTTTTCAGGCATGCGGTAGCGGCGGCTAGAGCGAGGTCGGATACGGTTGTTCCTTCTGCGGCGTAGCGGCGCTCGAGGATGCCGGAGGTCTTTTCGATGGTGGAGGCGGCGCGGCCGGTGCGGGCTTCGAGGTCGGCGTTGGTTACGATGCGGTCGGGGAGGTGGTGGCCGAAGGCTAGAAGATGGGACATGGCTTGCTCCTGATTAAAAAAGCGGCGGCGACAGATCCCCTTCGGGGATTAGGGCTAAAAAAGCAACGACAACTGCAACAGCAGGTCCTCCGCCTGCGGCGAAGGATGACAGTTTAAACGGAGGTCGCTAGCTTTTGCGGCTGTCGAGGTAGGCTTCGATTTTGGTTACGGTGTCGAAGCGCTCGGGGACTAGGTCGGCATCGGGAATTTTGACGTTGAACTCCTTTTCGAGGCCGGTGACGAGATCGGGGAGGGTGAAGGAGTCGAGTGTGCCGGAGTCGAAGAGACTCTCGTCGGGGGCGGGGTCGCTGGAGATGTCGGCGACTGCGTGGATGACTTTGAGGATGCCTGCCTGGGTGCTCATGTTTACCTGCTTTGCAATTTGTAACTGCGGATGTTTCTTTTGAGGCGCTCTGCTTTTGACTTGGACGGGGCCAGACTTAATTCCGTTTGCTTATTTCGTTTCGCTCTGGGCCTGGGTGACGGGTGGCTCGGAGGCATCGTACTGCTGGGTGATGTCGGAGAAGAGCGCACTGGCCAGCTCGGTGTAGCCTTCGCCGGTGAAGTGAGTGTGGTCGGGTTGGGCCCAGGAGACGGAGACCCAGTCGCGCATGGAGCCGAGACCGCCCATGCGGGAGCGCTGATCCCAGTAGGCACAGTTCATCCTGCGGCAGACACTGCGCTGGGCGGCGACGATGCGATCGACTCCAGAGAAGGGTCGCCAGGCGCGGCGGCCGGCGCGGAGGGCGCGATCAGGTGGGCCGACGACAAGGATGGAGGCGCTAGGGGCGATGGTGCGGATACGCTCGATGATGCGCTGGAACATGGCGGCGTAGCTCTCTTCGGTCCAGTTGCTGTCGCTGGCCTCGTTGGTGCCGTAGGCGAGGACGACGAGCGCGGGATTGACCGCGGCTAAAAGAGGTTGCTGGAGCGCCTGGTTCCAACGGAGGAAGAGCGAGGCTTCGGCACCGTTGATGCCGGCGGCTTCATAAGTGACGCCTGAGGAGTTTTCGGTGGAGAGACCGAGGAGGCGGACGGGAGCCTGATCGATGGTGAGGACTTCGAAGTGATGGGGGCCGGGTTCGACGGGGACGCCGAACTGACCGGCTGCGTCGGGTGCTGAGGGATCGGATTTGGCGGTGGAGACGGTGGCGAGGAGCGTGTCGTTATCGCGTATCTCGATGGAGCCGCCGTTGGGCTGGATGAGGTATTGGACCTGGAGAGAGGAAGCGTCGGCGTCGAGAGAGACCCAGTTGCCTGCGGCGTCGGTGGAGAGGCTGACGCCGCCCATACCGACCATGCCGTCGCCGATATCGCTGAGATGCGTGCCGAGCACGGACCAGCCGGTGGACTGTGCGCGCTTGGTGCCGTGGATGTGATATCCGGCGAAGGGGTAGCCGGGGTAAGAGAAGCCGGCACCGCCGTCACCGAACTTGCCCTGGAAGAGACTGCGGAGGGCTCCGCTGAACATGTCGGCGGCGGTGTGGGAGTCGCCGAACTGGATGACGCGGACGAGCTGGCCTTTGGGATCGGTCTGGAGCTGATGAAGCTGGTCGAAGAAGGGCTGGAGAGCTCGGGGGTTCTCGATGCCGATGCGCGGGCTGGCGAGTGTGTGCATGATGCGGGCGGTGATGGCCTCGCGAGTGCCGAGAGAGATGGAAGCAGAGCGCAGGGAGACGGCTCGGGTGTGTGCGGTGGTGCGCGTAACGGGGACAGGACGGGTGGAGATGGATTTTGTTGTGGCGGATCTTGCCGAGATGGATTTTGTTGCTGCGGTTTTGGAAGAGGAGTTTGGGCGGCGGCGTTTTCTAGTCTTCGCTTTGAAGGGTTTCGCCATCGGGGCGCGTCTTGGCTCGCCGTTTGCCGTAGCAGCAGGCTTGGTGGAGTGCTTTACGGGCGGATGTTTTTTGGAGGCTTCCGTCGAAGAGGCTCGCGTGACAGGAGTGCAGGCGATGGCGAGGAAGAGGAGCGCCGCTGCGAGGCGTTGGAACGACATTTATTGCACCCCCGTGGGCCTGGCGGCCTTGTCAGACTTGGTGGAGGTTTCGGAGAGGACCGTTGCGGGGAGCTTCGGCTGGGGACCGGGATGATTTTCCATGTACCGTTCGTAGCCTATCAGGAGTTGGCCGGTCAGGAGTTGAGCGACGATGCGCGCGCCCTGTGGAGAGGGGTGGATGAGGTCGGCTCCAACCATTGGAGGATGGTGATCGTACCAGCGGCCCATGGTTCCGTTGCCGCCCATAGCCTGATAGGTGTTGAAGAAGCCGCAGCCGGTTTTTTCTGCGATGCGCTGCTGGATGGCGACGATCTCGGGGATGGCGGGCATGGTGGCGATCTGGTCGGTGCCGCTGCGCTGGCCGCGATCCATGGGGCTCATGATGAGGATGGAGGCGTTGGGCAGAGCGGCGCGGACGCGGCCGATGGCGCGGATCAACTCGGGTTCGTACTGCTTTTGCACGTAGGAGAGATAGGTGGACTCGTTGGTGCCGTAGTTGATGACGACAAGGTCCGGGTTGCGATGCTCGAGTGCGATGGAGAAGGCTTCGGGGTTGAAGGCGCGGGACATGACGGTGGTGGAGGCGCCGTTGAGGCCGATGCTGTCGTAGGTGAGGCCGCGGTTGTTATTGCCGAGCGCTACTCCGAAGAGTTCTACGGGAGCGGAGGAGACGGTGAGTTCAACTTGCCTGGTGCTGGAGGGAAGCGTGATGGAGGCCGCATCATCCTTTCTGGTGTCGGCGTCGGTTTTGACTGTGCCGACGGGAACACCATCGGCGGTGATGTCGAGATTGCCGCCATTGGGCTGGGCGAGGAATTCAACTTCGATGGAGGTGGAGTCGCGGGCGATGAGACGGATGGTGCTGGTGGCACCGACCGAGCCAATGAAGAACGCGCCGCCGAGACCGTAGTTGGCTTCGCGCATGGAACCGACGGCGGTGACGATCTGCCAGCCGGTACCGTTGACGTCTACGTTGTGATGGCCGTACCAGGCCCAGGGTTTGGCGATGAGGATGAAGCCGGGGCCAGCGTCGCCGAAGCGCTCCTGCAGGAGGTCGCGGGCATCGCCGGTGATGAGGTCGGCGGTGGTGGGCGAGTCGCCGTAGTGGACGATGCGGACGGTGCGGCGAGTTCTGCCTTCCTGGAGGTCGCGAAGGGCGGCGTAGAAGTGGTCGAGTGCGCCGTTGTTGTCGATGAGGAACTGCGACTCGAGGGTGGAGTTGGCAGCGGCTTTGAGGCCGTGAGCGAGGGGGTTGGGTATGGCGAAGACGGCGGGGATGGGAGGCGGAGGAAGCTTTGCGAAGGGGAGGAGAGAGGATTCGCCGGACGGAAAGGCGACGATGGGACGCAATGAGGCGAGGTCGAGACCTGTCGCATTGCCGATGGCGTAGTGCGCTGTGAGGAGGATCGCGACGAAGGTTGCGATGGCGAAGAGGGTTTGTTTGGGGAAGGTGGGCATGGGAGGGTTGGGTTAGTTCGTAGTTGAGGTGAGGGCGGAGTGGTTGTAAGCAGGGGAAGAATCGCGGCGATACAGGCTAAACGCAGGTCCTTCGACTGCGCCTATCGCGATGACAACTTTTAAATTTAGCTTGATGCTTTTCATAGCCTGGTCCTGTTCAAAGTGTCGATGTAATAAGATCTCTCCCTGATTAAAGTGCCGATTCGATGGTTAGAAGTTGCTGTAGACGAAGGAGGAGGAGCCGCGGCCGGCGAGGAGTTCTATGAGGAGGACGGCTGAGGCGAGGGTTGCTCCCTGGAGGATGAAGGGAGCGCGGCCGAAGAGTTCGACGGTGCGATCGAACCATTTGGGAGGGATGGCGTGGAGCGCTACTCCGGCCAGCATGACACCGATCATGGGGAGGGTGATGTTCGCGATGGAGAAGGTGAAGGAGCCGAGGCGGCCGAGGATGGCGAAGGCGGTTGCGGCGTCGGGGGCGCGGAAGAAGATCCAGGTGAGGCAGACGAAGTGGAAGGTGACGAAGATGGTGAGGTATCGGCTCCAGCGGGTAGAGGGGCGCTTGCCGAGGAGAGACTGTTTCGCCGTCTGGAAGATGCGAAGTGTGGTGAGGCCGACTCCGTGGAGGAGTCCCCAGAGGACGAAGGGCCAGCCGATGCCGTGCCAGAGGCCGCCAAGGAAGAAGACGATGATGGGGTAGACGTAGCCGGCACCCTTCCAGCGGGCCGCGTTGGGGAGGGAAAAGTAGAGATAGTCGCGGAGCCAGTTGGAGAAGGTGATGTGCCAGCGACGCCAGAAGTCGGCGAGGTTGAGGGAGCGGTAGGGGCGGTTGAAGTTGTCGGGGACGCTGAGGCCGAGGAGCTGGCAGACGCCCATGGCGATGTCGGTGTAGCCGGAGAAGTCGAAGTAGATCTGGAGGGCGTAGGCGTAGACACCGAAGAGGACCTCGGCTCCACTGTAGAGGGTGGGGGTGTCGAAGATGCGGTTGGCGACGTTGTTGGAGAGAAAGTCGGCGATGAGGAGCTTTTTGACGAGGCCGGAGGCGATGAGGAGGAAGGCACGGCCGCCCTGCGTCTGAGTGAGGGAGAAGGGTTGCTGAAGCTGCTTAATCAGGTCGGAGAGGCGGTTGATGGGACCGGCGACGATGACCGTGAAGAGCGAGGCTGAGGTGAGGTGGGTGAGGTAGCTGCGGGTTCCCGGTCTGGTGCCTCGATACAGGTCTATGGTGTAAGTCATTGATTGGAAAGAGTAGAAGGAGAGGCTGAGAGGGAGGACCCAGCGGTAGAGTTCGCCCAGAACTACGGGGAGGCACTTGGTGGCGGCGAGGAGGCCGACGTTCAATACGACGCTGACGGTGACAAGAACGAGGCGTGGACGGTGGTGTTCGCGGGGGAAGTGCTGCAGGCCGAGGCCGACGAGGAAGTCGACGGTAGCAGCGATGAGCAGAAGCGCGGGGTAGAACCAGGCGAGGCGTGTGAGAAAGAAGACGTTTGCTGCCAATAAGATACAGAGCCTGGCGTTCTTCCAGCGATAGCACGCCCAGTAGAGGGTGATCACTATGGCGGCAAAGGCGAAGTACGCCGGGCTAAGGGGAGACATGCGGTTTGCTTCCTCTGGATCGAGATGGGGGCCGAAAAGCGCCTTCAGGCTTCCTTGCTCGATCCGGCGCTGGTGAGACGATTGGGCAGAAAAAAAGGCTGTTTTGGGGAAGATTCGCAGACCTGACTTCCAGCCTCATCGTGACACGACCCGCGCAGAGACGCCAAGCCAAATAAAAAAACAAAAAAAAGGTAACGCCGGGATTAACCGGATGGCGGTTTGGATGGGGTTAACTCCTTTGCAACGTTGAGTTGGCTGGAACCTCTCCTTTTTGGCACCTTTTGGGGTCCTTCGGACAAGGCCGAAAACGGTTGACAAGGGGCTTTGGCTGTGATGAACCGAGGCCTATTTTAATGCTTGAAAAAGTACCGTATATGGCTTGAATTTCTTATACTTAAGGGATGCAAACGAACACCGGAAACGAACGTACGGCAACTCTGACAGGAAGGACAAAAGTTGCTATTGTTGTGGCGGCGATGATTGTCCTGTCGGCCTTTGCGACGGATACCGCGACTCCGGCCTCCGCGCTAGCGACGAACCCGGCTATGTCAGTTACAGATGTAAGCCCGGCCGAGATCGTTACGACCATGCCTGCACCCAAGGTGACGGTTCTAACCCGAATCAAGAGTGGCATGGCGAGCTGGTATGGCTCGGTGCTGCAAGGCCATCGGACCGCGAGTGGACGTCGCTTCAACGAATATGAGCTGACTGCTGCGCACCGGACCCTTCCTTTTGGAAGCAAGGTGAAGGTGACCAACCTGCGGAACCACCGCTCGGTCGTGGTAACGATCACCGACCGGGGGGTTCTGTTCCCGGAGAGGGTGATCGACCTGTCGTATGGGGCGGCAAAGGAGCTGGGAATGGTCAAGATGGGCGTTGACCCAGTGAAATTGGAGCTGATAACGTTTCGCAGCTAAACAAGACTTCCTGAAAGACTGACGTGAGAGAGACCCGGGCGAACTGTGCTCGGGTTTTTCTGCGTTTATCAGGACTTTCCGGGTTGAGTGGCGCGGATCGCGTCGATTTCGAGGCGGTGAGGCATGGAAGGGGCGGTTCCTGGGCGGGTGACGGAGATTCCGGCTACAGCGCAGGCAAACTTTGTCGATTCAACGAGATCCATGCCTTCGGCGAGGGCGGTGGCGAGACCTCCGTTGAAGGCGTCGCCGGCTCCTGTGGTCTCGATGACGGGGCCAGCGTAAACGGCTGGGACGTGGCGGGTGAGGGTGTGGTTTTTGATGAGGGCTCCCTGGGCGCCGAGGGTGAGGATGACGTTGCGGACGCCTCGGGTGAGGAGGGCGGATGCGGCCTGTTCGGCGGAGGCGAGTTCGGTGACGGGGATGCCGGTGAGGGTGGCAGCTTCGGTCTCGTTGGGGGTGAGGTAGTCGCAGAGGGGGTAGATGGAGTTGGGCAGGACGGTGGCGGGAGCTGGATTGAGGATGGTGGGAACGTGGTGGGAGTGTGCGATTCGCAGGCCGTGTTCGACGGTGGGGAGCGGGAGTTCGAGCTGAGTGACGAAGATGGCGGAGGAGGCGATGAGAGCGGTGGCCAGGTCGACTTCGGCGGGAGTGAGTTCGAAGCAGGCTCCAGGGACGACGATAATGGCATTTTCTCCGTAGGCGGCGTCGATGAGAATGGCGGCGGCTCCGGTGGGGTTGGGGCTGAGGAAGATGAACTGGGTGTCGATTTCTTCTTCGCGGTAGAGGGTACGGGCTATCTCGCCGAAGGGGTCGGGGCCGAGCTTGGAGATGAAGGCGACGCTGGCTCCCGCACGGGCGCAGGCTACGGCCTGGTTGGAGCCTTTGCCGCCGGGACCGAGCTTGAAGGATTCGCCCATGCGGGTCTCGCCCCAGGCGGGGAGACGGTCGATGCGGAAGGCGAGGTCGGCGACATAGCTACCCATGACTGTGACGCGGTGGTTGGTCATGCTTGTTTCCTCGTGGAGATGCTAAATGTCGCGGTCGATACGGCGGATGAGAGGCGCTCCCCAGGTTCCAATCGCGAGGAGAGCGCCGAAGAGGATGACGGCGTCGATGCTCTCACGGCCCTGGCGTGTCCAGTAGGCGGCGGCATCGAGGTTGAGCCAGAGGGCGAACTCGTCGAGGGTAAGGGCTGCGCCGATGCCGTAGCCGAGAGCAAGAAGACGGCTGACAAGGATTGAGATGGGAGTGTCGCCTGTGCCGGCTTCGGCGAGCGTTGCATAGCCGACGATGAGCAGGAGAAGGATTCCCCAGACGAGGTGGTGGATGTGACGGCCTGCCATCTCAACATAGCCGAAGGGGCCGACGTGGTGAGTGATGGAAGCGACGAGGAGACGGACAGCGAGGAAGGTGATGAAGAAGCTGATGGAGGCGAGAAGGAGACGGCGGTGGGGACGGTCGGGGATCTTTTGATGGAAGATATGGCCGATTTTTGTGAAATGCAGAACGAGGAGGATGGCAGCGGCGCTGAGGCCGATGAAGATCAGAAGGATCGACGAGCCGGAGATGTGCATAGGGTAGGATTATCGCCGCTGTTGGCGGGTGTGAGCTAGCGATAGTATGGGTTTATGCCAATAGATGCGAAGTTACAAGCAATTCTTGATGCGGGGAAGGCACTGGGTGGCCTGCCGATCGACCAGCAGACCGTGGAACAGGCTCGTGCGGATAAAACAGCGTTGATGCAACGGTTTGTTCCAATGCCGGAGTATGCCGGAGTGAAGGTAGAGGATCGGAGGATTTTTGCTGGTGGGCGGGAGATTGGGTTGCGGGTTTATTCGCCGCCGGGAGAAGAGGGTGTGCTGCCGGTGGTGGTGTTCTTTCATGGCGGCGGATGGGTGGTTTGTACGTTGGAGACGCATGAACCTTACTGCAAGGCCCTGGCGATGGAGGCTGGAGCGCGGGTTGTGTCGGTGGACTACCGGCTGGCTCCAGAGCATAAGTTTCCTGCGGGCGTGGAAGATTGCTTTGCAGCGACGGAGTGGGTGCTGGCACATGTGGGGGAGTTGGGTGGAGATGCTTCGCGAGTGTTTGTTGCGGGCGACAGTGCCGGGGGAACGCTGGCCACTGTTGTGGCTTTGCAGCTTCGGGATCGCGGGGAGGCGGGAAGGCTTGCGGGACAGATTCTTTTGTATCCAGTGACTGCACACTATGATCCGCCGACGGCTTCGTACCTTGAGATGGCCGAGGGGTACGGGCTGACGCGGAAGGGGATGATGTGGTTCTGGGACCACTACCTGAATGACAAGAGGGAGGCTGCAGATTTTCGCGCGGCTCCGTTGATGGCGGCTTCGCTGCGTGGGCTACCACGGGCGTTTGTGGTGACGGCAGAGTATGACGTGCTGCGGGATGAGGGGCAGGCTTATGCTCGGCGATTGGCGGAGGCTGGGGTTGAGGTGACGGAGTTGTCTGGAGAGGGCATGAACCATGGGTTCGCCGTCTCGCCGAATGAGTTTCCGTTTTTGACGCAGGCGAAGGATATGCTGCGAAGGGTGGCGGCGTGGATTGCGGCTGGGTGAAAGGCTTAACACGGATCTTCACAGATGACACGGATCAGGAACAAGCAACTGTAAAACCACGACTGGCGCGGGGATTTCTCGACCGCGCTGCTCACGATGAAGCCGTGAGCAGCTTCGGTCGAAATGATAATTCTTTTGAAGCGGTGGTAACGGAGGATCAGGCGGGTTTCTTTGGAGTCCACTTTTTGCGAGCGGGCGGGGGAGGGTCTGTGGCGGGCGGCGGAGCGATGGTGGATTCTGTGAGTTCAGCAGTTGCGGGTGTTGAGGTGACGGGTTGGGTAGAGGCGGCGGATTTTGGCTGCCATTTTTTGCGCTCGGTCGCCGGTGCCGTTGTGGGGCTTGGTGCAGGTTGAGTCTCTGATGGAGTTGTCGCGGTCGTTGGCGTCGGCTCTGCGATGGGCTGAGCGGTGGGTATTCTTTCTGTGGCGGAGAGGGATTTTGGTTGCCACCTTTTGCGCTCTGTCGATGGCGCTGCTGGAGCTGGTGCCGGGGTTGCGGAGGGCTGGACTTCTACTACGGGCGTTGGTGCGATGGGTGCTGTGGGGATCTGAGGGGCGGCATGGGGTTCCCGTGAGATTGGAAGCTTGTGCTCTGCAGGCTGCGCGGTGAGGCCTTTGCTGCGGCGGACGCCTTCGAGGAGGAGCTCGGCTACGTCTTTGATGACGATGTCTTCAGAGGCTGCTTTGCTGGGAGTGCTGCCGAGCATGCTCTTGCAGAACGGGCAGCCGACGGCGAGAACTTTTTCTCCGGTGGCAGAGGCTAGAGTTTGCTGGGCTTCACGGAAGCGGTTGTCGGAGATGCGTTCGTCGCCCGGCTCCTCTTCTTTCCAGAACTGAGCGCCGCCGGCTCCGCAGCAGAAGGAGTTTTCGCGGTTGCGGGGAAGCTCGGGCGTGGAGTTGCCGAGGATGTTGAGGAGATTGCGCGGCGCATCGTAGATGCCGTTGTGACGGCCGAGGTAGCAGGGATCGTGATAGGTGATGGTTGCTTCGCCTGGTGTGGGGGTGAGTTTTTTGTTGGCGACCAGTGTTTCGAGGTACTCGGTGTGGTGGAGAACCTTGTAGTCGCCACCGATTTGTTTGTACTCGTGGCCGAGGGAGTTCATGCAGTGCGGGCAGCTGGCGACGATGAGTTTGGGCTTGACAGCGTTGAGGGTTTCGACGTTCTTGTCGGCCAGTTGACGGTAGAGATACTCGTTGCCGGCGCGGCGGGCGCTGTCTCCGGTGCAGCACTCCTTTTTCCCGAGGACGGCGAAGTTGACCTCGGCGTGATTGAGAAGTTCAACGAAGGCACGGGCGGTCTTTTGCGCTTGCGGATCGTAGCTGGCGGCGCAGCCTACCCAGTAGAGGACGTCGGGGGTGGGATTTTCGTCGGTGGTTTTGACGTTGAGGCCGTCGGCCCAGGCGAGGCGCTGCTCGTGATTGATGCCCCAGGGATTTTGTGCACGCTCCATGCCGCGGAAGGCCGATTGGAGCTGGCTGGGGAACTCGCCTTCGATCATGACCTGGTTGCGGCGGATGTCGATGATGTCGAGCATCTGCTCGTTTTGCGTGGGGCAGACCTCCATGCATGCTCCGCAGGTGGTGCAGGCCCAGGCAGCTTCGGGAGAGAGAGCGAATTGCAGGAGCGGGTGTGGGCTTGGAGTTCCCTTCTCGAATGGGGCTGACGTGAAGGACAGGAAGCTTTGCTGCTCGGCGAGATCGTTCAGCTCCATGCGCTTGTTGATCTCCAGCGTGGCGGGACTGAGAGATTTTCCAGTGGCGGTTGCGGGGCAGACATCTTGACAGCGGTTGCACTGGATACAGGCGTAAGCGTCGAGTAGGCGGGGCCAGGCGAGGTCTTCGAGTTTGTTCGCGCCGAGCTTTGGAGTTTCGTTTTCGGCGTCAAGATTCAGAGCTACGAGGGGAAGTACTCCGGAGGAAGCGTCGCGCGCCGCTAGATATTTTGCAGGTGCGCCGAAGATGTGGACGTGCTTGGTGTAGGGGAAGTAGGCGAGAAAGAGGAGGACGCTGCCGAGTGCTCCCCAGTAACCGAAGATGCGGAAGGCTTCGGCGTTGGCTGGGTTGATGAGGTGGGAGATTGCAGTGGCGAAGGGCTGGAGTTTGTCGGGACCCTCTGCAGCGATGCGGGCTCCTGCTCCAATGGCTCGACTGCCAACGTGGAAGAGGATAAACGCGGAGACGATGAGCGAGTCGACAGGGATTTTTTTGCGCTGAACGTCTTTGTGAAGGAGCGTGCGGGCGTTGAAGCGGAAGTCGCGGCGGCTGGGAAGAGCGAAGCGGCGAATGACTAACGCTACGACTCCGACGAGAACCAGGAAGCTGAGGATGTCGGCTAAGAGGTTGTAGGTTGCGCCGATGGGGTTGGTGGAGGATATGGTGAGCGGGAGGTAGCCTTCAATCGCATCGACGAGATTGACCAGGCCGTAGAAGACGAAGCCGTAGAAGATGAAGGAGTGAAAGAGACTGATGGCAGGGCGTTTTTTGAAGGTACGGCTTTGAAGGAGGGTTGTGGTGAGTGCGTACGCGATGCGGCGAGGGAGATGGTTGAAGCGAGGTTCGGGATCGGGGATGCCGCGGCGGATGCGGAGGTAGAGGCGGAAGAAGCCTTCGAGGGCAAGCGCGAGAGCGATGAGCGCGAAGAGAAGGAAAGCGATTTTTTGAGAGAGTGGAAGCATGGCCGTTACCGCTCGCGTTCGATCTTACCCTCTTCTGTTTTTGTGCGATTATTTTTTGAGTTCGGCGAGGATTGCGGGGACGAGTTGCGGGACATCGCCAACGATGCCGTAGTCGGCGATCTTGAAGATGGGGGCTTCGGCGTCGCGGTTGATGGCGACGATGACTTTGCTCTTGTTCATGCCGGAGAGATGCTGGACGGCACCGGAGATGCCTATGGCGATGTAGAGCTTGGGCTGAACGGTTTTTCCGGTCTGGCCTACTTGCTCGGAGTAGGGACGCCAGCCAGCGTCGACGATAGCACGGGTGGCACCGACAGCGGCTCCGAGCTGATCGGCGAGGGCTTCGACGTATTGCGTGAAGCCTTCGGCGCTGCCGACGCCACGGCCACCGGAGACGACGATATCCGCTTCGGTGAGTCCTACGCGGGCGCTGCGCTCGGCGGTCTTGCCGGTGACTTTGAGGCGCGGAGTGGGGAGATTGAGGTCGGCGTCGAACTGTTCGGCGGCTTCGGAGCGCGGGGCTGCGGGGTTGAAGACGCCGGGCTTGATGGTGACGACGGCGATGGGGGCGGTGGCCGCTTTCAGGGTTTCGATGGTTTCAGTGACGCGGGCGAGATAGGTGTAACGCTGGGCGGTTATGAGATCGTCACTGGCTTTCAGGCTGATGACGTCTTCGAGGAGCGGGGCGTCGAGTTTGATGGCAACGCGGGGGCTGTATTCGCGGCCACTGCGACTGCCACCGATGAGAATGACGGAGGCTTCGCCTTCTTTTGCGATTTGAGCGACTGCGGCAGACCAGAGTTCAGGGTCGTACTGGGCGAGAGCGGGAAGATCTGCGACGAGAACCTGATCTACCGCGCGGGCTATCTCCGCGGCGATGGGAGCGACGTTGCTGCCGAGGACCAGCGCGGTGATGGAGGCATCTCCACCTTTATGCTGGCCTAGTTCGCGGGCGGCAGTGACCATCTCCCAGGTGCTTTTGCTGACTTTGCCATTGGCGTGCTCGACGACGAGGAGAATCATGGGATCACCTTGGCTTCGTTACGGAGAAGATTGACGAGTTGTGCGGCGGCTGCGGGGACGTCTTTGCCGTCGAGGATCTTGTTGAGGCGATCTTTGGTCTGGATCTCTGCGCTCACAAATTTGAGCCTCGGCGTGACGTTGAACTGATCGAGCGACTCTTTGCGCAGCTCTTTCTTCTTCGCCTTCATGATGTTGGGGAGGGTGGGGTAGCGCGGCTCGTTGAGGCCTTGCTGTGTGGTGATGACGGCGGGCAGTTCGAGGGTGAAGGTTTCGCTGCCCTCGTCGGCGTCGTGTTTGCCGGTGAGGGTGTTGCCTTTGAGCTCGAGGGCGGAGGTCCAGGTGGCCTGGGGCCAGTTGAGACGCTCTGCAGTGGCTGCGGCGAGAGCGTGGCTGTCCCAGTCGGCTTGCTGGCCACCGGAGAGAATGAGAGTCGCTTCTTCCTGCTGCGCAATCCGGGCGAGAACTTTGCTTACTGCGATGGGGTCGAGGCGAAGATCGGTTTCGACGTGGATGGCACGATCGACGCCCATGGCGAGAGCAGTGCGAAGCGCATCCTGAACACGGGCGGGGCCGACGGCTACGGCTACGATCTCGGCTTCTACGCCGCTCTCGCGCAGACGGAGGGCCTCTTCGACACCGTACTCGTCCATGGTGTCCATGACGAGCTTGCTGTTTTCGAGGGCAACTGCACTGTTAGCGATGTGGACGCTCTCTTCCGCGTCGAGAACCTGGCGGAGATAGGTCAGAATGCGCATGTCTTCACTCTCTTATCCATTGCACATATGAGTTTAACTGTATCGGTTTGATTCGGGGAGACGACGCAGCGTTGTAGGTCCATAGAGCCAACTTGCCTTTTTATTGATTCTGAATGAACTGTGCGCTCTCAAGAGAAGTTTACTGAACGCTCGGTCAGAAAGTCAACGCACGGACTTCCCTGCTTTCTGGATCGATCGTTTCGGTAATGTAGAGCGTACTGCGGGACTACGATGCTTGGATGTTGTTCGCGCACGGAGGCCTTCAGTGAAGAGGTGAGTGAAGTGGCCGGCGATCTCTATAGCACTGAGGGGGCCGGAGGGTTTGTACCAGGTTCCTATCCAGTTGATGGCTCCGGACATGGCGAAGGAGGCGAGCTTGGCGTCGCAGGGGGCGATGGATCTATCGGCGATTCCCTCTTCGATGTAGGCGCGGATGGAGGCGTCGATGCGGCGCTTGAGAGCGCGGACCTCTTTGCGGGTTTCCGTGGACAGCTCGTTTTCGTCGAGCATGGTGACGCAGCGGCCGAAGTCGTAGAGGAGGACCGACCTTGCGTAGGCTTCGATGTAGGCCTTGACTTTGGTGAGGCCGGTGCCACGGCTGACGAGGGCTTTGTCGAGCAGAGTTTCGATGAGGGTGATGCCGGCGCGGTAGCACTCGACGAGAATCTGCTCCTTGTTGTGGAAGTAATAGTAGAGGGCGGGCTTGGTGATCTGGAGGCGCTTTGCCAGCTCACTCATCGAAGTGCGGCGGTAACCCTGTTCAAGAAACATGTGGGCCGCAGTCTGGAGGACGGCATCGCGCTTGATGTCCTGATTGCGCTGGCGAGCCTGAAAGGCCTTCCACGGTTCATGCGCGCGCCTGGGCGGTTCCTTCATGAACTGATTGTATGAGGAGGCGGGAGCGATGCGGTGAAACTTTTGTCCGACTTCTAAACTTTCAGACCGATGAGGCGCATCAACTCGATGCCATTGCTCCTGGTGACTACGCCGTCGCGCAGCTTGAAGTCGAACCTCATCTTTCCGTCTTCGATCTCGTCCTGCAGGTGGACGTTGTGAAGGCGAGGGTCGGATTGGCCGCCGATCTTGGTGAGAGCTAGATCGTGGGTGCTGATAAGGCCGATCGCCCCGCTTGCGAGGAGGGCGCGGACCACGCCTTCGGCACCGATAAGGCGGTCTTTGGAGTTTGTGCCCTGGAGGAGCTCGTCGAGCAGGAAGAGGACTGGGGGACCTTTTTCGGCGAGGTCGCAGATCTGGCGAAGGCGGGTGATCTCGGCATAGAAGCGGGAGCTGCCTTCCTGGAGGGAGTCGTTGATGAGGATGCTGGCACCTATTTGTAACGGAGTGAGTTGCAGGTGGCTGGCACGCACAGGTGCTCCGGCCATGGCGAGGACAGTGTTGATGCCTATGGCACGCATCAGGGTGCTCTTGCCAGACATATTAGAGCCGCTGATAAGAAGGACTCTGGTTTCACCGTCGATGCTGATGTTGTTACGAACACATTTCGCGGCGGGAAGGAGGGGATGGCCGAGCTGTTCGGCGATAAAGCAGGGCGGACCTTCGACGAATTCAGGGAAGGGATCGGTGGGGTGCTCGTAGCTGTAGCCGGAGAGGGAGAGAAGAGCCTCGGCTTCGCCGATTGCTTTGAGCCAGGAGCGCACGGCGGCTCCGTGGGCAGCGCGCCAGGCTTCGGCTGCGTAGGCGACCTGCACTGTATAGAGCAGCGGAATGTTGAGGCCGCGCAGGATGGGATTTTCGAGGGAGTGTATGTATTCGACGATGGTATGCAGGCGCGAGATGGCTTGAGAGGCGGGGAGATGAGGGGAGGAGAGCGCGGTTTTGAGTGACTGGAGGCGCGGGGTTTCGAAGTGTTCGCGTTCCACACGGGCGAGAAGCGAGGAGAGGAGCTGCAGATCTTCGAGGGCATGCTCGGTGGCATGGAGGACTGCGGCGGTGCGTTTGCGCAGCGAAGAAGTGATGATGGTTTCGACGATGATGATGGCGAAGAACGGAGTCATGGTACCGAGCTCGGCCCAGACTGCAGCGGCTGCTATGGCTGCGACGGAGAGCAGGAGCGAGAGCCAGCGGAGTGAGGCGTTGGTGAGTTGATTGGGGGCTTCGGCCCACTGGGTGAGAGCTTCGGGGTGGATGCCGACTTTGAGGTCTTCACCGAGGATCGCGATGTCTTCGCGGAGATCGAGGCGGGTGCGGAGTTCGGTGATGGCTGCTTGACGCTCCATGAGCTGTGGGACTGGGGACGGAGAGAGGAGCCACGCGGCCAGGGTGTCCTCGCCGATGCGAGTGCGAGCGAGAGAGAGGAGCTCGAAGAGGCTGCCTCGTCCGAAGAGATCGAGGTCTGTGGCATAGAGACTGGAGTGAACGTCGATGCGTTCTCCAGTCGGACCGGCTCCCACCCAGCGATCTTCGACGCGAGCGAGTGCTTTGCGATAGAAGTCGACGGCTCGCTCTGCACATGTACGCTTGCGAAGTATCCTGGCGTGGAAGATGGCGATTGCGAGGAATACTACTAGAGCGGCGAGGAGCCACCACGCGGAGAAGGCGTCGCGATGGAGTGAGTACCATGCGGCAATTGCGGCCGCAATGACGAGGAGCAGGCGGAGATTGCCGAAGCGGCGATGCAGCTTTTCGAAGTGCGCGACCTGCATCTCGCGAGCTTGCTGACGCCTTTGGTAGTCCTCGGACGGGGAGGGGGTGGAGGGATGCACAGAGGTATTATCGCCCAGGACTTTTGGCGGACTCGCGCGGTGAGCAGATGGGGCTGCGATCAATCCTGCGTTTTGAAAGTGGCCAACAGGTGTTCGCGAACGAAGACGATGTGTTCCCGCATGGCAAGGCGTGCTTCGCGCCTGGAGTCTTTTTTGAGGGCCTGGTAGATCTTCATGTGGGCAACCGGCGCTGTGGAGGCGGAGAGCTCGTAGGATTTGGAACGGCAGAGGAGGGTTTTTTGCTGAATATTCTCCAGGATGTGACAGAGCTCTTCGTTGCCGGCGGAGGCGGTAATCATCGCGTGAAAACGCATGTCTTCTTCGATGTGCTCCAGCTTGTTGCCTTCCTTGAGATATTTCCTGGTCCGGTTGATGCTGGCGGAGAGGTCATTGAGAAGTTTGGGGGTGATATTAGCTACGTCGATGGCGTGCGCTTCCAGGATCTCGCGAAGTTCATAGAGATCGTGGACCTCCTTGGCGGAGAACTGCCGGACGTAGGCTCCGCGCCTGGGCTCGATAACGACGAGACCTTCGGCTTCGAGGCGATTGAGCGCTTCGCGGACGGGCGATTTGCTGATGCCGAGTTGCGTTGCAAGGGATTCCTCGGTAAGCCGGGACAACTCACCTAGCGTCCCGTCGAGCAAATTCTGCTTGATGCTCCGATAGGTAAGCTCTGTAAGATTTGGGATTTTCGCAAGCTTGATCATGGCGGGTTATTAGTTTCGTGGATTTTACACGACTTGTAATGCAGGAATCGCTTTGACGAAGGGAAAAACGCCAACTTTGCGGATTCTGTTCCATTTCTACAAGCGCGCCAAGGCTTGTCATCTCCGCCCGTCTTTTCGGTGTAAGTCCGCGATAACCCAAACTTAAGCTCCGGTTATTGCGAAACATTTCTCCGCGTGCACGTTGGGTTTCGAGATTACCATCGACGGTAGATGCCCATCAAGAAGACTTAGAGAATGAGAGAGGCGAATGACATGGAAAGAGTGGATTAAGACATGTGCGCCTTCCGACTAGAATCAAACGAACAATGATTACCCGGCTACTTGCATGGATGAAGGGTGGTAATCCGGGATCGCGTCTCCCCTGGCGCATGTTCTGGGTGGGATTCGGTGTACGGGTCCTCTACATCACGCTTGGTCACAGCTATCATTTTCGAGCATTTCAGGATCACTTTCAGTTTGGCTGGGAGGTTGGCCGGATCGCTCGTGCTGTTGCTACAGGCTACGGTTACGCCGATCCTTTCACCGGGCATACTGGCCCCACCGCGTGGTCGCCTCCGCTTTACCCGCTGCTGCTGGCGGGAGTGTTTCGAGTCTTCGGTGTGTACACTGCGCTCTCCGCCTGGGGGATTCTCGTTCTTAATAGCCTTTTCTCTGCGGCAGTGGCTCCCGCTGTCTGGGAGATCGCCTCGTCCTGCTATGCCGCGGTCAATCCAAATCGCAGCGTTGCGCTCTGGGCGGGCTGGCTATGGGCTCTCTATCCTGCAGCCAGCCAGTATGCCGTTCACTGGGTCTGGGAGACTTCGCTAACAACCTGTCTCTTTGCCTGGGTCCTTGTGGTTGCTCTCCGCATCGGCGGAGTCGGCGGCAGATCGGAGAAGACGATTGGCCTGTGGACCGTCTTCGGCGTTCTCTGGGCGATGATCTTCCTGTCAAATCCCGCACTTATCCTCTTTTTGCCCGTATGCGTGTTGTGGATGCTCCTCAAGAGCAAGAGCGGCATTCGAGGGATCTCACACGCTGCACTTGCATCAGTTCTTTTTCTTGCCCTTACTGTGCCTTGGGTCTATCGGAACTGGCTTGTCTTTCATGCTTTCATCCCTTCGCGCGGCAATCTCGGGGCGGAACTCTACCAATCGATGCTGCCTGAGAATAACGGCTTTCCCTGGGGTACTACTGTCTCCATCGTTGTGTCCGATCCTGAGTACGTTCGCTACCGTACGCTCGGTGAGGTTGAGTACGTCAGGCAACAAAACGAGTTGGCCCACGCCCTCATACAGTCGCACCCACAGCGCTTTGCCGCCTATGCCCTGAAGCGCGTCTACTTCTACTGGGTTGGAGTTCCCCACCCCATTGAAAGGGGCTGGAACGGATGGTTCACAGAGATCGTCCGCGAGATGAACTTCTGTTTGCTCTCTCTCGCCGGTCTTATGGGGTTGGCGTTGTCTGTCCATCGCCGGATCCCGGCAGCCTGGCTCTTTGCCTCGGCCTTTCTTTTACTGCCAATCCCGTACTACTTCATCACGTCGGGGGCGCGGTTTCGTCATCCGCTCGAGCCGCTGATCTGCATCTTTGGCGTGTTTCTCTTTCAGTCGGCGGATCGCAGTCGCGCTTGGTCCAGGTGAGAGGCAGGTTCAACTATTGCAACTCAAATTGATCTGAATTATTGCGCATTGATAAAAGCCTGAGTCAGCTTCCAGGATGATAGACGCGCTCGGTGTGGCCTTTGAGATCGGAGGGGTAGAAGTAGACATCGCGGAGATCGCCGGTGGTGTAGCGTTTGGCTTCGTCGTTGAAGTGAGGCGAGGAGGGATGGCCGCTCTCGCCGCCGGCGGTGACAGCCCTGGCGTGAACTTTTTCTCCGAACTCGACTACGGCGACGAAGCTATTGCCGCTGGTGCCGTACCACTTCTTTGTGCCGGGATAGGGGCGTGCTCCGAAGGAGGCGAGCGAACCCCAGAGAGACGAGGTGAAGCCGACGGGGATGCTGGGAGAGGCGTCGTTGAAGGGCTGGACGATGTCGCCGGTGAGACGCTGGAAGCGATTGATGTCGCCCCACGGGGTCTTCCAGGTTCCGAAGTCGGAGGTGAGGCGGTCGGAGGCGGCGGCGAGGGATTCGAGCAGAAGGTGCGGCGCAGTCTGTGTGCCGACGTACTCTTCGACGGAGATACCGGCTTTGTGGGCTTCTTCGGCGGTGTGGCGACGGATGTCTTCGCCCCAGAAGACGGCGAGCGATGTGGGGACGGAGGTTACGCCCCAACGGTAGTTCCATGTGCGGAGCAGAGCGATCTGATCGGCTAGTCTGGCCTTCAGGGGATCGGAGGCTGGGGCGTCGTCCCATGCTTTGATGAGGGCGGGGATTGGTTTTTCGAACCAGGGAAGGTAGCTGTCGTAGGCGGCGGCGATGAGCGAGTCCATTGTGAAATCTTTTTTATCTTTTAATACACGGACGGCGTGAAGTCCGCGTGCGGATTCGGTTCCGGTTTCGACGTAGGCTGGGTAGTCCTGTTTGCGGAGACTGCTTTCTCCTGCACCGGACCAGGGCCAGTTATTGCTGTTGTAGAGCCAGCCGCTCTTTGGGTTGAGGAGTTGCGGGAGTTCGTCGACCGTGAGGAGTCCCTTCCAGTCGGTGTCCGGGTTGCTGCCGTCGACGGGTTTGGTGAAGTCGAAGCGGGTGTCGCGGCGGGGGATGAAGTCACCCTGAAAGTAGGCGATATCGCCATCGGAGTCGGCGAAGATGGTGTTGTTTGAGGAGTTTGCCTGGAGCTCGAGCGACTGGTGGAAGACTTTGTAGTTTTGCGCTTTAGTACGGATGTAGGACTGGGTGAGGGCGGCGACGGGCTTTTGCATGAGGGCGATGCTGACCCATTTGCCGTCCTGCTCGCGAATGATAGGGCCGTGTTGGCTGTAGTAGACGGTAAACTTCTTTTCGGCCATGCCGTGGCCGGTTTTATAGGGGACGACGATCTGCTTTACCTTCAGCGGACGCTCTTCGGCACCGTATTTGTAGAAGAAGTGGCCGTCTTTCTTTTCGACAGTTTCGAGGTACTGGTCCACGGCGTCGACGCCGCTTGAGGTGTGCATCCATCCTGCGTGCTGGTTGAAGCCCTGGTAGACGAAGAACTGGCCCCAGGTAACGGCACCGTAGGCATCGAGACCTTCATCGCTGGCCATCTGGAGTTCGGAGCGGAAGAAGAAGGAGGTGTGAGGGTTGATGAGTAGAAGCGCGTGGTGATCGGCGGTGTTCGAGGGTGAGATGGCCATGCCGTTAGAGCCGGTTGGCTCTGGTGGGTCGGCATCGTGGATGTAGGCGACTTCGGGCGAGGCTGCGACACGGCTTGCCTGGAGGGTGGGGGCTTTGCTGTAGAAGGCTTCGAGTTGAGGGAGCTTAGCGCGTTCGATGTCACCGCCGATGCTGCCTTCTGTGAAGGAGAGCGCCATCCAGGGCTCGAAGTGAGTGATGACTCTGGGCTTTACTTCAGGGTGTTTGTAGAGGTAGAAGTTCAGGCCGTCGGCGAAGGAATCCATCAGAGCCTTCAGCCATGCGGGGCTGGAGGCGTACTGGGTTTTGAGGGCGACGGGGTCGATGAAGAGCTTCATGCGGAGGTCGAGATAGATCTGCGATTCGCCTTCGGTCTCGGCGAGGCGTCCCATGGCGTTGATGTAGTTGGTCTCGACGCGGTTGAAGTCGTCTTCTGCCTGGGCGTACTCCATGCCGAAGACTGCGTCGGCGTCGGTTTTGCCGTGGACGTGGGCGATGCCCCAGTCGTCGCGGGTGATGGTGACGTTGGCTGCCTCTCGCTGCCAGCGCGCGACCTCGGGATTTCCAGCTGCATATAGAACCGATGACGAGGTTAGGAACGCGAGGAGGATAACGAGAGACTGCAGACAACGACCATTCTTCATGACTTGCTTACTCTCTTTCAGCCGCGAGTTGCTCTGCTGGAGGAGACGCTGAGCGGATAGCGGGCGGTGCGAACAGTGTACCTGTCTGTGCCTATCGATGAAATTTTCCGGTTCCGGAGGATTCGAGAAAGGTGCTACGCTATCAGCCTCCGGCGAATGAGGGTGTTTGGACGGTAAAGCCGGCGGTAACGGAACGATCGGGCCCCGAAGCAACAGGTGCGCGAAGACCGCCCCTGGAACTTATTTTCAGCCAAGGAGTGCATCGTCATGATCTGCCCATCCTGCAATACCGAAACAGGGAGCAACTCAACCTTTTGCCCGCACTGCGGTGCGAATACAGCTACGGGTGCCGCTGCGGCGGTTCCTGTACCGCAAGGCGGCCTGTCGGAGACCGCTGCTGGAGCGATCGCGTACATCACAATTATCCCAGCGATCATCTTTCTGGTGATGGAGCCATATAACCGCAGCTCGTTTATTCGCTTTCATTCGTGGCAGTCGATCTTCTTCGGAGTTACGGCCGCAATAGTGCAATTTGTTCTGACGGTGATCCCGATTGTGGGATGGATTCTGATGCTGCCAGTTGGTCTGGCGTTTCTGATCCTCTGGATCTTTGTGATGATCAAGGCGAGCAAGGGAGAGCGGTACAAGATTCCGTTTATCGGAAACTTTGCGGAACAACAGGCGAAGTAAGCGAGTTGTAGCTCGACAAGGATTCTCTTTGCGGCGATAGCTTGTAGAGAGATGGCCCTTGAGACGAGCGGTTCTTTGACACCGGCAGCCGCGCTGTTCCGGCTGATCAACCTGCGAGCAGGAAGACGTGGCTTGTCAGCGCGACGAGCTTGATCTTTATTCTGCTGCAGACCGCGTGTACGGTGATTGCGATCAGAGGGGTTCGGGTGGCGCAGCCTGAGCCCCCCTGTTTAAAGCAACGTTAGAAGCCAGATTGCGGATAGGCTACACAAAAAGCCGCAATTTCGTATAGAACGCTATCGAATCGTTTTCCGATTCGTCTACAGCGCATCGGCTCATCGTTTTGCGCTTCAAACTATGTAGCAAGCCACTTGACTAGTTACTATTATGAATGCTACATAGGGTTATGAAGATTCATGATACTCGGAGCTAAAGCGTCTTTCGGAGAGTTATCCATTGGTGGTGTTTTACCGGAGAATGTAGAGAACCTTCAGTCGACCACCTAACCGGCAACACTATTCATTGTCCAATTATTGATGTGTTCGTCATTTGATCGCGTTGAGAAAGAGCTCTCCGATAGAGAACGCGCAGGGCACTACTTTACGGCGATCTGAAAAGAGAAGAATGTCTTCCATTATGACGGAACGTATCGTGCTGAACTTCAGAAGGGGGTTAGTGCTCGCTGTCGCGGCAGGATGTCTGGGTGTTGCGACGACGAACATGTTGGGACAAGCAGGTGCGGCAGCAGAAACGGCGACGACTACAGATGGGAAGGTGCCGGCGTTTGATGTGGTTTCGGTGAAGCAGAACAAGTCCGAGAGCCGCATGGTCAGGGTGATGAACAAGTCCGACGGGTACGCCGCGACAAATGTCTCGTTGAAGATGCTGCTTCAGGGAGCGTATGGAATCAGAGAGGATCTGATCTCGGGGGCACCGGGGTGGGCGGACTCGGCACACTTCGATATCGATGCGAAGGTGGCAGACGCTGATGTCGATACATTGAAAAATCTAAAGAGCGAGCAGCGTAGATTGATGCTTCAGCCGCTTCTTGCAGACCGCTTCCATTTGAAGGCGCACACGGAAACGAAGCTACTTCCAGTTTATGAGCTGGCGCTTGCCAAGGGCGGCTCCAAACTGAAGGAGTCAACTCCGGGGGACACATATGCCAATGGAATTAAAGGCTTTGATGGCGTCGGAGACGCCGGAATGATGATGATGGGTCGAGGCGAGGCAACGGGACAGGCAATTTCTATCAGCGGGATGGTGAATATGCTTTCGCGACAAC
>JBDTEQ010000011.1:0-7184 GCA_039922475.1 Edaphobacter sp.
TCAGTTCGAGCGCCAAGCCAACGCTCGACAACACGCCCTCGCAGCCTGAACGCGAAGGTTCAACCGCAACCGGACGAAAGTCCAAAACCAGTACGCTTATGAGCGACGTGAGCTGAGGGCAAGGTCAATACAGGATGATTCTTTGCAAGAGTTCTCATGTGGGTTGAAGTGAAGTTGTGGCGCGAGCGTACAGTGATGATCTTCGACGGAAGTTGTTGGAGGCTTACCAGCGAGGTGAGGGTACTTTGCGGGTGTTGGCCGAGCGGTTCAGCGTCAGTGTGGACTGGGCCTACAAGATATCTTCCGAGCATGGTCGGACCGGATCGATGACCCGTCGTCCCCAGGTGCGGCGTGGACGCCAGAGCCAGGTGGACACGGCGCGGATCGCGACCCTGATCGAGGGCCGAACGGACATCACCTTGCCCGAATTGCAGCAGGAGCTGCTTGCCGCGACGGGCCGGCGTACCAGCGTTCCGCACCTGTGGCGGCTTGTGCGCAGGATGGGTTTTCGGCGTAAAAAAAGTCGATCCACGCCACCGAGCGCGACACGGAGATCAACCGGAAGCGGCGCGAAGCGTTCGTAGCCGAACTGCGGACGATCCCGCTTGATCGGTTGATTTACCTCGATGAAAGTGGTGTTTCCACACAGATGACCCGCTTGTACGGACGCTGCCGCGGTGGTCGCCGTGTGACCGATGCCGTGCCCGGAGGCGACTGGAAGATCATTACCATCCTGGGCGCGATGAACCTCCAAGGCATGCTGGCCGCCATGACCATCGAGGCTGCCACGGATCGCGAAGTCTTCCTCGCCTTCCTCGACGAAGTCCTCTGCCCCAAACTCAAACCTGGCGACGTGCTGATCATGGACAACCTCAGCGCTCACAAGGTCGACGGCGTCCGTCAACGGATCGAAGCTGGATCGGGGCAGAGTGGCTGTCACGTGACTTCGCCGGTTCAACCGGTGGCTTCGGGCATCGTCAGCGCGACCAATATGAGCGCGGGTCGCTTGCCTGACGGAGTTGACACGGAGCAACTGCACGGACTTTCTGACGCTGGCCGCCACCATTCTGTTGACCAATTCGTCTGCTGGCGCGATTAACATCAAAGTTGTCCGTGTCGCAGGCTTTGACGTAGGCCAAACGATCATGATCAATACGGGCGCGAATCAAGAGACAGCCATCAGCGAGATGGTCGGCACGGCAGGCGCCTCCAAGGTGGACACCGCCATGGCGGTGGGTGCAACCGTTATACCTGTCGCCAGTGTGGCAGGCTTTAACCCCGGCCAGACGATCACCATCGGCGATGGTGCGGACCAGACGGCGGTTGTTGCCGCCACCAGAAGAGGCCCCGCCGAAATTACTGTCGCCTCGCCGCTCACCTTTGCTCATGGGGCCGGTCCACGGGTCTCCGACACCGGCATCACACTCACTGTAGCGTTGAGCAGGGCGCACGCCAGTGAGGTGCCGGTTACCGACAACGTTCCCACGCCCGGTGCGCCAAACCACTATGACAGGAGACTCCAGTGACTGTGATAGCCACTTCGATCTCTTCCCCAATGGCAGAGATTTCGCCGTGCATCCTGGAGTGCGAGCGTCGTTGAGTTAGTGCTGTGCGATCGAAGTTGGCGTCGAGCTTGAGTAGAGCATTGCGTTGAGCAGAAACTTGTACGTCACCTCGCTGAGACCGCGGTACATCGGGATGAAGCCGAATGTGATCACCTTGCCCTTGCCCATGGGCACTTCAGCAATCGCCGAGGTGCCGTCGAGATATTTCTCTCCCAGGATCCACCCGCTTTGAAGGAGGTGGCCGTTCCCATAGTGGGCGATAGACTTCGCCTCGCCAGAAAGCTTGAACGATGGCCCGGTTTCAAAGAAAATCGAGACAGTGGGTTGCGAGCCGAAGGCAACGGGGTTCTTGGTATCTACACTAATCTCGAGGATAGAACCGGGGCAATAAAACTCTTTAGACGGAACACCCTGCAGGGCATTGGTGATTGAGGGATTTTCCTTGGTGGCATAGATGTCAGCTGCCTTATTATTGGCAATGATCGTTCCGCCGGCTTCGACAAATTCCTTCAAAGCCCGGACGCCATCGGGACCAAGCCCACCGAGATACTCTTCAGGAACCTGCGGCCGAGCGAGCCGGTTGCCGCCTCCGTTCGAGCGGCCTCCGCCGAGTCGGCCAGTCAAAATAGCATTGGCAGGATTGTCAGGAAGAATGATCGCGTCAAACTGATCGATCAGATTTCCCTTGCGAATATCCGCATCCACAATGCTCTTGTAGGGCACCCCATTGGTGTCGAGAACGAATCGGGTCCACCCCTCGTCAAGCGCTGCAACCCAGCTCTTATAGAGGCCGACTCTTGGCGTTTTAACTTCGAGGGCCCCGCCTTGGATGCCAGAAGGAGATGCCTTGAAATTGACACCAAAGCGTTTGGCGGCCGCTTCAAGTTTTGCGTTCAACCCAGGTTGAGCGGGCAGGTATATCGTGCCAGGCGAGTAACCATCCCCCGTCAACCGATACGTCTTGACGCCTTGCGCCAGCAGAGAGAACAACGCGTAGAGGCTGCTGTTGCTGGTGTCGTCGAGCAGGTACGATTTGCCAGGACCGGGTTCAACATGGCCGATGATTGGCTGAATCGTGATGATATTCTTCGTTGTGGCTGTGAACTTGTGATCAATGGCAGCTACGGTCACACCGTAGAAAAGCGGGAGTGTAGTACCTGCAACGTCATAAGGACGCTGCGGGGGGCCACCAGGGTACTCACGAATATCCGGATATTTCTGGCGCTCAAGCACGGTTTTTGCAAAGCCACGGTACGGCTGGTTCAGCGCGATGATGTAGCTTCCGGAGGAGAAGCTCTTTCCGCCTGCCTTAAAAGGCAACGTCGCCTGCTGCACTTCGACGCCGGCGTCACGCAATGTCTTGACAAGCTTCAGGGTCATAGCCGGATCGACCTGTTCAGAGGGAACCACATACGCGTAGGGGCCCGATACCGGATGGACAGCGTGATCGCTCACCTTATAGAAATCCGTGAGGAATTGCTCGCGATCGACAGCGGCGCTCTTCGTCAAGGATGCGAGAGCATCCATCTGATACGCGACGATATCGCTCATGTGCCATGTCCCGCCCATCCAGGGATCGGGGTAATTCCAGGCGGCAACTTTGGCGTCATATCCGATCCCGGTGCCCAGTTTATCGAAGGGCACGTCAATGGGAGTTGCCAGATTTGCACTCGCCGACTCAGTGAGAATACGCAGGCCATTGTGAAGTGAGATGTAATCGCGCAGTGGCGACCAGAAATCATAGACCCCGTGCACAAGAATACCTGTCTTACCTGTGGACGCAATTTCATGAGCCGTCCGGGTACCAAGTGCATTCATCGAATACACAAGAAGCGGATCCACATTGGGATCGATTGGGTCGACCCAGGGTGGCAGGTAGAGACGTGGCGCATCGGCACCTTGCTGGTGCAGGTCATAGAGGATCTGAGGGTGCCATTCGTTGATGACCTTCGCAGTGTGCTGCGTCTCCAATTGCGTCAGTCCAACCCAATCGCGATTGTCATCATGACCGACATATTTGGCGTATAACACAGGCGGACTTGAGCCCTCGGAAGGAGTACCAAGAGTCTTCTTGTACCAATCCACAACCATTTGCTCCCCATCAGGGTTTTGTGACGGGATCAGCAGCAGGATGACGTTCTTCAATACATTCAACACTTGGGGGTCATTCGAACTCGCCAAACGATATACAAAAGATGCCGCCGTCTGCGCACTCGCAATTTCCGTCGAATGGATGTTGAAGGTAATGATCATCACCGTCTTTCCCTCGGCAATAAGGGACTTCGCTTCCTGTGGAGAGGTCGTTCGCGGATCAGACAGTTTGGTGACAATCTGCTTATATCGATCGAGGTGCGCCAGGTTTTCCGGGGACGACACGGTCAGCATCACGAACGGGCGCCCTTCCATCGTCTTCCCCAGTTCCTGGTAACGAACTCGATCCGATTGGGACGCGACTTTTTCGTAGTACGCTGTGAGTTCCTTCCAGTCAGCCAGCTTGCGGTCGGTTCCCGGCTCAAAACCAAACTGCTCAGCGGGAGTGGTGATGCGCTTCGCCTGCGCAGACGCGTGCGTGATTGCAAATCCCAATAGAAGTAGAACGCCGATCTTCTTCATAAATATTGCTCCCATCCATGGCTTGTTATGCCAGGAGAATTTGGTCAGACCGTTGGATCTCGCGATACATTCGACACCGTTCAATAAGCGGATGAAGATGTGACATGAATATGGACAGCCGCCGCATACGCAGCCAGGGCGACTCCCGCATTTCCTGCCGCCGGTGTTTCCGATCTCCCTTTCTCCTCTATTCATTCGTTGAAATATAGCCGTGCACCAACGTTTGTGCAGCCGGGCATATTCCTGTCCATTCACTCCATTACTTAGACGGGTTCGGTCCGGTCACCACATTCGACTTTGGAAAAGCAACTTCTTCCGTGGAAGTAGATGACAGGCCAATTCTTGGGTTGATGTAGTGCTCCAGAAAAGCAAGTTCCTTTTCCCATGAATCGATTTTGTGGGGAGCTGTGCTAACCCAATGTAGTTCGTTCGGATACGTGAAATAGTAGACGGTCTTGTGATGCTCACGCATCGCTTTGACTAGGAGAGCGGCGTTTCCAGGCGGCACCTGAGGATCGTTTTCCCCATGCATCACGAGCAGCGGTGTCTGGATTTTATCAACCTGGGCGATGATATCCGCGCGACGATACACCTCAGGCTTTTCGGTTGCGGATCCACCCATCTTCATCTGCCAGCGGATCGCCGAGTTTGGATTGGTGCGTTCATTGAAAAGAGCACGATCGGAAACGCCGGCAAACTCGATGGCTGCCGCATAAAGATCCGGATAGCGCACCAGCATATAGAGCGTCATTGTGGCGCCATGGCTAATGCCTCCAACCGCCATTCTCTTCGGATCGACGAGACCTCGTGCAACCAGGTACTTCGCACCATAGGCAACGTCGTCGGCCTCACCACCCCCTGGGTCTTCGACATTGAGGTTCCGGAAAACCTCGCCGTAACCATTGCTGCCCCGATAATTCGGTTCAAGCACAACGTAGCCTGCTCCTGCGAGATATTGAGCCCAGGCATCACCACGGAACGTATCCTGCGCTTCGGGACCGCCGTGTACCCACTCGACGAGCGGGAGCGAAGCCCTCTTGTGATCACCGGGCGGAACATACAGCAATCCCGTGATCTCCCGTCCGTCTTTGCTTTTCCAGGTCACCCGCTCCGGCATGACTGCGTGGGTCAGCGCCTTGAGAGTGGTGTTGGTAAGTTGCACCGGGGCGCTGTCACCCCTGGTATCAGCAACGAATAAATCGCTTGACTCATGCGGAGTCTGGTGGTGGAAGAAAATGCGTTTGCTATCCGGTGTCCACTCCGGCATCGTCGTCATGCCCGGGCCATCAAACTTGGCAACCTGGTGCGCCTCACCGCCGCCAGCAGGCATGACCCACAGGTTCGTCACTTCGAGGATGCCACCACGGCTTGAAAGGAAAGCAATGCTCTTGCCATCTGGAGAGAAGCGCGGGCTCCCATCCTCAAAGTTCCCGTCGGTGATTTGTTTGGGGTTACCACCCTCGACAGACTCAAGATAGATATGATCCCATCCCGCGTTTTGAAGAACGGTTGCGATTAGCTTGCCGTCAGATGACCACTGGACGTCGCGAATGGACCAACCGCCGCCGCGATCGACCGGAGACGTATAGAGGGTACGTGCAGCCGACTTCGGTTGTCCCGATTCCGGATCGAAGTTCAGAACCCGGATCGAGCCGCTGAAGTGCTCGTCGCTACGTCCAACATAGACGATCGCGCTACCGTCGGGTGACCAACGCGCCGCACCACATTCTTCACCGGGCGCCGAAAGAAACGACGTAGTGTTGCCATCGGCACTCACCACCATCAAGGAGCTACCACCTCTGCGTCCACTCTCAAAGAGAATCTGGCGGCCGTTGGGCGACCAGACAGGAGAACGGTCGGATGCGGAGCGGGGATCGCCGGGTGCCGGAGGTACGTTGGTGAGCCGCCTGAGTGTGCCTCCCGTAACCGGAACGGTCCAGATGCTCCCTGAGCTGACAAAAGCAAGGTGCTTTCCATCAGGGGACCAGGAAATTGCAGACTTCGCCCCAGTCGTACTGGTGAGTGGTTCCGGCCAGCCGCCGGATGCCGGCATCAGTTCGATCTGGCCGTTACGCGAGATGGCAAACGTCGATCCGTCAGGGGAAAGAACCGTTTCGCCCATCGGGGATATCGAAACGAGATCCTGCAGCGTCAACCTGCTGCTATTTTGGGATAGAGCGCAGGGGGTCACCAGAGCCACTGCGGAGATCAATGTCATCGTGCGCAAAAACATATGCATTGCGATTCCTTCCTGTGAAGAGGCTTCTGGGTTGGATGCCATGAGGTACCCAGCCCGTCAGACCGTGTCTAGTAACCGAGGTGTAAACCGAACTGAATTTGACGATAGTTTGTTTGGCCGAGAGCGCGGGTCGAAGTAGCCAGACCGAACCGCGTACTCACGATGCTGATTTTTAGATTCCCGAAGTTGGTGTAATTGAGTGAAGCCGTATTCACCTGTGTTGCTTGCTGTCTAAGCATGGACAGTCCCCGTAATGAGAGAGTTTAATTTGCGATCGATGCCTGGAATGGGAACACCAGTCGAGTCCGTCACGGAGCCGTGGAGGCCGCCGTTAATCGATCCCTGGAACCAACCGATATTAGGGGCAACAATACCCTGGAAAAGCCCCGGCATGTAGACAGATCGAATTGAAAGAACCCGGCTGCCCTTCATTGATTCTCCGCAAACTCCTTATATCTTCTGTGAGTCTTGTGGCTACCGTTATCGGTCCGATCTTCGGAGAGAGGAAGGTCAAGTCGATTACGTACGAGAACATCTCTACTTGAACAGCACTTGATTCGTGATCGCGTGCGGCTTTTCGACACCTGATAGAGACGAATGGGCGAATAACGATTCCCAAGACGGAAATAGAGCCGCAAAACAAACGTCAGAACTGCAAACGACAACAGAGTCCTTGCGCGCAGAACCGGCACATCGGGTGCGCGCTAATGACCGAGGCACGCCTACTGCCTTTATTCGAATGGAGCAGGTATATATCAGATATCAGG
>JBDTEQ010000012.1:0-23594 GCA_039922475.1 Edaphobacter sp.
CGCTTAGTTGGTGAGGGTGATGCGGACTGGATCGCCTTTGACGACGCGGTGGCCGGCTGGGGGCGATTGGGCGATGACGGTTCCGACGGAGAGGAGAGTTGCGGCTGGCGATGCGGGTGTTGGTGACGTTGCGGTCGAGCTGGCGGGAGCGGCTGGCGGCGGTGTGGCGAGGTTGAGGTCTTCCGCGCTGACGATGTGGAGGCCGACGGCAGCGACACGGGCTGAGGCTGAGGAGAGGGTGAGACCGGCGAGTGAGGGCATGACGTAGGCTTCGGGTGATTCGGCATCCTCTGGCTGGCTGAGGAGGAGACTGACGCGGGGGCGGTCGACTCCGGCTGCGTTGGGACTGGGTGTCTGGGCGACGACGGTGCCGGGTTCTCCGGGTGCGGTGATGTGGGCGATGATGCCTTGTTCAAGGCCGAGGCGGCGGATGTTGATGGAAGCGGTGCGCTCGGATTGACCGAGGAGATCAGGGATCGCGACTTGTTGCGGGCCGAGACTTTCGGTGACGCGGACGGCCCACTCGCGGCGGACGGTGGTGCCGGGTGCGGGTGATTGCGCGAGGATGCGACCGGGCGGGGTGTTGGGGGAGTAGAAGCGATTTTCGAGGTTGAGGCGCAGACCGAGTGAACGGGTGTGGTCGCTGGCTTCCGTGAGAGTGAGGCCTGCGAGGTTGGGGACTCTGACTTCGCGGCCGTGGATGGCGAGACGCATGGCGATGAAGGCGGAGAGCAGAGCGACGATGATCATCGCCAGGGCGCCGAGGGTGGTATTGAAGATGCGATGGATGGTCTTTCGCTTCATGGACAGGAACAGGATACAGGTTGAGTGTGGCTTGGAGTCTTGCACGGTTTGATGCGCGCTGAAGCAAGTTTGCAATGAGACTGGCCTCGGGAAGTGGGGGAAACCTGAGAGTCGCGACGCAGAAGACGTCCGCGATGAGGTGCATGTCGATACGGCGAAGTGGGTGACCCGTCCACCTGCGGCGACTAAGATTGAGGGGTGCGCCCTCATCTGACCAGTCTCGTTGAGGAGTTTCGCGGACACGCTGCAGAGATTGCAGTGGTGGATCATCGCGGCAATCGGCGTTATCGAACGACCTATGGAGAGCTGGCCCAAATCGCGGGCAGATTTGCGGCGGAGCTTGAGCGGCGAGCGATTATTGCAGGAGATCGCGTGGTGTTGTGGGGGGAGAACTCCGCGGAGTGGATCGGAGTTTTCTTTGGCTGCCTGCTGCGCGGAGTGATTGTGGTCCCGCTGGATGCGGCTGGTTCCAGCGAGTTTGCCGACAGGGTGGTGAAAGATGTTTCGGCGAAGCTGATGGTGGGGGACTGGAGCTTGTTAGAGGCGCTCGGGGGCGGCGTTCCGCAGTTGTTGCTTGCCGGGATCAAGGAAGGATTGCCCGCGGAGCCGATGTTTGCAGTGAGCGATGCCGTTGTTGCCGATGCTCCATTTCAAATTGTCTTTACCTCCGGCACTACGTCGGAGCCGAAAGGCATTGTTCATACTCACAGGAACGTGCTGGCGAGTCTGCAACCGATTGAAGACGAGATTGCGAAGTATCGGAAGTATGAGCGGTTGGCGCATCCGCTGCGATTTCTGCACAGTCTTCCGTTGAGCCATGTCTTCGGTCAGTTTATGGGGCTGTGGGTGCCGCCGCTGCTTGGGGCAGAAGTTCATTTCGATGGCCAGCTTGAACCGTCGCGGATGACGGAGCTGATTCGGCGTGAACGTATCTCGGTGCTGGTGGCAGTGCCGCGTGTACTGCATTTGTTGCGTGCGCATCTGCTGGCGCGTTTCGATTGGCTGGCGGAGGAGCTGGGGCGGGCGGAGGAGATTTCGATCTGGACGCGATGGTGGAGGTTCCGACGGGTGCATCGCGCGCTGGGATGGAAGTTCTGGGCAGTGATTTCTGGCGGTGCTTCGTTGCCGGCGGAGTTGGAGGAGTTTTGGCGTGGGATTGGGATTGCGCTGATTCAGGGCTACGGCATGACAGAGACGGCGGCGCTGGTGACGCTGAATCATCCATTCCACATTGGGCGGGGGACGATTGGCCGGCCATTGCCTGGACGCGAGGTGAGGCTTAGTGACGAAGGTGAGATTCTGGTTCGCGGCGACATGCTGTCTGGGGCGACGTGGCAGAACGGAAAGATGCGTCCACGCGAGGGAGAGTGGCTGGCGACGGGCGACCTGGCGGTGGAGAACGAGTTGGGCGAGCTGCGGTTTGCGGGCAGGAAGGGCGATGTGATCGTTACGGCTGCCGGGATGAATGTGCATCCGGCGGATCTGGAAGAAGCGATGACGAAGCAGTCAGGCGTGGCTGGATGCGTTGTGGTTCCGTGCGAGACGTCGACAGGAATGGAGCCGGTCGCCGTCGTTCTTTTTGGCGGAAGCGATGAGGAACTGCAGGGAGCTATTGGCGAGGCAAATCATTTGCTGGCTGAATATCAGCAGATGAGACGCGTGCTGCGATGGCCGGAGTTGCAGTTTCCGTATACGTCTACAGGGAAACTGCTGCGAAGGAAAGTCGCGCAGTGGGCTTGCCAGACAATTGCCGCGGGGAAGCGAGGTGCGAGGTTTGAGAGTGCGCCTGGCGCTGACATGATGCTCGAGATGATTGCAGAGGTGACTTGCGAGCATGTAACCGGTGACGACGACGGCCTGCGTTTGTCGGAGGATCTGCATCTGGATAGCCTTGGGCGTGTGCAGTTGCAGTCGATGCTGGAGCAACGGCTCGGCGTGGAGGTGGACGATGATGCGATTGCGCGAATGGCGACACTTGGCGATCTGCGGGGGATGGTGAAGCTGGAGGTTGGGATCGGGTCCGTTGTGGCTGCTGGTTCTGATGTGTCGCAGATGACGGAGAGTGGGCTGGGTCCGTCTCGAATGCAGCATGGGGCGGAGCCGGTTGCGTCGGAACATTCTTATCCGCATTGGACCTGGAGTTGGCCGGTGCGGGCGGTTCGCGTTGCGTTTATCGAAGTGGTGATGCGTCCGTTGATCTGGACACTGGCGGCTCCGCGCGTGGTGCGCGAGACTGCGGAGCTGCCGGATGGACCGATGCTTGTGATTGCGAACCATGTGACGGCGTATGACGGTGCTCTGGTGTTATATGCGCTGCCGGGGAGGCTGCGGCGGAGGATGGCGATTGCGATGTCGGGCGAGATGCTGATGGATCTTCGGAAGGGGCAGAACCAGGGAAATGCATTGACTAATCTTTTTGCACCGATGGCCTACTGGCTGGTGGTGGCTCTATTCAATGTATTTCCTCTGCCGCGACAGCGTGGGTTTCGGAGGAGCTTTGCACATGCAGGCGAAGCTATGGACCGGGGAGAGTCGGTGATGATCTTTCCGGAGGGGACGCGGAGCCGTGATGGGAAGATGCAGCGATTCCGCCAGGGGATTGGCTTGCTGGCAGAGGAGTCGCAGGTGCCGGTGTTGCCGGTGGCGCTGATCGGGCTGGGCGAGATGCGCAAGGGGAGGCTGCGGTGGTTGCACTGGAGAAGAAAGCTGGAGATACGCGTGGGTAAAGCTGTCCCAGTAGACCAGGACGCCGGACCGGCGGCGTTGACGGCGCGGTTCGAGGAGAATGTGCGGCGGCTTCAGCTCTGAGAACAGTCAGGTGCTGCGGCGAGGGCCACAGCAAGAGGCGTAATGTCTCTCTCCTTGACATTCTACCTGTAGAAGTTTTATACGTGTAGAACGTCTAGGGGGAGTATGCGCGAACTGAAGAAGGCCGATCTATTGCAAGGGACTCTCGACATGTTGATTCTGAAGGTCGTCGCTTTGGGTTCGATTCACGGATATGGTATCTCGCAACGGATTCAGCAGATATCGAAGGATGTATTGCAGGTCCAGCAGGGGTCGCTTTATCCCGCGTTGCACCGGCTGCAGAAGCGCCGCTGGCTGGAGTCGGAGTGGGGCGAGTCGGAGAACGGGAGAGAGGCGAAGTTTTATCGCTTGTCGGCGCTGGGACGCAAACAACTGGCGGCAGAGGAGGCCAGTTGGGCTCGTCTTTCGGAAGCCATTACTTTGATTTTGCAAACTGTTCGATAAGGAGATGCGATGAGCTGGTTCAGCGATAAGTCCCGGAAGTTCGACGACGAGAAAAAAATCGATAGTGAGATTTCCTTTCATGTGGAGGAGATGACCCGGGCCAACATTGTCGGAGGGATGACGCCGGTTGAGGCACGGAGGCGTGCGGTACTTGACTTCGGAGGAGCGGAGCAGGTGAAGCAGCAGGTTCGCGAGGTCTACATCTCGGCGATGATGGACGGTTTGCGATTGAACCTGCGGTCGGCGATGTGTTTTATCCGGAAGGATCCTTCCTTCGCGGTTGTTGTGGTGCTGACGCTGGGACTAGGGATCGGCGCCAACAGCGCGGTCTTTTCGGCGATTGACGCGATTCTTCTGCGTCCGCTGTCCTATTCGCATAGCGGAGAGCTGGTGGAGCTTCACCAGCAGAACCTGAAGCAGGGAAGGCTGCCGACCCCTGTGTCGACAGTCCGGCTGGAAGACTGGAGCCGCGACAACTCGACCTTCCAGAGCATCAGCGGGTTTTACGCGCAGAACGTCACGCTCAACACGGGCGAGCTGCCGGAGAGGATCACGGAGGCCTATGTGACGCCGCGTTTTCTGCAGGTTTGGGGGGTCACGCCTGTGCTGGGTCGCGATTTCACCCGCGAGGAGGAGAAGTTTGGCGGTCCCAACGCAGCGTTGGTCAGCAATCGCTTCTGGCGGATGCACCTGCACTCCGATCCGGCCGCTGTGGGTAAGATCGTGCGCCTCGATGGCTTCTCCACGACGGTCGTTGGCGTGCTGCCGGCGTCCTTTCTGTTTCCCGACCGCGAAGTGGATGTCTGGAGTCCCAGCCAAGTGGACGCGCCCTATGCTCAGGACCGCAGTTCCACATGGTTCTCCGTGCAGGGGCGACTGAAGCCGGGGGTCACGCGGGCGCAGGCGCAGGCGGATATGGCGACGGTGCAGGCCCGGCTGGGTAAGCAGTTCCCGAAGTCCGACGGCAACCTCACCGTCCTCCTGGTGCCACTGAAATCTGTCGTCATCGGCAGCATCGGGAGCTCGCTGTGGATCCTCTACGGCTCAGTGTCTCTGCTGCTGTTGATCGCATGTATGAACATTGCCGTGTTGCTGCTGGCGCGCACGGCGGAACGAGAGCATGAGATTTCCATCCGGTATGCATTGGGAGCGTCGCGAAGGGAGATCATCTTCCAACTGCTGACAGAGGTGTTGGTGCTGGCTGTGGCAGGTTCGGTCGCCGGTCTAGCGGTTGCTGCGGGCGCCTCGCGCGCTTTTGCGCACTTCTCGAAGAACCTGCCGCGTGTCGACGAGATTGCGTTGAACTGGCGGATCGTGATGTATTCGCTGGTGTGCGCGGTGGTCGCGACGCTTGTGTGCGGGCTGTTTCCTGCTATTCGCGGATCGCGCGGCAGCCTGTCGGGATCGTTGTCTCAGTCCAGCCCCAGGCAGGTCTCCGCACGCAACCCATGGCAGTCGATCCTGATGGGCGTGCAGGTGTCGCTTGCGGTCACGCTGCTGATCGGCGCGGGTCTGTTGCTGCGGAGCTTTCAGGCGATCGGCAGGGTGAATCCTGGATTCGATCCGAACCATGTGCTGACGCTGCGCATTAGTGGAAGTTGGGGCGAGACTACGAAACCCGAAAAGATGTCGCAGCGCATCAATCGCACGCTCGACGGTCTTCGCAGCGTACCGGGGGTCGAGGCAATTGCGATCTCGGGGACGATCCCTGGAAACTCCTCAGGGTATCCGGTGGAGTTGAAGATCTCAGAGGGTCAAAGGGATCCAAATCGGAAGGTCATCGCCAACGCGCATATTGTCTCGGCCGGTTACTTCGACGTGTTGCGGATTCCGCTGCTTGCGGGTGAGGTGTGCAACGATCGATCAGCTACCAATACTGTGATGGTCAATCAGAGCTTCGCCGATACGTACATGGCGAACTTTTCGGTGATTGGCTATCACCTGGCATACGCCGCAGCGAGCAGCATGAAGCCGCCTGAGATTCGTGGGATTGTGGGCGATGCGCGAGAGGAGAGCCTCGATCAGCTTCCCGGGCCGGCGGTGTATTGGTGCCGCACTGAGGCAATGCCCGATCCGAACTACCTGATTCGCACGCATGGCGATCCGATGGCGATGGCGGCAACGCTGCGCACGAAGATCCATCAACTCGAGCCTGCGCGTTCGGTGTTCAGCGTGATGCCGCTCGAGAGCCATCTCGGCGACCAACTGGCGGAGAACCGTCTGCGTACGATTCTGCTGACACTGTTCGCGATGACGGCAATCTCGCTGGTTTGCATCGGGCTATATGGAACGATCAGCTACCTGGGGCGAACGCGCAGGCGTGAGGTGGGCCTGCGGCTGGCGCTGGGCGCGGTGCCGAGGCAGATCACACGCAGATTTCTGCTGCAGGGGTTGCGGGTGGCGTTGATCGGATGCGTGGCAGGGCTGGTGCTGGCCGCCGGATTGAGCCGGTTGCTGGCGGGAATGTTGTATGGGGTCTCCGCTCTCGATCCAGCGACCTACGTCATTGTGCTGCTGCTGACGCTGCTGGTTGCGACGATTGCGTCGCTGGTTCCGGCTGTTCGTGCGGCACGGGTGGAACCGACGGAGGTGTTGCGCGAGGCGTGACGGTGTCCCTTAGCGGCGGTTGTCTGTGGCGGGTTCCGGGTGGATGAGGAGGCGGCTGACTTCGGGGGCGTCTAGTTTGAAGGCGTTTTCGAGGGCGGTGATGATCTCGTGGACGCGGGACATGGGGAGATCGTCGGGCAGGGTGCAGTGGCAGTTGACCTGGATGCGGTCGGCTCCATTGTTGTGAGCGCGGGTGACGAAGACTTCGTGAATGTCGAGGATCTCGGGGAAGGCCCGGGCGGCGCGGCGGAGACGGATTTCGAGCTGGCGATCGCGTTCGAGGGAGACGGGACGCTCGATGGTGGCGGGCTCGCTTTCAATGTGAGTGAGGATGGAGGAGATCTCCGGGATGTCGTGGCGGATGTCCGATTCAAGCTGGGTGACGAAGGCGTGAGCGGCACTGAGAGACATATTTTCGTCGACTTCCAGGTGCAGCTCGACGTGGAGCTGGTGGTTGTACTCCTGAACGCTGACGTCGTGGATGTTGAGGTTGGAGCGGGTGGCTACGGCTCGGATGCGGTCGTGGATGCTTTCGGCTCGGGATGCGGTGGGGATGGAGTGGACGACGACATCGGCTCCGGGGAGGTGGCGGCGGACGGCGTCGGTGGCGGCCATGGTGATCTGCTCGGAGCGCTGGAAGGTGAGGTTGCGGGGCATGCCGAGGGTGACGTCGGCGAAGTAGCTGGGGCCGGAGCGGCGAGTGCGGACGCGGTCGACGGAGAGGACACCATTGATTGCCGCGAGGTCGCGGATCATGTCGCGGGTCTGGGCGCGGGTTTCGATGGGGGTGGCGTCGGTGAGGGCATCGATGGTGCGGCGGGCGAGTTTCCAGGTGACGTAGAGGATGACGAAGGCGACGAAGATGGCGGCGATGGGATCGGCGAGTTCGAGCCGGGGGATGTGCCAGTGCTCGCCTGTGTAGGTTGCGGCAAGGCCGAAGAGTACAGCGAGGGAAGACCAGATGTCGGTGCGGAAGTGGATGGCGTCGGCGGCTAGAGCTTCGCTTTGGGTCTCGCTGGCGATGCGCTGGAGTTTGCCGGAGCGGGTGTAGTCGACTGCGATGGAGAGGAGCAGAGCGGCAAAGGGCCAGAGAGAGAATTTGAGCGAGAGATGCTCGCGGAAGAGGATGCGGCGGATGGCTGCGGTGAGAATCCAGATAGAGGAGACGAGCATGAGGACGGCTTCGATGCCGGCGGAGAGGCTTTCGATCTTGCCGTGGCCGTAGGTGTGGTCGTCGTCGGCGGGGCGGTCGGAGACGTGAACGGAGAAGAGGGTGATAGCAGCGCCGATGAGATCGATGCCGGAGTGGGCGGCTTCGGAGAGCATACCGAGAGAACCGGTAAGGAGGCCGGTGAGGAGTTTGAAGAGAGTGACGGCGAGGGCGGCGAGGACGGAGAAGAACGCGGCGGAACGCTTGGCGTTGTGCGGGGTCGCGGCTTGATCGGGCGTTGCCGTTTGGAACATGGTGGAATGGTACATGGTGGGGGTACTCTGTGCCAGAACCCCCCACCCTGGTGTGAATGTCCTAAAGTCTTCCAATCAGAGACTTTAGGTTTGGACTTAGCCTGTGCGTGTGGACTGGTTTCGGGTTAGGGGCGATAAGGGGAGAGTCGTGTGGCGGGTGGCTTGTCAAGTGCGGTCACTGTTGCGGCGTTGGCGATCACCCCAGGTCGACATATATGTAAACGAGGCGGACCGCCTCCGAAAGCATGCAGAAAAATCTGGAAATAGGGTGCCGTACTAAAGAACCGCAGGTCCTTCGACTTCGCCTGACGCGATAAGACCGCGACAGGCTCCGCTCAGGGTGACAAATTTTCAATCAACGCAATAACCTGGAGATGAGTGCGCTGAACAGGCTGGGGGAAAAGTGTTTCCGTGGTGCGTGGAGAGAATGCACGGGGCTAAAGCCCGCGGCATTTGCCGGTCTTTTTCGCAGGGCTGAAGCCCTGCGCTCCCTCCAAAAGCAAAAGCGATGAGTTTTTCCGCAGCCTGTAAAGCCGCAGCTATTACAGCGCCACTTACGGCACGACTGAAGCCGTGCCCTTAAGCAAGACCAGTCAATTGGAGCGGTAAATGAACCGCAAATAGTCACTCGTCGCTACGGCCTGGTGGCGTGGTAGAGGCCGACTACGCCGAAGGTGTAGCTGGTCCAGGTGGGGTTGGCGAAGCCTGCGTTGCGGAGGAGTTCGATCATGCGGGGTGGGCGGGGGAAGCGTTCGACCGAGGCGTTGAGGTAGCTGTAAGCGGAGGCGTTGCCGGTGATGAGGCCGCCCAGTTTTGGAAGGATGGATTTGAAGTAGAGATTGTAGATTGTGCCGGTGAGGCCTTCCGGTTGGTTGCACTCGAGGATGCCTAGCTGGCCGCCGGGGCGGAGGACGCGGAGGATCTCGGTGAGGCCTTCTTCGTAGTTGGCGAGGTTGCGGAAGCCGAAGGCGGAGGTGACGAGATCGATTGAGGCGTTGGCGATGGGAAGGTGGAGAGCGTCGGCTTCGATGGAGAGTACGTTTTGATTGGCGAATTTCTTCTGGCCGAGGGAGAGCATCTGGTGGGAGAAGTCGATGGCTAGGATGGGGGCGATAACTGAATTCTGTGGCGCTTCACCCACCTTAGCGACGATGAGACCGTCGCGAAGATGGGGCACCCGGTTTTGTGGTGCTACAGACTGCGGGGGGGAGGTGTATTGAGATGACGATTCTATTGGGGAGGGACGTTGTGGCGCTTCACCCACCTTAGCGACGATGAGACTGTCGCGAAGATGGGGCACCCGGTTTTGTGATGCTACAGACTGCGGGGGGGAGATGTATTGAGATGACGATTCTATCGGGGAGGGACGTTGTGGTGCTTCACCCACCTTAGCGACGATGAGACTGTCGCGAAGATGGGGCACCCGGTTTTGTGGTGCTTGGGGGCGATGTTTGAGGAGAGCCATCGTCATGTCGCCGGTGCCACAGCAGAGATCGAGGGCGACGGTTTCGGGGTGTTGGAGGATGGGTTGGAAGAGACGGGCGGTGCGCGTCCACCAGGAGCGGTCGATGCCGGCGGAGAGGAGATGGTTGGCGCGGTCGTAGGTGGGGGCGATGGTGTCGAACATCTGCTGGACGTTCGCTGCTGCGTCCTGTTCGGTGGTGACGCCGGCGGGACGGGCTCCGGTGGAGCGTTCGTGCTCGGGTGTGCGAGGGGTGGTCACAGAACTATGTTAGATGGTGGGTGGTGCATGAGTTGAAGCATGGTTTTGGTGGCGGCGACGAGTTCGGGTTCGGTTACGTCGCGGACGATTTCGGTGCGGCCGATGGCTGTGGGGAGGACGAAGGAGCGGACGCCGCTGCGGTTTTTCTTGTCGCGGGAGGTGAGGGCTACGAGTTTTTCTGCGGTGGCTTTGAATGGCGACAAGGGGCCGTAGCGGAGGATCAGGTTGACGATGCGGTTGGCATCTTTTTCGGTGATGGTGTCGCGAGCCACCGCTACGCTGAGCGCGGCGATGCTGCCCCAGGCTACGGCTTCGCCGTGGAGGAGCTGTTTGTAGCTGGTGGCGGCTTCGATGGCGTGGCCGATGGTGTGGCCGAAGTTGAGGATCATGCGGAGGCCGGACTCTTTTTCGTCTTTGCCGACGACGTCGGCTTTGACGCGGACGCTGGCGGCGACTACTCGGGTGAGGGCTTTGGTGTCGGCGTTTCTTTTTGTGTTGAGGATGGCTTCGGCGTTCTGCTCCATGTAGCGGAAGAGGTTTGCGTCGTAGATGATGCCGGCTTTGATGGACTCCTGGAGGCCGGCGCGGAGCTGGGCGGGTGGAAGGGTGCGGAGGAGATCGGTGTCGGCGAAGACGGCTTGTGGATGGTGGAAGCTGCCGATGAGGTTTTTTCCGGTGGCGAGGTTGACGCCGGTTTTTCCGCCGATGGAGGAGTCGACTTGCGCGAGAAGCGTGGTGGGGATCTGAACGTAGCGGATGCCGCGCATGTAGATGGCGGCGAGGAAGCCGGTGATGTCGCCGATGACGCCGCCACCGAAGGCGAGGAGGAGCGAGTCGCGGTCGGCTCCGGCGGTAGAGAGCTGCTGGGCCAGGGATTCGACGCTGGCCATGCGTTTGTGCGATTCGCCGCTGGGGAGAAAAAGAACCGTTGGGGATTCTTTGAAGCTGGCTAAGAACTGTTTGGACCAGAGTGCCCAGATTTCGGGTGAGGTGATGACGAAGGGGCGAAAGGGTTTTGCGGGATTGAGCTTTTTGAGGCGGGGATGGAGGGTGCGCAGGAGATTGGAGGCGATGGTGACATCGTAGGTTGCGGAGGGCGTGTTGACGGAGATGACGGGCACGGTGTTTTTATCGTATCGCAGGGACTGGAGATCTTGTCCTGCCGGACGGGCCCGCTGCGCGCGGTGCGGCCACTTCGTGGCGGGTATACCATGGCCCTCCCGTTGGTCGGGATGATCGTTGGTTACGCCTATCACTGCTGTAGCATCGAGTTATGGATCGGGTTGATTTTCTGGTGATTGGGGCGGGGATTGCAGGTCTGAGTGCGGCGATTCGGTTAGCTGCAGCGGGATCGGTGCTGGTGGTGACCAAGGAGGAGCTGGCGGAGTCGAATACAGCTTATGCGCAGGGTGGGATTGCAGTGGCGATGGGTGGCGAAGAGGATGTTGCGCTGCACCTGAAAGACACAATGGCGGCGGGCGATGGGCTGGTGAATCGCGAGGCGGCAGAGGTGCTGGTGGAGCAAGGGCCGCGGCGGGTAGAGGAGTTGCTGGAGTGGGGGACCGCGTTCGATCGCGGCGTGGAGGGTGAGTTGTTGCGGACGCGCGAGGGAGCGCATAGTCTGTCGCGGATTCTGCATGCGAATGGGGATGCTACGGGGAGAGAGATTGCGGTGTCGCTGCTGCGGCATGTAAGGGAGATTCCGCAGATTGAGTTGATGGAGTGGACGACGAGTGTGGATCTGATGGTTGAGGGTTGGCGCGTGGTGGGGGCTACGCTGCTCGACGGTGAGGGTGGGTTGCGCGTGGTGCAGGCGCAGGCGGTGTTACTGGCCAGCGGTGGGGCGGGCCAGGTGTACAGCGATACGACGAATCCGGCCGTGGCTACAGGGGATGGGATTGCGATGGCTTATCGAGCGGTAGCGGCGGTGAGCGATATGGAGTTTTACCAGTTTCATCCGACGGCGTTTAGTGTGCCGGGTGCTCCACGATTTCTGTTGAGCGAGGCGCTGCGCGGTGAGGGTGCGTTTCTGGTGAATGCCAGGGGTGAGCGGTTTATGGAGAGGTATCATCCGCTGCTGGAGCTGGCTCCTCGGGATGTGGTGGCGAGGGCAATTACGCGCGAGGGGATGGATGGAGGGGTGTATCTGGATATGCGGCATGTCGGAAGCAAGAAGGATCTGCATGCTCGGTTTCCCGGGATCTCGGCGTTTCTGGCGAAGTATCGGCTGGAGCTGGGGAGGGATTTAATTCCAGTGCGGCCTGCGGCGCATTACTTTATGGGTGGCGTGAAGACGGATGTGCAGGGGAGGACTTCCTTGCCGGGGTTGTATGCGGCGGGCGAGGCGGCGTGTACGGGGGTGCATGGGGCGAATCGGCTGGCGAGCAATTCGCTGCTGGAGGGGTTGGTGTTTGGAGCGCTGGCGGCGGAGACGATGATGGCCGAGGCTCCGTTGGGTGGGACGGGTTCGAGTGCTGTGGCGGCTGGTGTGGCTGGAGGTACTACATCGGAGGCGGCGACGGAGAGATGGATTGCGGAGCTGCGTGGGTTGATGTGGAAGCATGCAGGGTTGCTGCGCGATGAGGCCGGGTTATGTGAGGCGCAACGAGGACTGGATGCGCTGGCAGTGACGATGCCGCGAGGAATATTTCGGCGGGCGCTGGAGGCGCGGAACCTGCATACGGTGGCTGGGTTGATCGTGGCTTCGGCGCTGGGGCGGGAGGAGAGCAGAGGAGCGCACTACAGGAACGATTTTCCGCTGCGGGATGAGACGGCACGGCATTCGGTGATGCAGGAGGGGAGGCTGGAGTTTGTGGCTTAGGGCAGCTCCGGTCGAGATGACAATTTCTATAGTTTCTGGACAGACTTTTAGAGAAAGGAGAGTGCGGCATGATGGATAGCAGCGAGCCTGACAAGGGCCTTCGGCGTGTGGTGATCGCGATTGTTGGAGGGATGGTTTCGTTCATTCTGGTGGGGATGGGGATTTACTGGAAGCTTGCCAACGTGCGGGTGAACGGGTTTGTACACGGCGGGCCGGCAATGATGAGAGGGGCTATGGGTGGCCTGTTTGGCGGCGGACTGGTGGCCCTGCTCGTGCTGGTTCTGCTGTTGCAAAGGCGCTAGAAGATCGTCAGCAGGACGAGACAAAAAAATGGGCCGCCTGGTTGGACGGCCCGTGAAGGCTGCTGGTTTGAAGACAGGTTTGAATGCGTGGTTACGCGTTGGAGAACTTGAGGCGGATGGCGCCAGCAGCGCCCAGGAGGCCGGTGGCCATGAGGCAGAGGCTGCCGGGTTCAGGGACGGGGCTGTTGGAGGATGGATCCTGCGGCCTGCTGAAGTTGAAGCTGCCAGACCCTGCGCCTATGTTGCCGTCGAAGCTGACCTTTGCTACGTCACCACTGACGTTGGCGCCGAGGCCCAGAAAGAGGCCGGCAGAGATGTCGCCGAGGGTGAGGTTGGTGAAGGAGAAGGCGAGGCTCTGGCAGGGTGCTACCTGATGAAAGACGACGGTGACGGCGGCGCAGGCTTCGGTGACGTTCAGGGCGCCGATACCTCCAATGTCGGTGTAGGTCGCGGTGAAGGTTTCAAGGCTGGTGCTGAAGAGGTCGGTGTTGAGATGGGTGTAGCCGAAGACCTCACCATTGAGGATGGAGGTTCCAGGAATGGTTTGAGTTCCGCCGTTTGTGGTGATGGTGGCGGAGATCGTGTCTGCACGGAGACTGACAGGGAATGCGAGCGTAACCAAGGCAAGAAGTGCGGCAGTGAATTTCATGGAATGTGACTCCTTATGCCCAGTGATGAAGCATGCGGAGTGCCAAAACCGTGGAATTATGCAAAAGTTTGCGTAGTTGTCGATTTTATCAATGAATATGCATGATTTTGCACGTTACGGAATGCTCTTGCGGGGATTTAGCGGAGCGGGATGACGACGTGAGGGGCCTTCAAGGCGCGCAGGAGGGAAAACTCTTTCTCTCTGGACGGCGACCAGGGAAAAGGTGCTTTCCTGGTGACTGGTTTGAGCGGCATCGCCTATTTCTTGACCATAAGTGGTTATCTTTCAATATTATGGCTGATTACGACGAGGTTATGCCGGTGTTTCGCGGATGGATAAGGGATAGTCCGATGGTTGCGCCGAGGATGATGACGATGGCGGCGAGCGAAACAAGAGGGCCGATATCGAGCCAATGGGCCGAGATCATTTTGAGGGCGGCAAAGGCCAGGACGCCGGCGAGGCCATAGTGGAGGAAGCGAAGGCGGGATAGAAGGTGAACGAGGAGGAAGTAGAGCGATCGGAGGCCCATGACGGCCATGATGTTCGAGGTGTAAGCAAGGAAGGGATGACGGGTGATGGAGAGGACGGCGGGGATGGAGTCGAGAGCAAAGATGACGTCGGTGAGTTCGATGGCGATGAGGGCGAGGAAGAGGACCGTGATCCTGGGACGGCTGTCTTCGCGGACGAAGAACTTGTCCTGGCGGAGGCTGACGGGGTGGATGCGGGCGATCCAGGTGATCCAGGGGGGTGTCTTCTCGTCGTTTTGAGCAGAAGGTACGACGAGGCGGATTGCGGCGATGAGCAGGATGGCGGCGAAGGCGTAGCTGACCCAGACGAAACGGGAAAGGAGACTGAGGCCGCCGACGATGAAAGCTCCGCGGAGGAGGATGGCACCGGCGACTCCCCAGAAGAGGACTTTGGGCTGACGGGTGGGTTGAATCTGAAAGGCACGGAAGAGGACGAGGAAGACGAAGAGGTTGTCGATGGAGAGCGACTCTTCAATGGCATAGCCGGCGAGGTATTGGGTGGCGAACGGGCCGCCGAGGGTGTGGAAGAGGAATACGGCGAAGGCGAGGGCGGCGGAGACCCAGAGGATGGTGGCAGCGATGGCGGTCGAGTGGGCTTTGGCAGGGCCCTGACGGCGCACGTAGATAAGCTCCAGGCCAAGAAGGACGAGGATGAAGACGTGAAAGCCTATCCAGTGACTGATGGGGGTGGCGGCTGGCATCTCTTTTGGATGCTACAGCGCTGGAGATGCGGATGCACAAGAGGGAGGGGTTCGAACCGGCAGAAGATGGGGCGCAGCGATGCTGGAGGATGTTTGAGAAGCGGAGTGCGCCGTTTAGCGGCTGGCGACCATGGTGTAGACGGCGTAAAGAGCGATGGCGAGCAGCATCCAGAGGATGGACGAGAAGAAGAGGCTGCGCACGACTTCGATGATGGGGTGGGTGGCGAAGAAGCTCCGGTTGGAGTTCTGGTTGGTGAAGCTGGCATCTCTGGACTGTATGGCTGGGAACGCGGGTGTCTGCATGGTTATACCTCCATCGGCAAGAATGAGGTTAAGGCGAGGGGTTAACTCATCACCATCCCTCAAATGGGCTAGATTGTGGTTCATTTGGGTAATCGAGCGTGACGCATTGTTTGTGGGATGGATAAGGTTTTCAACGTTCGGCATGACAGGAGACTCGGGATGGGGTAGGATTTGGCCGTATTGGGGCTCAGCAAATCCAAAATTTTATGCGGGAGTGTGTATGAAAATATCGATTCGTTTGATGGCGGTTGCGACGAGCCTTCTGATAGCGCAAGTGGCAGTGGCACAGGCACCTGCGGGATCTACCGGGCAGTGCAAGGATGGGACCTATTCGACGGCCGCCAGCAAAGCGGGGGCTTGCCGAGGACACAAGGGCGTGAAGGAGTGGTATGCAGCGGCTCCGGCCAAGACTGCTGCTTCGGCCAAGACTGCGGCTCCGGCTGCTGCTGCTCCTGCTGCACCGAAGGTTGCTACGTCGGCGCCAACTGCTGCTCCGGCTGCCGCCGCTGCAAGTTCAAAGAAGATGTCGCCATCCGCTCGGGCGTCATCGATGCCTCAGGCGGCGGGCGGTGGTCCAGGACTGGTGTGGGTAAATTCGTCGAGCAATGTGTACCACTGCTATGGGTCGGACTACTATGGCAAGACGAAGGCCGGCTCGTATATGTCTGAAGCCGATGCCAAGGCCAAGGGCGCTCATGCGGACCATGGCAAGGCTTGCTCCAAGTAATTCTGTAAGGAAACTGGATTCGAGATTGCGCCTCTGGAGCCTGGATATATGGCTTCAGGGGCGCTGGTCGATTAAGCGGATCATTTCGAGGAAGATGTCGCCGGAGATCTGGAGCGATTTGGCGCTGATCTTGTCGAGCGTATCTTCGGCGGTGTGGTGGTAGCCGTCCGGTGCGGACTGCGTGACGGGGCCGTAGTGGGCGTCGATTGCGTCGAGGACGGGGACTCCACGCTGGGCGAAGGGTAGATGGTCGTCCTCTTCGGCTTCGCTGTATTTGAAGATGTAGGCGGAGTGGCCGGTGTTTTTCGCGGCGGTCTGGAGAATGTCGTTGAGCCACGGCGTGGAGTTGTCGCTGTGATCGATGTTGAGATCCTTGTCGGCGATCATGTCGGCGACGATGAAGGCCTTGATTTTGGCGAGTGTGCCGTCCTGGGACCACTTTGCGGCGAGGTGGCGGGTGCCGTAGGTGTTGTCTTTTCCGTTGTTGGCGACCCAATCTTTGACGGCCTCTTCGCCGTCGTCGAAGACCAGCCAGACGGAGTAGCCTTCAGGCGGATGGGCGCGGAGGACGTTACCGATCTCGATGAGCAGGGCAGAGGTGGCGGCTCCGTCGTTGGCTCCGTAGAACTCGATATCGCGGAGTGGGTAGTTGGTCTCGTAGTGGCTGGCGAGGACGATGATGCCGTCTTTTTTGCCGGGAAATTTTGCGATGTAGTTGTGCATCGTCTGAAAACCAGCCGGGGTGCTTGCGGTGAAAGTGTCGGTTTCGAGATTGCCCCTGGCGGCTTCGGGGGCGAAGTGCTGCTTGATGAACTCTTCGGCTTTGAGATGACCGGGGGAGCCGTTGAACCGTTTGGGGGCTACTTTGAGAAGCTGCGCGGTGAGGTTGTAGGCGGTCTGGCCGTTGAAGCGGGCGGAAGTTTTCTGAGCTGGGGAGCTTGTGGGGAGCAAGAGGAGGACAAGCAACGGCAAAAGCAACCGCAGGTCCTTCGACTGCGACGTTCGCAAAGTGCGCGAACGGCTCCGCTCAGGATGACAGATTTTTCTATCGGTAATGAATTTGAATATGTGAAGGGTCATGCGGGTGACTTCTCTCTGGCTTTGCGGCGTGCCGGGTGAACTAGGAAGGCTACACCTACGCCTACCACGTAAAGAGCGAGCATGGGAGCGGCGAAGAGGCACATGCTGTAGGGGTCTGGCATGGGGCAGATGATTGCCGCGATAAGGAAGATGATGAGAATGGCATAGCGGAAGTGTTTGATGAGGAATTTGGCGTCGACGATGCCAAAGAGCGCGAGAAAGAAGATGAGGATGGGCAGCTCAAAGGTGATGCCGAGGCCGAGGATGATGGCGAGGAAGAAGCCGGTGTAGTCATCGATGGTGATGATGGGGTGGAAGTTTTTTCCGAAGTCGAGGATGAGGACTTTGAGTGCTCCCGGAAGAACCCAGCGATAGCCGAACCATGCTCCGACGAAGAAGAGGCCGATGGTCGCGCCCATGAAGGGGACGACATAGCGCTTTTCGTTGGCGTACATGCCGGGAGAGATAAAGAGCCAGACCTGATAGAGGATGAAGGGCGAGGCGAGGATGGCGCCACCGAGGAAGGCGACCTTGAGATAGAGATTGAGGCCGTCTGTAGGGTGGGTGAAGTTGAGGGCGATGTTGAGGTCGCTGAGCGGCTTCTGCACGTAGCCGTAGAGGCGCTCGTGGAAGGCATAGGCGGCTGCGAATCCGACGAGGAGATAAGCGGCGGAGTGAATGAGGCGCTTGCGGAGCTCGCCAAGGTGCTCCATGAGGCTCATGCCGGGAAGCTCAGCGCGGTCGGTGACGGCTTTGCGAGCGCGGTCGATGGGGTCGAGATCAGCCACGCTGAGTGACCTCGGTGCTCTCGGTTGGAGATGAAGTTATTTCAGGGATGGGATCGCGCGGAATGGCATCGAGGACTGGCGAGAGCGCAGAGCTGCTTACGGGAAGGCCGGTGGGGGGTGGCATGAGATTGAGATCGCCGGAGGTGGCGATGGGAAGCGGCTCGGCGATTGGCAGCGGCTCGGCGATGGGTTCGGGTTCGAAGTCATCTTCGGGCTGCTCGTGGGGATGGCCGACGAGGAATTCTTTCTCGGACGGCGCGATGGTGTTCTCCATGCCGTCGGTGATCTCGGGTGTGACGGGCGCAGCGGCTTCCATTGCCGCAATTTTTTTCCGCTGCTCTTCCTGGTCGGCGATGCGGAGCTCTTCTTCCATCTGCATGCGGAACTCGTTGGAGGCGCGACGGAACTCGGCCATGAGCTTGCCAAGTTGACGAGCGAGCTCCGGCAGCTTCTTCGGCCCGAAGAGAAACAGGGCGAGGAGAACGAGGATGGCGCTGTCCTGAAAGCTAGGCATAAGGCAGTCCCATGATACGGCTTACGTGTGGGGGGAACAAATGGATGGAGGGCTGGATGCTGTTGTAAAATTTAGATGCTGGTTGATTTTTGCAGTGCAGCAGAAACGTGAGAAATACGAATCATCGGGATGCGGTTTGCGTCTAATGAATCGTATGGCGGCTGATGCAGCCGTTGGTGCAGAAGTGACAGGAGTTGCAACATCCCCGTGGGTTGGGTGAAGGCTTTGGCCGACACAGTGAATCCACTGCAACTTGAGCGGTGCATGCTTTCAACATCCCCGTCTCAGAGGCGCAACGACAGTGCAGGGTAAAACCGGCGCGAGTCGGCCTCGGTGAGACTGAAGGCGGAGTACTTTGAACGGACTAATGGAGATCGCTTCGGCTGCGGCCGTGGCAGAGAACGTTGCAGATTCGTGTTCCCTCGAGAACTATCTTTCGCAGCCGGACCATACGATGGATGCGCGCATCGCCGAGGCTCGGGCGAAGCTGGGTACAGACGTTGTTTTGCTGGGACACCACTACCAGCGCGATGAGGTGATCCGGTTTGCGGACTTTACCGGCGATAGCTACAAGCTGTCGAAGGTGGCGTCGGAGACCGATGCGAAGTACATGCTTTTCTGCGGCGTGCACTTTATGGCGGAGACGGCTGACGTGTTGGGAAGGCCGTGGCAGCAGGTGATTCTGCCGGATCTGAACGCGGGATGTTCGATGGCAGATATGGCGGAGATCGGGCAGGTGGAAGACTGCTGGGACTCGCTGGGGCGCGCAGGACTGATGGGTGAAGGTCTGGGCGGATTGATTCCGCTGACCTATATGAACTCGGCTGCGGCGATCAAGGGGTTTTGCGGCAGGCATGGCGGGCTGGTTTGTACTTCGTCGAATGCTCGCGGGGCGTTTGAATGGGCGTTTGCAAGGGCAGGGAAGATTCTGTTTCTGCCGGATCAGCACCTGGGGAGGAATACAGCTTTTGCGATGGGGATTTCGCAGAGCGAGATGGTGGTGTGGGATCCGTACCAGATCAATGGCGGCTTGAGCGCGGACAGGCTGAGGGCGGCGAAGGTGATCTTGTGGAAGGGGCACTGCTCGGTGCATCAGCGATTTCTGCCGGAGCATGTAGACCGCGTGCGGCGGGAGCATCCCGAGATGCAGGTGATTGTGCATCCGGAGTGCCGCTGGGAGGTTTGCCAGAGGGCGGATGCGATCGGTTCAACGGAGCGGATTATCGACGTGATCGAGAAGGCTCCGGAGGGCGCGAGCTTTGCCGTCGGGACGGAGATCCATCTGGTGAATCGATTGGCGAAGCGGTTTGCTCCGCTGGGAAAGCGGGTGATGACGCTGGACGATTCAGGGTGTCTGTGCACGACGATGTACCGAATCTCGCCGCAGCATCTGGTCTGGGCGCTGGAGAATCTGGTGGAGGGTCGGGTTGTGAACCGCATCAAGGTGGTCGATGATGTGAAGCAGTGGGCGCGTGTTGCGCTCGATCGGATGCTGGAGATCAAGGCTTGAGCAAGACGTTTACATTGGGTGAGGCGCAGACGCAGTTGCCGGTCGTAGAGGCTCTGCTAAAGAGAGCGCAGGCTGCGGCAACTCGCGCCGCGGAGCTGGAGCAGGAGATGCAGATGTTGAGTCACCGCATCTTTCTGTCGGGCGGCATGCATGTGGATGTGAGTGCAGCGGCTCGACGAAGGGCGGAGCGCGATAAGGCCGTGCAGGAGGCGAAGGACACACTGACAGAGATCGACGAGATCGGAGTGCAGGTGAAGGATCTGCAGAAGGGGCTGCTGGATTTTCCTTCGACGATAGATGGCAAGCCGGTGCTGCTTTGCTGGAAGCTGGGCGAGCCGGCGATCAACTTCTGGCATACCGAGGAAGAGGGCTTTGCAGGGCGAAAGCCACTGGATGACCGGTTTGGCAGGACAGACAGACCGAATTGAATTCTGCATGGGTGGCGTGGATTCGGTGGCTCTCCTGTGGATAACTTAGTTTACTGAACGATAATATTTATCGTTTATACTCTGCTCGTGGAGATGATCTCGTCCAAGCCGTTTCGCGAACTCTGCCAGGAGAACGGCATTGCGGTGACGCATCAGCGGCAGGTGTTGTACGAAGTGATGAAGACGATGCATGGCCATCCGAGTCCGGAAGAGGTTTATGCGCGGGTGAAGAAGAAGATACCTGCGATCTCGCTGGCTACGGTTTACAAGAACATACATTTATTTGTTGAAAGCGGAGTCTTCCGCGAGGTGAGCATGCACCACGGCTCGCTGCGCGTGGAGATGAACGATGAGGCGCATCATCATATGGTGTGCTCGAAGTGCAAGGCAATTACCGACATCGGAGAGAAGGAGCTTGGGCTGGTCTCGAAAAAAGGCAAGCTGCCCGGCGGATTTCTGGTGGAGCGGTATGCAGTCGATGTGATTGGCATTTGTGCGAAGTGCCAGTAAAGCGCGGTTTAACCTGCAACAAAAAATCTTCGAGGTGAACGATGTCAAACGAAGCAAAATGCCCGGTCGTGCAAGGCACAGCACATGGCGCAGTTACAACCTCACACGGTGCAGCACGAAAGAATTCCGATTGGTGGCCCAATCACCTGAATCTGAAGGTATTGAACCAGAACTCTCCACTGAACAATCCCATGGGCGAGGCGTTCAACTACGCTGAGGAGTTCAAGAGCCTGGACCTGAATGCGGTAATCAAGGACCTGCATGCGTTGATGACTACTTCGCAGGATTGGTGGCCGGCGGATTATGGGCACTATGGGCCATTGTTCATTCGTATGGCGTGGCACAGCGCGGGCACCTACCGTATCGCCGACGGGCGCGGTGGTGCGGGCGCAGGCTTGCAGCGGTTTGCTCCGCTCAACAGCTGGCCGGACAATGTGAGCCTGGATAAGGCGCGACGGTTGATCTGGCCGATCAAGCAGAAGTATGGCCGGAAGATTTCGTGGGCCGACCTCATCATTCTGGCAGGCAACGTAGCGTTGGAGTCGATGGGATTCAAAACCTGTGGCTTTGCCGGTGGGCGTGAGGACGCGTGGGAGCCGGATGAGACATACTGGGGACCCGAAGCGACGTGGCTGGGTGACAAGCGCTATAGCGGCGACCGCAACCTCGAAAGTCCGCTTGCCGCTGTGCAGATGGGTTTGATCTACGTCAATCCGGAGGGACCGAACGGCAATCCTGACCCTGTCGCTTCGGCGCGGGACATTCGCGAGACGTTTGCGCGGATGGCGATGAACGATGAGGAGACGATTGCGTTGATCGCTGGTGGGCACGCCTTCGGCAAGACGCATGGCGCCGGCAGTCCAGATAAGTATGTCGGTCGCGAGCCCGAGGGTGCGCCGATTGAGGAGCAGGGCCTGGGCTGGAAGAACAGCCTGGGCAACGGCGTTGGCGTGAACACGATCTCCAGCGGCCTGGAAGGCGCATGGACGACTAACCCAGCGAGATGGGACGTAGAGTTCCTGGAGAACCTGTTCAAGTATGAATGGGAGTTGACGAAGAGCCCGGCTGGCGCGCAGCAGTGGAAGCCCAAGGGCGGAGCTACGGAGGGAACGGTGCCGGATGCGCACGATCCCTCGAAGAAGCACTCGCTGACGATGTTGACGTCGGACCTCGCACTGCGATTTGATGCGAGCTACGAGAAGATTTCGCGACGCTACCTGGAGAATCCACAGGAGTTTGCGGAAGCGTTCGCCAAGGCCTGGTACAAGTTGACGCATCGCGATATGGGACCCATTGAGCGGTATCTTGGTCCGCTGGTTCCCAAGGAGACGCTGCTGTGGCAGGACCCTGTTCCGGCAGTGGATCATGAATTGATTGGAGACGTGGATGTTGCGGCTCTGAAGACGAAGATTCTTGCATCGGGACTCACAGTTTCTCAACTGGTCTCAACGGCCTGGGCGTCGGCTTCAACCTTCCGTGGCGGCGACAAGCGCGGCGGGGCGAACGGAGCGCGCATTCGTCTTGCACCGCAGAAGTTCTGGCAGGTGAACCAGCCGGTTGAGCTTGCCAAGGTCCTCGATACGCTTGAGAAGATTCAGAAGGACTTCAACAGCGCACAGTCCGGGGGGAAGAAGGTTTCGCTTGCCGACCTGATTGTTCTGGGCGGCTGTGCGTCCGTCGAGGAGGCTGCAAAGAAGGCCGGTCACGACGCGAAGGTTCCCTTTACGCCGGGGCGCACGGATGCGTCGCAGGAGCAGACCGATGTTCACTCGTTTGCAGTGCTTGAGCCCATCGCAGATGGCTTCCGCAACTATCTCCGCGAGGGACACGAGGCATTTGCGGCGGAGTTGCTGGTGGACAAGGCAAACCTGCTGACGCTGACCGCTCCTGAGATGACTGTTCTGATCGGTGGCCTGCGCGTGCTGAACACGAACTTCGCACAGTCCTCAAACGGTGTCTTCACCAAGCAGCCTGGAACGCTGACCAATGATTACTTCGTCAACCTGCTCGACATGAGGACGAAGTGGCAGAAGTCCGCCACGGAGGGCGTGTTGGAGGGACTCGATCGGGCGACCGGCGATCCGAAGTGGACAGGCACCATCGTCGATCTGGTCTTCGGTTCGAACTCGCAGCTCCGAGCGCTCGTGGAGGTATATGCAAGCAGCGACTCGCGGCAGGTCTTTGTGCGTGACTTTGTCGCGGCCTGGAACAAGGTGATGAACCTCGGGCGCTTCGACCTCGCGTGACCATCGGGGTGATGGCAGGAAAGAGCGGTCCGGCGATGGGCCGCTCTCTTTTTGTCTGTTTGCAGTTGTCTACTTTTTCTACTTTGTCTACTTTGTCTACTTTTTCTGCGGCGGCTGTGTCGGTCAGGGAGTCTGTGGGCCGGTGCCACGTGGAGCTGCAGGCTCGGGTTTGCCGCCTGGATTCCACTCCGGCTTCCAGTTGGTGTTGGCAAGCCAGCGGATCGGTTCGATCATCGAGGTAATCGCATGCGTCATGTGCGAGAAGTCGATGGTTCTGAGCTCGTCGCTGGGCTGGTGGTAGTCCTTGTGCAAGCCGAAGCTCGAGACCGACTGCGCGACGATACCCTTCATTGCCAATGCATAGTTGTCCGAACGTCGGAAGAAGTTCTGGTCGGGGTGAGGATCGTTGACCAGATGAGCGCCATGTTTTGCCAGCTCGGGGCCGAGATTGGAGCGTTGAAAGCCCGTTAGCCAAAGAGTGCCTGAGGGTACTGCGGGATCGGGGCGGCCGATCATCTCAAACTCGAGATTGGCGACGATGCTGGCGAGGGGGACGGGGGGATGGGCGAGAAAGGCACGGTTGCCGAAGCCGCCGATCTCTTCAGAGCCGAAGAGGGCGAAGACGATGGTGCGGCGAG
>JBDTEQ010000013.1:0-21634 GCA_039922475.1 Edaphobacter sp.
CTGTCCAGCGTAAACTTCCCGCCGTCAAAGTGGCTCACCACACCACCAGCCTCTTCCACCAGCAACACACCCGCAGAAGTATCCCACGGATTCAAATTGAACTCCCAGAACCCATCCAGCCGTCCGCAAGCAACATACGCCAGATCGAGCCCCGCACTTCCCGCCCGCCTCACTCCATGCGACCGCAGCGTCACCTCCTGGTAGAAGTGAATATTCGGGCTGTCATGCCGCTTCTTGCTCGGAAACCCCGTCCCCGTCAGCGACTCCTGCAGCGTCTTCGTCTTCGAAACCGAGATTCTCTTCCCATTCAGCCACGCGCCCTTGCCCCGCTCCGCCGAAAACATCTCATCCCGCAGCGGGTCGTAGACCACCCCGGCGACGATTTCTCCATCAGCATCCGCAGCCAACCCAGCCGCCCTCCGCTCCAGCCCCATAATCACGCAGAACGCCGGAAACCCATGTGCAAAGTTCGTCGTCCCATCCAGCGGATCGACATACCACCGATATTCGCTTTCCATCGCACTGCGAGTCCCTTCCTCGCCATAAACTCCATGCGCAGGAAACGCCGCCTTCAGCTTCTCGACAATCAGTTTTTCGCTCGCCCGGTCAGCCTCCGTCACCAGGTCCACGTCGCCCTTGTACTCCATCGCCACGCCCTTCGCGTAGAACCCCCGCAGCAGCGCTCCCGCCTGCCTCGCAATCCCATCGGCCACATGCGCAAACTCGAATCGGCTCACAATGCCCCTCGTCTCAAACTCGAATGCAATCCATTCCTGCCTCTACGATAGACCCACAGCCATCTCAAAATACTTGCTACCGAGCATCCGCATAGTACCCAGACCTGTAGCGAAGGTCATACTTCCCCCGCAGCGCCTCATCCGTCATCCGCACCTCGATCCTCCGGTACGAATCGTCCTTCCCCCGCTTCGGCGCATAGTACCCCAGCAGATACTGCGTCCGCAGATCGTCCGAAAGGTGCCGGAACGCCGGCTCCAGGTCCTTCGGATCCACCACGTAGTAGTACTTCCCTCCCGTATCCTTCGCCATCTGGATCAGCGCATGCTCCCCCGCCGTGTTCCTCCCCGCATCCGCATAGATCGGCACAATAATCAGCGAGTACACCATCGCTCCCGCCCTCTGCGCCTGCTCCAGCGCCTCCTCATACTTCGACCCCTTCACCGTATCTCCGCCATCGGTAATCAGCACCACCACGCGCCGCCGCCCATTCGCTCCCGACGTACCCGCCAGCAGATTCGACGCCAGATACACCGCGTTATACACCGCCGTCGCGTCTCCCTCCTGCACCCTGTCGATCCCCTCGTCAATCCGTTTCTTCTCGTTCGTAAACGGAACCAGCTCCCGCACCACATCGGAGAACTCCACCAGGTCCAGCTCATCCTGGTCGCGCAGCAGCGCATTCACAAAGTTCTTCGCAGCCCTCTTCTCCAGCCGCTCATTGGTCAACACGCTCTCGCTCGTATCGATCGCCAGCACAATCGAAAGCGGCGTCGCGGTCTCCTTCTCAAACACGGCGATCTTCTGCTGCTTGCCGTCCTCCAGAATCTGAAAGTCGTCGCGTCCCATCCCACCAACAGGAGACCCATTCGCATCCATCACGTTCAACGCCACATTCACCAGCCGCGTCTCCACCTTGATCGTCGGAAACCCACCCTGCGGATTCGACTGAGCCCCGCCCTTCTGCGGCTTGCTCGCCGGAACATCCTGCACACTGTCGTCATCCTTAGGAGCCTGCGCACCCGCTGGCGGAGGAGGCGGCTTCCGTTCAATCGGCGTCTGCGCCCACACCATCTGCACTCCAACCAACAGGGCTACAGCAAGCAATCTCACTTCCCAGCCCTCAACCGTCCACTCCCTACAGAACCAGACTCCACAGAACGATCCTTCAAAGAACCGGGTGCCCCATATCTCGATTTTGAGATGTGGGCATCGTCCGAAGGACGACCGCTCTCCTCCCCACCTCCATCCAATCCGCTGGGTGCCCCATATCTCGATTTTGAGATGTGGGCATCGTCCGAAAGACGACCGCTCTCCTCCCCAGCTCCATCCAGTCCGCCGGGTGCCCCATATCTCGATTTTGAGATGTGGGCATCGTCCGAAGGACGACCGCTCTCTCGCCCCAACCCAAATTCCACCGCCTCAGGAAACACCTCGCCATCCGCCAATTGCGCAGTAGCCTCTGACTTCCCCGGAAGACCAATAGCTTCTGGAAACGCCTCGCCATCCGCCCATACTGCTCCATCCACAAACGTCTCTTTCTTCCAGATCGGCACCGTCTTCTTCAGCGTATCGATCAGCCAACGGCACGCATCGAACCCCGCCCCGCGATGCGCCGAAGCCACCACCACCAGCACGCTCGTCTCCCCCGCCGTCAACCGACCCAGCCGATGCACCAGCGCCACATCCCGCACACCAAACTTCGTCACTGCCTCAGCAGCCAACCCGCGCATCTGCTCCAGCGCCATCTCGCGATAAGCCTCATAGTCCAGATACAGCGTCTTCCGTCCCCGCGTATTGTCCCGCACAATCCCGTCGAAGACGCACACTGCGCCATCCGGCCCCGACTTCATCGCCGCAACAATCTCAGACGAAGGAATCACCGCATCTATAATCTCAACCCGCATCACGCTCCAAACTCTACCTTTCTACCGCCTGTTGCCTCTGCTTTTCTTGTTGTCATCCCCGAAGGGGATCTGCTGTTTGCTCGGCCCGTGTCCAAACTCATCGCACGCTATCCTCAATCATCGCGCCATCTTTTGCCGCCACCTTTCTACCGCCTGTTGCCTCTGTTCTTGTACCGCCTGTTGCCTCTGCCTTTCCACCGCCTGTTGCCTCTGCTTTTCTTGTTGTCATCCCCGAAGGGGATCTGCTGTTTGCTCGGCCCGCCATCACACTAGCCTCTAAGATCATCATCATCGTTCGCCATCACACTAGCCTCTAAAATCATCGTCATCATCGGCCGCCACCGCACTAGCCTCTAGGTAAGCCAAGGCTTCAGCCTTGGCCTCTGGGCCCCAGCCGAACACCTGGGGCTTTAGCCCCTGGGGTATGCCTCATCCAACCCCGCCACTCACCGGCGGCAGCAACGCCACCTCATCTCCATCCTTCAGCACATCCTCAGCCCGTGCATACTCCTGATTCACCGCCACAGCGATCGAATCCCAAACCAAAGCCGCTCTCGACTCCCGATGCAGAGCCAGCAAAGCCGCCACGGAAGCGCCATCCGTCAGCTCCATCAAAGCGCTGCCATGACCCATAACATCCTTCAACACACCAAAATAGAGCACACGAACCCGCATCCAGAAAGCATACGCGACCCTGAACCCTTTGACTCCACTCACTCACAAACCGATAGGCGTCAGCTCCAATCACCAGGAAGGCTCACTACAAGGGGACATGTATCCAGTAGTTTGACAGTTCCACAGTAGCAAGCTATATAGGTACTGTATGCGCTCAGGCGAACCCGATATGAATAAATTGTTCTCTCTTCTGGCGATCGCATTCCTCGTGGCGCAAAGCGCTCCGATGGACGGACAGATTCTGCATGCCACAGAGCCCCAGCCCTCCTTTGCCGTAGCCAGCATCCGCCCCAGCCAGCCCGATGACGTCTTCCTACGCAGAGAGTTTCGCGCCGACAGCTTGACGATCAAAGCCATGACGCTCAAACAGATCATCTCCTATGCCTATGGCATCACCTTCGATCGCGAACTCGCTGGCGGACCAGGTTGGGTTCGAGAAGATAAGTTCGACATCCAGGCAAAACCGGACGAGACAAAGGTCGCCGCCCTGAGCAAGCTATCGCACGATGATCTCGACGAGCAGATGCGACTGATGGTGCAATCGCTGCTCGCCGAACGATTCCATCTGGCCGTCAGCTTCCCGAAGAAGGAGTTGACCGTATTTACGCTCGTCATCGCCAAAGGAGGCCTGAGGTGCACAAAGGTAGAAGCGAAAACTCCTCTCGCGGCAACTCCTCCTCCTCGCTTCGACTGGTTGGCTCCTCCACCACCTCCGCCGCCGCCTCGGGGCTACATACCGCCAACCCCGGAGGAGAAGCGCACCCTGACTCAGACGATGCATATGCGCACACCATACTGGCCGTTCTGGCTGGTCGTCGCTGCCATTGGACATGAACCTGAGTTGGAGGGTCGTCCCGTCATCGACAAAACCGGCCTCGAGGGAAGCTATGACTGTGAGGTATCGTGGTCGCGCGCCGACTCCGACGGTCCTGGATCATCTTTCTTCACAGCAATTCAGGACCAGATGGGATTAAAACTCAAGCCCTCGAAGGAATCCGTAGAGATACTCCTTATCGACCACATCGAACGCCCCTCGGAAAACTGAACCACCACAGACGAAAGACCTGCGCTTGCCTCTTTTTTAGTTGTCATCCATCGCCGCAGGCGGAGGACCTGCTGTTGCCTGTTCTTAGTTGTCATCCTTCGCCACAGGCGGAGGACCTGCTGCTGCCCGTCTTTAGTTGTCATCCTTCGCAGCAAGGCGGAGGACCTGCTGTTGCCCGTCTTTAGTTGTCATCCTTCGCCACAGGCGGAGGACCTGCTGTTGCCCGTTTTAGTTGTCATCCTTCGCCGCAGGCGGAGGGCCCGCTGCTGCCTGTTTTTAGTTGTCATCCTTCGCCGCAGGCGGAGGACCTGCTGCTGCCTTTTGCTTTGCCCTTGCCCCTCCAACCGCCGCAACCCCGTATCTCATCTTTGTCGTTGCCATCGATCGAGGAAGCACTACCCAAACAACTCCCCCTCCCCCGGATACCACACCCTCACCCCCTCCACCCGCGCAAACCCCGTCATCGCATGAACCCGCCGCGAACTCCTCCCATCAGCCTGAACAAAAATGTCCTCCACCACCCCACCCCGCGCCAGCACCGCATCCCCGATCAACGACCGATGGCATCTCCACGGCACCGCCTCCGCGCACATCACCACCGCCGAATCGAAGTCCGCCAGAGCCATCAACCACCCGATCTCCTGCGCAAAGTGGTCCGTCTGCATGTAATCCGCGTACCCGCGAAAGCTCTCGTTCCTCCAACCCACATTCACGCTGTCAGGTTTCACCGCGCGCCGCCCGCCCAACCCCTCCCGCCACAGAGGACGAATCCCAGCCTCGCGCAACGTAGCAAACAATCGGTCCTGCGAAAAATGAGGATACCTCCGCGACCCCGGAAACCGCCGCACATCCACCAGCGTCGTGCACCCGTTCTCCCGCAGCGCTCGCAGGAACGACTCTATCGTCAGTGTCGAGTGTCCGATCGTCATCATCCCAATCGCCTCACGCAAACAAGAATCAACCAAAAATAAAGTTCAAAACCGTGGCGTATTTTTAGACGCCGGAAAACGTGCGTCGAAACACCACGATTTACCACCCAATCACCACAACTTCACCACAAAAACACCACGAAAAAACACCCATTTTTTCGAAAACCCCCAATAAAATGCCCTTCCACCACGCCAGAAAAAAATAAGCGGCCCGGCAGAAACCGAACCGCCCACTTCAAAGTCACGTCCACAACTTACACACCGGCGTGAAGAACCTCTTCCCGAACTACCTCATCCTCCACCTGCTCCCGGTGCGTCTTAGGCAGCGCAACCGCCAGAACATCCTCGATCCGCGAAGCATAGTGAAGCGTAACGCCCTCAATCTGATCCGGCGTTAAGTCCTCCTCCACCTGCTGTTTACAGTCAGTAGGCAGAATCACATCCCGCACGCCGACCCGCTTCGCCGCCAGGAACTTCTCCTTGATTCCGCCAACCGGCAGCACATTGCCGCTCAACGTAATCTCACCCGTCATCGCCGTCAGCGGATGCACCGGAGTATTCGTCAACAGGCTCACCAGCGCCGTCGCCATCGTCACGCCCGCCGAAGGCCCATCCTTGGGAATCGCCCCCGCAGGCACATGAATATGCAGATCGACATCCTTGGTAAAGTCCTCATCGAGCCCTAAAGACGCGGCGTTTGAACGCACCCACGTCAACGCAGCCTGCATGCTCTCCTTCATCACATCGCCAATCTGGCCCGTGATTGTGAAGCCGCCTTTGCCCTTCATCTTGTTGGCTTCGATGAACAACACATCGCCGCCAGCCGGTGTCCATGCAAGTCCAACAGCAACGCCCGCACGCTTGGTCCGCTCCGCAATCTCGGTATCCACACGCACCTTGATGCCGCCAAGAAACTCGAGCACCACCTCCGGCGTAATCACGATCTTCTCCGTATGGCCCTCTGCAATCTTGCGCGCAACCTTGCGGCACACCGTTCCAATCTGTTGTTCCAGCTTGCGAACGCCAGCCTCTCGCGTGTAGTGCCGCGCGATCAGATGTACGCTATCCTTCGGAAACTCAATCTGTTCCGTAGTAATTCCGTTCTCTTTGATCTGCCGCGGAACAAGGTATTTGATGGCGATACTCACCTTCTCCTCTTCCGTATAGCCGGTCAATTCAATAATCTCCATGCGGTCCAGCAGCGGCCCGGGTATCGTATCCAGCTGGTTAGCCGTACAGATAAACAACACCTTGCTCAGATCAAACGGCTGATCCAGATAGTTGTCCCGAAACGTATTGTTCTGCTCCGGATCAAGCGTCTCCAGCAGAGCACTGGCAGGATCGCCTCTGAAGTCGCGCCCCAGCTTATCGATCTCGTCGAGCATGAACACCGGGTCCTTCACCTCAACCCTCTTAAGGTGTTGAATGATCTGACCCGGCAGCGCGCCAATATACGTTCTCCGATGCCCGCGAATCTCCGCCTCATCATGCATACCGCCCAGCGAGATGCGCGAAAACTTCCGATCCAGCGCCCGCGCAATCGATCGCCCCAGCGAGGTCTTGCCCACACCGGGAGGCCCAACGAAGCAAAGTATCGGCCCCTTCATATCCGGCTTCAAACGCCGCACAGAAAGGTAATCCAGAATGCGATCCTTCACCTTCTTCAAGCCGTAGTGATCCGTGTCCAGAATCTCCTTCGCCTTCAGAATGTCCACCTCGCCCGAAGACGTCTTCGACCACGGCAGCACCGCCAGCCACTCCACATAGTTCCGTGTCAGCGAGTAGTCCGCCGCTGCAGGATTCATCCGGCTCAGCCGTCCAAGCTCCTTCAACGCGTCCTTCTTCACATCCTCCGGCATTCCTGCGGTCTCGATCTTCTCCTTCAGCTCCGCAATGTCCTTCTGCGTATCATCGACATCGCCCAGCTCCTTCTGAATCGCCTTCAACTGCTCGCGCAGATAGTAGTCCCGCTGCGACGACTGCACCGAATCCTGCACCTCGGTCTGGATCTTGTTGCACAACTGCTGCACCTCAAGCTCCTTAGCCAGGTGTTTGTTAATGCGCTCCAGACGCGCCGAAACATCCGGCGTCTCCAACAGCTCCTGCTTGTCTGCCGTCGTCAAAAATGGCAGTGACGAAGCAATAAAGTCCGCCAGCCTTCCCGGTTCGTCAATATTGATCGCAATCGTCTGCAAGTCATCGCTCAGCGTTGGCGAGGAGGTCACGATCTGCTGAAACTGGCTAACCACATTCCGCTGGAGCGCCTCCGCCTCGGGCGACTGCTGTGGCTCCACATCCGCGATGGCTTCATACTCTGCAGTCATAAACGGAGTCAGTTGCGTAAACTCGCCCAGATGCACCCGCTCATTGCCTTCCGTAAACACGAAGAGGCTCTGGTTCGGCATCTTGACGACTTTATGCACCGTCGCGCGCGTACCAATAGCAAACAAATCCGTCGACTGCGGCGAATCCTGCCGCGCATCCCGCTGCGCCACCACCAGAATCGTCTTCTCCTCGCCCAGCGACTGAATCAACTGGATCGAGCTGTCACGCCCCACGGTCAGGGGCAGCACAGCATGGGGAAACAGAACCGTATCCCGAACCGGCAACACCGGAGCGGGTTTCTTCCCAGACCCCTCGTCACTTACTCCCTCACCATTTTTAGCTGCTGTCGGCTGAATCACGCTTACAAAATCGCTCGGCATTGAGTGTACCCCTATCAGATTATCCTCTATTCGATGCAGCAAGTCCGAACTCGGTCGCATTCCCATCAACCTCTCTTCGAAAACGCGCTCCACACCCAGTCATCGGCCATAACTCCTTTTTCATCAATCCCAAGCTGGAACCCGCACACAAAAACGAATTGCCTCTCGAAAGAAACCTCATGGTCCTGCCAGGCTCACCCCTTTATGAAACGACCTATTTGGGCTCTTCCTGTCCGCTATTGTCCTTGGCCTGGTAAGCTCTCTCTGTTACTCATGACACCGCTGTGACCGTACTCGCCGGCATCTTTGTCGGACGTCAGCCGTCAACCGCCGCCACACCTCACTTCGCTATTTATTTGATGCTCACCGTCGGCATCTTCTATACCGCCCTTGCCGTTTGGGCGATTCTGACGGTAATCGGCATCCTGCGCCTACGCTCCTGGGCCGCTGCTCGATCCTTTTCATCGGTGGTGGACTCTCCGTTCTCGGTATCCTCGCCACCGTCTTGAGTGCGACCTTCACCGCACCACCGCCTATGCCCGAAGCGTTCTAACGAACAAAGTTCCAGTCACACCTAAGCCGCCCGATACTGCCCCAGCACCTTCACCATCTGGCAGTGTTCCCGCAGCGCAGCCAGTGCAGCCTCTGCCTTTACAGTCCCATCGAACCGCACGTCCACATAAAACACATACTCCCACGGGCTCCCTGGCACTGGTCGCGACTCGATCTTCGTCAGGTTCACTCCAGCATCAGCCAGTCGTTGCAATGCAGCCACCAGAGTCCCCGGCCGATGCTCAATCGCAAACGCTAAACTCATCTTGTCGGCATCCGCAACGCTCGCCCCTGCACTCGCATCCTCACGTCGCAACAGATGGAATCGCGTGAAGTTCTCCGTATGATCCTCCACCCCGCCAACCAGCACCTCTGCGCCATACACCGTTGCCGCAAGCTCAGGAGCGATCCCCGCCGCATCCCGCAAACCCGCCTCCATCACATGCTTCACGCTTCCCGCCGTGTCATAGAACGGCACCACCTCAAACTCCGGATGCGCCGCCAGAAACCGTCTGCACTGCGACAGCGCCACAGGATGCGACATCACCCTCCGCACCTCGCTCAGCTTCACACCCGGCATCGCAATCACGTTATGCCGAATCCGCAGCAGGCTCTCTCCATCGATCCGTACAGGCAACTCCAGCAGCAAATCGTAGTGCTCCGCCACCGAACCATGCAGACTATTTTCAATCGGTAGTACCGCAGCATCGACCTCGCCCCCCACCACCTTTGCCAGCACCTGTCCCGACACCGTGCATGCGATGATCTCCAGCCCCTTGAGGTTGCCCAGCATCTCAACCGTCGCCATATGGCTGTTTGAGCCCAGTTCCCCTTGAATCGCTACTTTCAACCAGATACCCCGATCCTGTTCCTGTATAACTTCCTATTTTATTCTCACTGGCAACCTCACGGATGTAACCCGCACCTTACCCAATGTAACTGCCAGTACTGCATACCATCTGCGAACCCGAAGAAGCTAAGCCGGGATCGTCTAGGAGAACGAAAAATGCTTTGGACTATTACCATCATCCTTTTCATCCTCTGGATCGTAGGATTAGTCAGTAGTTACACCTTTGGCGGTTGGATTCACATCCTTCTTGTCCTCGCCATCATCGTCCTCATCTTCAACCTCATGTCAGGCAGGAGAGCGGTCTAAAGCGTCCGCCAACATCCATCGCAGCCCTCCCGCGCCTCAAGAGTCAAGACCAAGGAGTCAAGTATGAATACCGAAAAAATTGAAGGAAAATTCGACCAGGTAGCAGGAAAGATCAAGCAGAGCGTCGGCGAAGCGGTCGGCAACCAGAAGCTTGCGAATGCAGGTACCGCGGAGCAGGTCAAGGGTGCCGCAAAGGAAACCTGGGGTCATGCCAAAGACGCGGCTGGAGCCATGCAAGAGGAAAATAGCTCGCAAGCCAAAGCAAAGAGCGAAGACCTCAAACACCGTGCCGACGACACCGCGCACAACATGCGTGAAAAAGTCACGACGACCGCTCAAAACATGAAGAATAAAGTCAACGAAAAGCTGGACGAAATCAAGCGTGATCACCAGCACTAACGATCTTGCAGCGCACTCCCCGAAGAGGCCCGCCACACGGCGGGCTTTTTTATCGACGCATCAGAACATCCGCGGCAATAAAGCCGAAAAACACCACCGAGATCACGCCATTCAACGTGAAGAACGCCGCATTCATCCGCCGCAAATCCTTCGGCGAAATCATCGAATGCTCATACAGCAGAAGAATCGCCACCACCGCAACGCCCAGCATCGCAACCTTCCCCAGCCCGAACAGCGCAATCAACCAGCACAACATCAGCAGCATCCCCACATGCATCGACCGCGCAATCCAGAATGCAGGCACCACTCCAAACGCCTGCGGCACACTGTTCAGCCCTGCACGACGATCATGCTCAAAGTCCTGGCACGCATACAATACATCGAACCCACCCACCCAAAGCAGCACTGCTCCGGTCAGCACCACAATCCGCCAGTCCAGCGATCCCCGCACTGCAATCCACGCGGCCGTCGGCGCAATCCCCAGCGCCAGTCCCAGCACCACATGCGACCACCGCGTCAACCGCTTCATATAGCTGTATGCCAGCACTACACCCAGCGCCACCGGAGCCAGTTCCAGCGTCAACCGGTTTAACATTGCAGCGCCCAGAACAAACACCGCAATCGACACCACAACAAATCCACCCACAAACCCGTTGCTCAACATACCTGCCGGCAAAGCCCGCATCGCCGTCCGCGGATTCGCCGCATCCAGCCGGGCATCCACCAGCCGGTTGAACGCCATCGCCGCAGACCGTGCCGCCACCATGCAAACAATAATCCAACCCAGCACACGCAGCGTCGGCCATCCGCTCGCAGCCAGCACTGCTCCGGTCAACGCAAACGGCAGCGCAAACACCGAGTGCTCCCACTTGATCATCTCCAGCGTTACCGCGGTGCTCTTCCAGAACGATGCCATCTCTTTATCGTAAAAGAATTCGGGCTGCGCCAACATCCTCGGCGCTGCCTGAAAGAAGAAACTCAACTATTTTCCCGACTTTTCCGCGGTATCGCCAACCACCTGCAGGTTATTCACCACCTTGAACACCCCCGCCACCCCATTCGCCCGCACATTCGCTGTATCTTTATCTGCCTGACTATCCACCACGCCGGAAAGCGTCACATTCCCGTTCACCACCGTAATCCGGATTGGTTTCGCAGGATCGATTGCATACTTGTTCAACGTTGGAAAACCATAGATCGCACGAGCCTCAGCCAGCCGAATCCTGTCATCCATCGGCGACACCGGTGCCACATCAATATTATCGATCACATCCTTCACACCCGGATAGTTCGCCACCAGGCTTAGCGCGGAGTCTTTATCCGAAGGTCCATACGCCATCCCCCCCAGCGTCACCACGCCGTTCTGCACGCCAATCGTAAACGCATTGAACGCCGTCGTCCCGTACCCTACGCGGTCATACGCCAGCTTCTCCGCAAGCTTGTCCCGCAGCATCGGATCTTCAACCGTGGGCCCAGCCACCTGAATCCGATTTTCGACGCTCTTCACATTCCTGCGATGATGCGCACGGCTATCCGCATCCTCCTTCGCGCTATAGATCTCTACAGTTCCCGTCAGCGTCACCACGCCGCCCAGCACCGAAACCTTCACATCTTTGAATCGTTTGCTATCCAGCGTTCTCATCACATCCGCCTGGATCTGCGCATCATTCGATACTTTCTGCGCTATGCTCTTTGCAACTCCGGCAAAAAGCAACACCGCCGCCAGGCCCCAGAAGAACCCCCGCCGCACACTCTTCATCCAGTTCATCCCTTCCTCCCGAAGCGGCATCTATTCAACTCGTTTCATCGAGAACCGCAAAGTTAGATGCAGTTTTCATCTCTGACCCCAGCCTATCTGTAGCGCTTCCTCAACTTATAAACCACGCTGAACACGCCCGACTCATCACGCGTCACCACAATCGAGTTATCGTGATTCAGGTCGTACTGCACCTGGATCAATTGCTGCGCCGAAGTATTCACATTCGTCGCAAACGTCGCCGTGATCTGCCGCGACAGTTGCTGCTGTATCGTAATCCTCGCCGAAGAGTTGCCCAGCGTGCCTACAAACGCCGGATCGATCTTCACGCTCCCTACGCCAAACAACTTCTCCACGCGATTGCTTACCGTGGCATTCAACGCCCCGCCCAGCAGTGCGCTCGTCGTCGGATCGGTCCCTTGTTGCGCCTGCCGCTCCTGGTACAACTGCGCCTCCTCCTGCGTCCGGCCCAGCGCCAGCAGAGCAAATACGTCGCTCTCGCTCAGCGGAGGCTCCGACCGGTACGTCGGCTTCAGGTTCGTCGCCGTTCCATGCAGTCCCACCGTAATGTCATAGTTCTCCACCTGCGCCGTCGCATCCAGATCGATGATCGGATCGATCCGAACCGGATTCGTAAAATAAATCTCTCCGCGCTGCAGTTGATACTTCGTCCCTGCAAATGTCGCGCTTCCATCGTTGATCTGAATCCGTCCCAGCAACGAAGGCACCGCCGCCGTCCCGCGAATCGTCAGATCCACCGTCCCCGCCAGCTTCGCATACGAGTTCTGAAAATCCAGTTGCGGCGCGCTTGTAACCCGTACATCCAGCCGGATATTATTCGCCGGCGAGTTTGGGTTGGGAAGCGCACTCACGCCCCCCGGCGAACCGAACGCCGCAAAATCCACATCCTGCCCAATCCCGAATCGCGTAATCAGGATCGTTCCGCTCAATACCGAACTCTCCGGCGTGCCCTGCAGCTTCAGGTTCGCATTCGCCGTCACACTCAATCCATACAACCGCACTCGCACCAAGTCGCCGGTCGCACTCAGGTCTGCATAGATACCGTTCTTGTACCGAATTGATCCGCCAATCTTCAGTGTGCCGCCACCCGTCTTCGCTGTCAGATTCTCCACCTGCAACCGATCGCCATTGAACACCAGCGTCCCATTCATTTTGCTCAACCCGTTCGGGACTCCATCCATCGCGACGTTCACATTGTCGAACTGCACCTTGCCCGTCAGCGCCGGATTCATCAACTGTCCACCGGCGGCCACGGTAAACTCCATCTTCCCGGTCGAAATTAGATTCGCATTGAAGGTATGCAGCAGCGCCATACTCACACTTCCCACCGCCTTCACATCCAGCTTGCCGCCCTTCGGATCCGTCGCTCCCAGCAACTGCGCCGTTCCACTGGCCTGCATGTTCGTATCCTGTCCGGTAATGTGTACCTGCTCCAGCGTCGCCACACCGTCGCGCAACCCCACGCGCAAAGGTTCAGCCGCCTTCAACTCGATTCCCTGCAGCGTCACATTCATCTGGCTCAACTCCGCCTCGCCGCTCAATGCCTTCGGCGTCTTCAGCGGCCCACTCACGGTCGCCGTTCCATTGATCATCGACTGCGCCTTCATACCTGCTGGCCCGAACATCGCCATGGGCTTGCCGATGTCCAGTCCTGCAATCGTCACCTTAGCCTGCAACGGATAGTCACCCGTCAGCCCTGCCTGCCCCGTTGCATCCACCTTCGCGCCCACCAGCGTGGAGTTTGCCGTGAAGTACACCGTCTCTCGGTCACTGTGGGCCTCCACCGTCGCATCACCAATCCCTTGCCCCCGATATGTCACTCCAACGAGCTTCACATTCGCCTTCAACCCCGGCTGCGCCATCGTGCCATTCGCATCCACAATCAGCGTCGCACTCCCATCTAGATCCGTCCTCGCATTCTGCACCGTCGCAAACTTCGACAGCAAAATATTGTGTCCCTCTATATGAGCATGCAGATGCTCGTTCCCCCAGTCGTAACCGCCATTCCCAGCGATCTGCACCCCATGCGCCTTCAGCACAACATCGTTCGCTTCAATACCCTTCTCATGCACTGTCAACTCGGCCACGGCAGATTGATAAGGCTCTCCATACGCCACACCGTTCATCAGCGACACATGCCCGCCGCCGTTCAAACTGCTCAACGTCCCCGCCGCATGACCATTCGCTGCAATCGTTCCAGTCACAGAAACCTTTTCCTGCTGACCGATAATCTGCAACACATCCACCATCGACGCATCCGCCAGTTGCACCTTCGCATCCAGTGCCATTCCATCGTCCCACACGTAAGTAGCTACTCCGCGCCGACTCACCACCTTCCGCGGCACAATCTTCCCTTCGATATTCAGCACAGCGGTCCCGCGCTTAATCGTCGAACTCGCCACCACTACACCCGAGTTCGGTGAATACTCCGCATCCGCCACCACCGAATCCAGCAATACATCCGTCGTCCCCAGCGCGAACTCAGCATTCGCCGCCTGCATGTGCCCCTTCACGTCCAGATTTGCGATTCGCCCCTTCGCCGTCCCGTCGAACTGCATCGCACCGTGCAGTTTCACCGGAATCGCTGCCGTTCCCTTCTTCCCATTTCCTTCCAGGTCCAGCGTCGTCAGCAACTGGTTGTACTCCGACAGGTCCCGCACCGTCATATCCACCCGCAGGTCTGTCAACGGATCGCCGTCCTTTACGCCCAGCACACCCGACGCCTCAAAGTTCGTCTGTGGCATCTGCAGCGTCACAGATTGAATCCGCACCGTCTCGTTCCGTCCTGTGTAGTGCGCCACCGTCTTCCCTGTCACCGGAACATCGTTCAACGCGCCCGCACGCTTCACCCCCGTCGGCGCAAACGTCAGATTCCCATCCATTTCCACGGTATCGGCAATGTACTTCGCCGGCCCGCCCCACTCCACCTCCACCGGCCCGCTCACCGCCGTATCGAACCCCAAATCTCCATAGTGTTCTGGAGCAGTCACGTCCATAATCGTCCGCAGCGGAATCTTCGTCAGTACTGCCGTCAAATACGCATGCGATGGCAGCACCTGCGGCATCTTTGTATCCGTAATAGGAGCCTTTGCCCCCACCGTCTTCGCCGTTCTGTTAGCTGTCGTCACCGCAGCCTCAGTCGTAGGCGAGCCTGCGGTCACATCCTTCGGCGGCACCTGACCCAGCCAGTTTGAAATCCGCAGATCGCCCGCCGCACTCCCTCCACCCGGCAGATAACCCGTCAACGCAGTCAGCAGAAGCTCCGTCGGTGTCACATGCAGAATCGCGCTGCCGTCCACATCATGCAGCCGCACATATTCATTCCTGTACGAGGCCTTATGAATCTTCGCCGACCCCGCCAGCAGATATCCCGCAACGCAATCCGGATCAGGAGGCAAGGGTTTCTGTGGCTTCGCTCTCTGCAGCGGATGGCTCCTCCTCCAGAACGGAGGACGTTTCTGCGCAACCGCAGGTGACGTCACGCAATTATGTCCGTTCAAATTCAGATCAACCGATCCCGCATTCAAACCATCCACATTCGTCAGCACAGAAACCTGCTTCAGCTCCAGCGAGCCCTTCACCTTCGTCTGCCACTCCGGCTTGGCAAAGTGCTTCAAGCTGCCCGTCGCCTCCAGCTTCGAGCTCCTCCCGCTCGTAAACTCCAGCTTCTGCAGATCCACCGCATCTCGTCCAAGCTGCATCGCCAGGTGCAGCGCCGACTGTGCCTCTACCTGCTTCGCCATCTTCGTCCGTAGGTCTTTCAAATCCACTGTCATCCCATAGCGGTCTGTCGAACTGAGATAGTGCACCTCCGCATCCAGCTCCCGCGCTGCCATGTCGAATGGAATCGCGCGATCGTTCAACAGAGCAACGCCATGCGTCACCACAACCTCTCCGGCTTTCAGATCGAGCAGCGTATCTGTCAGAGGAGTCTTGCTCGTACGCGGATGCGTCGGCACCGGTTGATTCGTCTTCCCATCCTTATCCACGATCAGATGGAACTGCGGATGCTCAACATCGAGATAGCTCAACCGCACATGCGAAGAAACCCCAGTCCCCGAAACATACGAAAATAGATTCAGCAGTCTCACCCGAAGATCGATCTTGTCCACCGAAAGATACGGAGCCTCACCCGGCCCCTCCAATCCATGAATCACCAACCCATCAGCCTCAATCGCAAGATGCCGCAGATCGAAACTGATCTTCCGCAGCTCCACCCGCCCACCCGTTGCATCCTCCAGAACCTTCACCACCTCCCCGCCCACTCGTCGATTGAAGTCATCCGTCGTCGAGTACCACGCGAACGCCCCAAACAGCACAGCCACCAGCACCACAACCGCAATCACCGTCCAGCCCACGGTGCGCCCCATCCTGGTCGCCAGCGAGTGCTGCACCTTCGCAACCTGTATGGCAACCTTCGCCTCAAGCTGTTCTTTCTTCTCCGTCAGTCTTTTCTCCAGATCGCTCACGGAGCCACCTCGCCCGGTGTCATGATCCGCACGCTCCCCTGCACACGCAGCGACTTCAGCCAATCCTCCAGCAACGCACTCACCCGTTGCTGCAGCAGCACCTCTTCAATCCGCTTCGAGACAGTCTCCAGCTTCGGCGGTGTCACATTTCGCCTTGCATACACCTGCAGCATCGTCTTCTCGTAGTATGTCTTGATCTCATCGTCGGAGATCGTAATCCCATTCCGAAAACGCAGCCCGATAAACTTCAGCAACTCCATCCGCTTCCGCCACCGCGACCGAAACTCCTCCACCGTAAACCCGTGGCTGGCCAGAAAATTCTTCCATCCCTCATCCGTCTCACACTGATACTGTTTGCACTCCGGTATGTCTTTTCGCAGCGTCGCCATTTGGATATCGACATCTTGATCCGACACCGCATCCTCTGGCTGCAGCGCCGCCTGTTGCAAAATTAAAACTCGATCCACCAACCTCTCGATGATCTTCTCTCGCGTCGATTCCTCAGCCGCACGATAAGGCTGAATCTCCTCAAACCGGCGCTCCTCATCGACATCGCTCTCCAGGATCATGTCCCCGTTCACCACGGCAACCAGACGATCCAGCACAACCCCGTCCCCAGGCGTCGCAGCATGGGACTGAGCCGCCGCCACAGGAGAAGCCTGCCTCGCAAAACATCGCACCGGCAGCGCACACACCACGAACGTCAACGCGCTCATCAGCCACCGTCCCGTCGTCTGCGCTGTCACGCCCATCTAGAAGCTCTCCCCGATGCTGAAGAAAAAATTGAAATGTCCGGCATGCCCCTCACGCGGAGGATTATTTTCAAAGTCGTAGATCACCGGATATACCGGTGGATTGAGGTTATAGCTGAAGTCCAGCCGGATCGGACCGACCGGTGTCTTGTACCGTGCTCCCACACCAACATCGTGCGAGAAATAATTGAAGTTGCACGTCCCGATGCTTCCGGAAACGTTCCTGCACGTCGCCCGGTTCGGCTGTTTGAAGTGCAGGAAGCTCGGAAACATATCCGACGCATTCTGAAACACATTCCCCATATCGTGAAAGAGAACGAAGCTCAGGCTGCTCCCCACCAGCGGCAGCGTCGGTGCCGGCATCCGCAACTCGAACGTATTCACAAACGCCGCCGTCCCGCCCACTGGAAAGCCAGTCTGCAAGTCTCTCGGCCCCGCACCATTGATCGGAAACCCACGCAGCGAGTTGGCTCCGCCCGCATACAACCGCTCCGGCAGCGGCACCGCGCTGCAACTCGGATTCGTCGTCAGCAGATCGCCCACGCACGCATCATTGCCCACATTCGGATTCTTCCCCGAAGCCCGCTCATACCCGATTCGCGTACTCCGCGCAAACACATACTTCTGCTGTTTGCCGAACTGGTAGTACGTCGAGTTCGTCCCATCGATCTTCCAGAAATCCGTCTGCGAACCGAACTTCGACGACGCCAGAAACGTCTGCACCGTCGTGTACTGTCCCTTCACTGCATCCAGCGGGCCAGGCGACCGTGTGTCATGGAACCAGGTAATCCCCGGGCCGCCCACGCGCACCGGCTGCGACAGCAACGGAATCAGGTCCGCCGAAACCTGCAGGCTGTTTGGATCGACCTTTACCCTTCGATAAAGAAAGTCGTAAATAAATGTGTCCCGTCGCCGCCACTTCTGCGTGATCCGGAAATCACCCTGCAGCGTCGATGCCGCAAACGTCGAAATGTCCTGCACGTTCGAATATCCGCCGGAGATCGCCGCCGAAAAACTCTTGCTGCCATACAGATGAGGATTCTGCAGCGTCAAAATTGCCACCTGCTCCAGCAATCCATACGACGAGTGCAGCGTCAGTGAATCATCCGTTCCGCGCAGATTGATCCGCGACACATCCACCGACACCCGCGGGCTCACTCCCGTCTTCCCCTCCTGCGAGAGCTGGTTGCACGGGTTAAGCATCAGTTGAATGCACGAAGCCTCCGAGATCATGCCGGTCTGCGGTGTTCCGGTCTGCGCCTCCAATCCAAACCCATACGTCACATTCCACCGCTTCGCCTCCGTCAACTGCAGCAGCACATTCTTCTCCGGAGCGTCGCCTGTAGGATTTTGCACTGCCGCTACCACCTCGTTGAACAGCGCAATGTTGTACAGATTCCGTTGCGTCTGCAGCAGCGCCGTCTGGTCCAGCGGATCGCCTGCATGCACCAGGATCTGCGACTGCACCACGCTCGGTTTCGTATGCTCGATCCCCGATAGCAGCACTCGATTCACAGATACCTGCTGCCCCTCCGTCACATTCAGCGACACGTCCGTCTTGTCCGCGGCCTTCGACTCCTTCGTCTGCTTGATGTCCACCCTCGCCTGGTCAAAGCCATTGCTCAGGTAGTACTCGAGCACCGTGTCCCGGTCGCCCGACAGCGTCACCAGAGAAAACGGCTGTCCCGCTTGCGTATTCATCAACGCCCGAACATCGTGCATGCGGCCCGCGTCCACTCCGTTCAGCATCACCGTGCCAAATTTTTGCTGCGCTCCCTCGACGATCGTGTACGTTACCGCGATCTCGCCCAACTTCAGCGTCTTCCCATTCGCTGCCGTCGTGACATCCTTCACATCCGTCGCGACCGTCGCCTCGTCGAACCCGTTCGCCCGATACAGCGCCTGTATCGACGACACATCGGCCGACACCAGCGCCGGGCTGTACTTGCCGCTACGCAGATAGAGGTTGGCCTTCTGCACCCGCATCCGCTCCCTCAACAGATCGTCCGTAAAATATCTGTTGCCCTTCAACTCCACCGCAACGACCTTGTGCTTCACCCCGCGGTCCACCGCAAACACCACACTCTCGTCAGCCGTACCCTGCCCCACAAGCTTCACGCTGACCTTCGAATCGAAGTACCCCTGCTGCTGCTCAAAATCGCGAATATTAAAGACCCCTTCATTCAGCAGGTCATTATCGATCGTGCCCTCCTGGTAGATCGGAATCAGCAGATGCAAGCGGTTCTTCGAGATCTTCGCTCCCTCAACCGAGACCTTCACCACAGGCCCCTGGTTCGCATCGAACTCATAGTCCACCTGCTTGCGAGACTTGTCGTACGTCTGCTTCTGCAGAGTCACCGTCGCCTCCAGGCGGTCTTTCTTCTGATACATCTTCCGCAGCCGGTCTAACGCATTGCTCGTCGTATCCCGCGTCACGCGATTGCCTTCTTTCAGCTTTCCTGTCTCGCGAAACTCCTCCAGCGTCAACCCCGCATCCGACCCCACCAGCGACACCTGCCCAACATGCGCCTGCGGTCCAATTGCAACCGTATACGTTACATTCACCTGGTTCCCCACAAGATCGATATCCGAGTCCACCGACATGATGGGCTCGTAGTACCCATGCTGTTGCAGCATCTGCTTGATGCCTTCGTATCCGGCTGCAATCTGCGGCTCGCTGAAAGCCGTACCCGGCGAGAGCTTCGTCGCGAACTCCAGCAGCGACGCCAGCCGCTCGTTCTTCACTCCATCGATCGTCACCCGCCCCACGTAGTACCGCTCTGCTCCGGCAAAGATCAGCGTCACCGCATCCCCTTGCCGTATCCCCCGCACTGAAATATCCCGGTAGCGCCCACTCGCAAACAGCCGTCGCAGACTCATCCGCACCTCTTCCGGGTCGAGCGGTGTTCCCACCTTCTGCAGCAGTTCCTGCGGCAACATATCCGTCTTGTCGAACGTCACCCCTTCAAACACAATCTTCTCAACCCGCAGACCCTTCCAATCCCACAGCGAGGTAGTCAACCCGCTCGAATTCTGCCCCGCAGCCTCCGCCGCACCTGTCCTCCCCTGCGCGTGAGTCTGAGTCGTTGCAGGTGCCGGGGCGTCCGGAACCTGCTGCGCACTGACAGCTCCAGCCACCAGCCAGGATCCAATCCACGCCGCCGCCGCGACACGCCAGCGCCTCGACTTCAACCAATCTTTCGCACGACCTGGATGCACCTGACCCAAAAAACCACCCATGATTCCTGTTCTACCTTCAGTCTGTTTCGATGGAAGAGCCCTGCAAGTCCAGCATGGCACCGAGCCCAATAACGCACATCGAAAGCCTGCGCAGCTCTCGCATATCTTTTAGTCTGTAGGATGCAGAAAACCGCTGTGGACGCTGGCCGGTTCCCTCCATCGCGTGCCTTCCCTATACTACGAAAGAGCAACGCCTTTTGGCAGACTGCCTCTATCATGTCAAAGCATCCAGCCTTATCTGTCGAAGAGCCGCCCGCCAGCACCCAGATCAACACCCCCGCCGGCGCAAATTCCATCTCCGATCACGACCGCTACTCCCGTCAGATCCTCTTCCCCGGCATCGGCTCTGCGGGTCAGCAACTCCTCGCCCATGCCCACGTCGCCATCGTCGGCGTCGGAGCCACCGGAGCCGCTACTGCCTCTCTGCTCGCCCGCGCAGGCGTCGGAACCCTCACTCTCATCGACCGCGACTTCGTAGAACCCTCAAACCTCCAGCGCCAGATTCTATTCGACGAGTCCGACGCCCGTGAATCCCTCCCCAAAGCCGAAGCCGCCCGTCGCAAGATCGCCCTCTTCAACTCCACCATCACCGTCCATCCCCGCATCGCCGATCTCATTCCCGCCAACATCCACGAGCTACTGAGCCCCGCCCACCTCATGCCTGTCGATCTGATTTTGGACGCCACCGACAACTTCGAAACCCGCTACCTCCTCAACGACTACGCCGTCCAGCAATCCAAACCCTGGATCTACGCCGCAGCCATCGGTGCCTACGCCGCCACCATGAACATCCTCCCGAAGCCCGCTGTCTCCTATCTGTCTTCTACTCCCTACTCCCTACTCCCTACTGCCTGTCTTTCATGCATCTTCCCCAAGCCCCCCACCGGCCCCGTCGAAACCTGCGACACCGCCGGCATCCTCTCTACTGCCGTCAACCTCGCCGCCTCCATTCAAACCACGGAAGCCCTCAAACTCCTCACCAACCAGCCCCACCTCATGCGTCGCACCCTCCTCTCCTTCGACCTCTGGACTCCCGAAGGTCAGGGCAATTTAGCACGCAGCGAGATCAACACCGGTACGCCGAACCCCGACTGCACCGTCTGCGGCCAGCGCATCTTCTCCCACCTCGCCGGAGAAGGCCGCCCCCACATCACCCTCTGCGGCCGCAACTCCGTCCAGATCCACGAGCATCATCGCCCCGTCGACTTCGCCGCCATGCGCGACCGCCTCAGTCCTCATGGAACTGTCCGCTTCAACGATCTTCTCCTCCGTTTCGAGCGCCCCCCCCACACC